>JAFXUU010000027.1 GCA_017524845.1 Oscillospiraceae bacterium
AAGATGATGGCGGGGGCCACCTTTTTAGCCTGGTCGAAGAGATCGCGCACGCGGCTGGCGCCGACGCCCACGTACAGCTCCACAAAATCGGAGCCGGAGATGGAGAGGAACTGCACCCCGGCCTCCCCGGCCACGGCCTTGGCCAGCAGGGTCTTGCCGGTGCCCGGAGGGCCGACCAGCAGCACGCCCTTGGGGATGCGCGCGCCCAGCTCCACATAGCGCTGGGGGTCCTTCATGAACTCCACGATCTCCTTGAGCTCTTCCTTTTCCTCGTCGGCGCCGGCCACGTCCGCAAAGGTAACCTTCTTTTCCGTGGCGCCCACCCGGGTGCGGGCCTTGCCGAAGCGCATGGCGCCCTTGTCCCCGCCCATGCCCCGGTTCATCATGGCGAACCAGAGCACGCCGAAGACGATCATGATGAGGAGATAGGGCAGGAAGCTCAGCCACCAGGGCACCTGCCAGCCCACGTCGTAGTCGTAGTCGGTGATGATCCCGTCGTGCCACTGCTGGTCGATGAGCTCGTGCAGGTCTTCATAGAAGACGCCGAAGCTGTACAGGCTGTGGTTGGCGGTATAGCGCCCCTCATAGGGCTCCCGGAAGGAGAGGATCAGGGATTCCCCGTCCACCACGAAGGACTTGACCTTTCCCGCCTCGAAGAGGCGGCGCACCTCCGAATACTTGAGGCCCTCGGTGCTGTTGTTGGACAGCAGCAGGAAAATGACCGCCACCAGGACCACCAGGATCAGCACGTAAAAACCGATATCCCTTGTCTTTCTGTCTCTTTTCAATGAAGCACCCCCCGTTTGGGAACGATCGTATCCTCAGGCTTGCTCCCCGTCCCGGCGAAGGACGCACAGGTCGGGCAGCTCGCGAAAGTGTTCTTGATAATCCAGGCCGTAGCCCACCGCGAAGGCGTCCGGGATCTCGAAGCCCCGGTAATCCGGCACCAGGTCCGTCTCCCGCCGGGAGGGCTTATCCAGCATGGTGCAGACGCGCACGGAGGCCGCCTGCCGGTTGGCCAGATATTTCTTCAGATAGGTCAGGGTATTGCCGCTGTCGATGATATCCTCCACGATCAGCACGTGCTTCCCCGCCAGATCGTTTTCCAGGTCTTTCTTTATGATGATGTTGCCGGTGCTGCGGGTTCCGGAGCCGTAGGACGAGACCATCATAAAGCAGATCTCCAGCCTGTCGATCTTCACCTGGCGGACGAGATCCGCCATAAAGATGAAGGACCCCTTCAGTATACCCACAAATACCGTATCCTTATCTTTATAGTCCAGGGTGAGCTGCCGTCCCAGCTCCGCCGTCTTCTCGGCCAGCTGCCCGGCGCTGATGAGGGTTTCCAGCGTATAACGCTCCATATCATTATGTCCTTTCCGCCACGATGAGCACCGCGTCCGCCTCGGAGGGGGCGGCGGCGGCGCGGAGATCGGCTCCCAGGCCAAATACGGCGATCACGCCTTTTTCGTCCGAGAACACGGGCACGAGGGCCCGGTCCGCCGCCGGGATCTTCCCGTCGATCATCCGTTTTTTCACGCTCCCGGCGCCCCCGGACAGGCGGAGCACGTCGCCTTCCATGCGAGGTCTGACGGTTATCTTACCACAGATCCTGTCTTTTTTGAAGAAGTAAGTCGTGAATTTACCGTTAATTTTCGTTTCCGTCCCCGATTCGCCCCAAAAGACACGCAGTCCGGCCTCCGGCAGCTCCGTCCAGCCGTTGAAGGTCAGCACGGCCTCGGAGAGGCTCCGCGGCTCCGGCTTCGGCCCGATCAGCAGTTCCCCGTAGCGGCGGCGGGCGCAGAGTCCGCCCGGCAGGTCCAGGGAGGCGGAGGGCCCGCCCTCCGCGGCCAGACGGAGGACGGCGGCGGCATGCCTGCTTCCCAGACGCGTCCCGAAGGCTTCCGCTGCCGACAGCACGGCTCTGGCTCCGATCGGCTTCGGCAGCTCCGAGAGGCGCCCGGCCGGGATTCGCACCCAGTCAGCTTCCCGGGAAAGCTCCTTCTCCGCCTCTCCGCGCAGGAGGTCCTCGTCCTCCCGCAGCAGCCGCGCGGCCCTGGCGAGGTTTTCCGCGAAGGCAGGCTCGATTTCCTCCAGGACGGGCAGCACCCGATGGCGCAGCTTATTGCGCCGGAAATCGTCGGATGCGTTGGAGCTGTCCTCCACGAAGGAAAGCCCCCGCTCCCGGATATAGGCCAGGATCTCCGGACGGGTCGCCGCCAGCAGCGGGCGGATCACCCGTCCCCGCACCGGCGGGATGCCGCCCAGGCCCCGGAGCCCGCTTCCCCGAAGCAGGTTCAGCAGCACGGTCTCCGCCTGATCCTCCGCCTGATGGGCGGTGGCGATCCGGGTCCCCCCGTCCCCCAGGCCCTCCAGGAAGCCGTAGCGCAGGACGCGGGCCGCTTCCTCCAGCCCCAGGCCCTCCTTCGCGGCAAAGGCAGCCGCGTCGCCGGAGGACACGTGGAGCTTCACGCCCCGGGAGGCGCACCAGCCGCGGACGAAGGCTTCGTCCCTTTGGGCTTCCTCTCCCCGCAGCAGATGGTTGAAATGCGCGCATTCCACCCGGAAGCCCAGCTCCGGCGCCAGCGCAAGGAGCACGTCCGCCAGGCATACGGAATCCGCCCCGCCGCTGAGAGCGCAAATCACGGTATGGGCTCCGGCAAGCATGCCGTATTCCTCCAGAGCGGCCTTTACCCGATCGGGAACGCCCATTTACGGCTCCTCCCGGAAGCGCTCCACGGACGCGTAGGTCGTATATTCCGGGATCCACTGCACCGGGATGGTGCCCGTGTTGCCGTGCCGGTTTTTCATGACGATGAGCTCCGCCTTATTGTGCTCCTCCGATTCCTTGTTGAAATAATCCTCCCGGTACAGGCCAAGGACGATGTCCGCGTCCTGCTCCAGCGAGCCGGATTCCCGCAGGTCGGAGAGCATGGGCCGCTTGTCCTGCCGCTGGGTGCTGGCGCGGCTCAGCTGGCTGAGACAGAGCACCGGCACGTTCAGCTCCTTGGCCATGATCTTCAGCATGCGGCTGATCTCCGCCACGGCCTGGAGCCGGCTCTCGCTCCCCTCCCCTGTGGCGGAGGTCATGAGCTGGAGGTAATCCACCACCACGAGCCCCAGGCCGGAAATGCGGCGGCACTGGGCGTTCATGTCCGAAACGGTGACGACGGAGTTATCGTCGATATACAGCTTCGTGCGGCTGATGGCTGCGGTGGCCGCGCTGAGCTTCTGCCAGTCCTCCCTGCTGAGCATCCCCGTCTGCAGCTTTTTGGAGTCCACAAAGGCCTCGCTGGACAGGAGGCGGGTGGCCAGCTGCTGGCGGGACATTTCCAGGGAAAAGATGGCCACGGCCTTCCCCGTCTTCTTCCCCACGTTCAGGGCCATGTTCAGGGCGAGACTGGTCTTGCCCATGCCGGGACGGGAGGCCAGAATGATGAAGTCGGAGTCCTTGAGGCCCATGATGGTCTCGTCCAGCTCGCCGATGCCCGTGGGCAGACCGGGGATGCCTCCCTTGGTGCGGCTGAGCTCCGCGAGATTCTGATAGACCTCGCCCAGGATTGAGGAAATGGGCTCCAGCCCGCCGATGGTCTTTCCCTGGCGCAGGGCATAGATCTTCCGCTCCGCGTTCTCCAGCACGTCCTCCCCGGCGCCGGTGCCTTCGTTGACGGCGGCGGTGATCTCCGACGCGACGGTGGCGATGCCGCGCAGAAGCGCCTTGTCCCGCACGATCTCCACGTAGCGCATGACGTTGGCCGCCGTGGGGGTGACGTTCATGAGCTCGATCAGGTAGGACTGGGAGCTCTGGGCGTTGTAAATGCCCTGGAGCTTCATTTCGTCCAGCACCGTCACCGCATCGATGGGGCGGGCAAAATTGAACATGGAGCAGATGACCTCGTAAATGCCCCGGTTCAGCTCCGTATAGAAATCCCCCGGCTTCAGGGCGGAGATCACCTGAGGAGCACAGCGGGAATCGATGAGGATGGAGCCAAGCACCGCCTGCTCCGCTTCCAGACTGTGGGGCATCTGGCGGCCGAAAAGCTCATCCACGTTCTCTCCCTCCCTTCACCGCGTAAGCTGCGCTTATTCCTCGATCACCAGAAGATGGATCGTACCGCTGATCTCGTATCCCAGGCGGCACTTTACGTCGTAGGAGCCAAAGCTCTTGATGTTCTCCTCCAGGACGATGCGGTTTTTCTCCAGCGTGATATCGTATTGGGCCTTCAGCGCCTCGGAGATCTCCTTGCTGGTGACCGAGCCGAAGAGCTTGCCGTTCTCGCCGCCCTTGGCGCGGACCTTCACCACGGAAGCGTCCAGCTGCGCGGCGTAGGCCCGGGCCTGCTCCTTCTCCTTCTCGATCTGGGCCTGCTTCGCCTTCTCCTTCAGCTTCAGGGCGTTGAGGTTGTCGGCGGTGGCCTTGACGGCCAGCTTCCGGGGCAGCAGATAGTTGCGCGCGTATCCCTCGGATACCTCGATCATGTCGCCCTTTTTCCCCTGGCCCTTCACGTCTGCACTCAGAATGACCTTCATGGATTTCCCTCCGTTCCGTAATCAGAGCTCAAATACTCGTCTATGGCCGCTTTCAGCCTCGCGCTGACCTCGGTCTCCGTCAGATCCCGAAGCTGGGCTCCGGCGGTGGAGCGGTTCCCCCCGCCTCCCAGCTTTTCCAGGATGACCTGCACGTTCACCTCGCCGATGCTCCTGGCGGAGATGTTCACGGTCTCATCCGCGTCGTAGATCACGAAGGAGGCTTCGATCCCCGCGATGTTCACCAGCTCGTCCGCCGCCTGGGCCGCGATGATGCGGTCCCGCGTGTTCAGGCCCTCGGCCACGGCGATGCCCGGCTTGTATTCCTTTGCCTTTTCCACGATGGAGAAGCGGGCCACCGTGCTGGCAAAATCGTTCTGCAGGAGCTTCTTGACCTCTGTGGTATCCGCCCCGCAGCGGCGCAGGAAGGCCGCCGCTTCAAAGGTGCGGCTGCCGGTGCGCATGGTAAAATTCTTCGTATCCAGCACGATGCCGGCCAGGAGGGCCTCCGCCTCCGCCTTGCGGATATCCGCCGTTTCCACCAGATACTGGAGCAGCTCCGTGGTGAGCTCGCTGGCGGAGGAGGCATAGGGCTCGTGGAAATTCAGCGCGGCGTCGGCGATATAGTCCGCGGCCCGGCGGTGGTGGTCCACCACGACGACCTTGTTGCAGCTCAGCAGCAGGTCCTCGGACTCCACCTGATCGGGGCGGTTGGTATCCACCACGATGAGGAGCGTGTGCCCGTCGGCCTCGATGAAGGCCTCCTGCTCTCCGATGAAGGTGTCCGCATACTCCGGAAGGCGGCGGAGCCGCTCGATCATCTGCTTGGCCAGATTCGTATCTCCGTTTATGACGATGCGGGCGGTCTTTCCGGTCTTCCTGGCGATGCAGCACAGGCCCGCGGCGGCGCCGACGCTGTCCAGGTCGGCAAACTTGTGGCCCATGATGAGCAGCCCGGAGGCGTCTGCCATGAGCTCGCCCAGAGCGGAGGCCATGACCCGGGACTTCACCTTGGTCCTGCGCTCCACCGCCACGGCGCGGCCGCCGTAAAACTCGAAGTTCAGCGGGGTCTTGATTACCGTCTGGTCGCCGCCCCGGGACAGGGCCATCTCGATGCTCAGCATGGCGAACTGATAGGCTTCCTCCAGGCTCTGCGCTCCCCTGCCCAAGCCGACGGAGACCGTGGCGGCGATGCCGTTGGCGCTCTGGAGCTCCCGCACGGAATCCAGGATGCTGAAATGCCCCTCCATGAAGCGGGGCATCTGCCGCTCCTCAAAAATGAAAATATACCGATCCCGGTCGTAGCGGCAGAGATAGCCGCCGGCGCCGGCGGTCCACTCGTTGATGCGGTGGTCGATCTGGGCCAGGATGGAGGATTTCGCCGTTTCGTTCAGGTTCTTGATCAGCTCGTCGTAGTTATCCAGCATGATGATGCCCACCACGGGACGGGACGCGGCGTACTCCGCCGCCGTGCGGGCATACTCCGTCACGTCCACGAAATAGGTGATGCCCCAGAGGTTGCCGGAGACCGCGCCGGACTCCAGGGAAAACACGCTGCCGTAGACCCGGTATTTCTTATCCCCGATCACCGCCAGCTCCGGCGCTTCCTTGCGGCCCTCCGAGAGCCACTTCAGGCCGAAGCCCGGCACCATGTCCGCCATGGTGATTTCGAAAATATGCGTCCGCTCCCCGGTGATCGCCAGAAATTCCTCGTTGCTCCAGAGTACCGTTCCGTCCCGAAGATTGAAGATGGACAGGGCCAGAGGCATGCTGAGGATGGAATAGGCGTTCATATCCTCCTGCTGCCGGACGGAGGAGCTGACGTATTCCAGGATCTGCTTCTCCTGCCGGCTGTGGACGTATCTGGAATAGAGCAGCAGGATCGAAGCCACGGCCAGCTCGATGAACGCCAGCTCCCAGTGACGGAGAACCATCGCCAGGACGGCGAAGATCACAAGCACGGTGAAATACAGACGCATGGAAGGCCGGAAGAAGCGGAGGAAAGCTGAATCGGAGCGGGGTTTCAGTTTCGGTTTCTTTTCCATGACATAACCTCCCAGATTTGTTTATTTTATCAGTTATTGCAACTGTTTACAATATCTCAGGCGAAATTTCACCGCTCTTTTCTCTGTTTTTGCCGCCGTCGCGTATTTCACCGGCTTTTCCGGGCCACATTATCCTCTGCGGACCGGCGTCTGCCCGTTCGCAGAAAGGAAACGCCCATGAAAGCGATCATACTTGCCGGCGGCGAAGGCACGCGCCTCCGCCCCCTGAGCGTGAACCGGCCGAAGCCCATGCTCCGCCTCTTTGACCGTCCGCTGCTGGAGCATATCGTCCTTCTGCTCCGGGACTGCGGCTTTACGGAGCTCTGCATGACCCTCCATTATCTTCCGGAGGCGATCCGCTCCTGGTTCGGGGACGGACAGGGCTTCGGCGTGCATATCGAATACCGGACGGAACGGGAGGCTGCGGGGACGGCGGGCAGCGTGCGCGCCTGCAGGGACTTCGCCGAGGGGGAGGATTTCCTGGTCATCGGCGGGGACGCCGCCTGCTCCTTCGATCTCCGTACCCTCATGGAAAAGCACCGCATCAGCGGCGCCGAGGGCACGGTCCTGGTGCAGAAGCGGGCCGATCCGGGGGAATACGGCCTGGTGCTGACGGACGCCGACAGGCGCATCCTCCGTTTCACGGAGAAGCCCGGCCCGGAGAAGATCTGCAGCGACCTCATCAACACGGGCATTTACGTTTTTTCGCCCTCCGTTTTCGACGAGATCCCGCCGGAGGGCAGCTTCGATTTCGGCGCGGACCTGTTTCCCCGCCTGCTGCGAAACAAACGGAGGCTGCTGACGTGGGAGCCGGAGGGCTATTGGAACGACGCCGGGACCTGCGCCGCCTGTCTGGAGATCTGCCGGGACGTGCTGGAGGGACGCTTTCGCCTGCCCTCCCTGCCCGGACCGGAGGAGATCCGGCCCGGTCCATGCTGGATATCTCCCGGAGCGGAGGTATCGGAAGCCGCGGCAATCGGCCCCTGGACGGCCGTCGGCGCGGGCAGCGTCGTGGCCGAAGGCTGCCGCATCGGCGGAAGCCTGGTGGACGGGGCGGTTCTGCAGCCCGGCTGCGAGGTGCAGGGCTCCATCCTTTCACGGGGCGCGGCGCTGGGACGGGAAACGCGTCTCCGGGAGGGCTGCGTGTTGGCCGAGGGCGTCAGCGTCGGCGCGGGAAGTCTCCTGCGGGAGGGCGTCCGCCTCTGGCCCGGCGTCTCTCTGCCGGCGCACAGCCTGCTCAGCGGCAGCCTCTCCCGCACCCTCCACCCCTGGCAGCCGCGCTTTCGGGAGGGGGCGACGCTCATGGGCGAGGCGGCGACGGAGCTGACGCCGGAGCTCCTGCTGCGCATGGGCCGCAGCGTGGAAGCCGGACGCGTGGCGGCTGCCGCCGACAGCGGATACGGCGGTCTGCTGGCGGAAGCCTTTCTCCTGGGAGCGGGGGCCGCCGGGAAGGAGACATTCCGTCTGGATGCGCCTCTGGCAGCCGCAGCCGCGGCCGCTGCCCCGATATGGGGGCTGGACACCGTGCTTTTTGTCCGGCAGGAGGGCTCCGCCCTCACCCTGCGCTTTGTTGACGCCGACGGGCTGCCCCTTTCCAGAAAAAGCCAAAGGACGCTGGAGGCCGCCGGCAACGGCGAGTCTCCCGCGGCGCTGCGGGAAGGCTGTGCCGCCGCGC
>JAFXUU010000028.1 GCA_017524845.1 Oscillospiraceae bacterium
CTGGATGCGCTTGAGCTCCACCTGCATGTCCTTCCGCAGACGCAGGTCCAGGGCTCCCAGAGGCTCGTCCAGGAGCAGGACCTTCGGACGGTTCACCAGCGCCCGGGCGATGGCGATGCGCTTCTGCTGGCCGCCGGAGAGATTGTCCACCTTCCGCTCCTCGAAGCCGCGCATGCCCACGACCTCCAGCATCTCCGTCACCCGCTTGGCGATCTCATCCTCCCCCAGCCTGGCGATGCGCAGGCCAAAGGCGATGTTGTCGTAAACGTCCAGATGGGGGAAAAGGGCGTAGCGCTGGAACACCGTGTTCACCTGCCGCTTGTGGGGCGGGATATCATTAATCCTCACCCCGTCGAACAACACAGAACCGGCTGTCGGCTTCACGAAACCGCCGATGATCTGCAGTGTCGTGGTTTTGCCGCAGCCGCTGGGCCCGAGCAGCGTGAGGAACTCAGAATCGTTGATATAGAGGTTTATGTTGTTCAGAACAACTTCACCGTCATACGCCTTGCTGATTTCGGCAAGACGGATGAGCTCTTTGGACATGTATCCTCCCCCATTCCCTAATCAAGTCCGTTTCCCGCGCCCCTTCCGCCCGTTTTCGGCAGGAAACAATAGTGAATGCATCTTATCATATTTTCTTGAAATGTCAATGAGATTCACAGGGGCGGCAGGTATTTTTCATAGCCCGGAAAGTATTTCTCCGCGAAGTCCACCCGGGACACGGTGAAGGTCCTTCCCCGGAGATAATCGAGGCAGCCCGCGTCCGTGGGAAAGTCGAAGGTGAGCCGGTAGGAGCAGAGGGCCTGCTTCGTTTCGCCCCCGGCCTGGGCCCGCTTTCCCCCGTATTTCCCGTCCCCCAGCAGGGGCCAGCCGGCGTCGGCCATCTGGGCGCGGATCTGGTGGGTGCGCCCGGTCTCCAGGCGGCATTCCACCAGGCTCAGCCCGTCCCGGCTGAGCAGGGTGCGGTATTCCGTCACGGCGGTCCTCGCCCCGGGCTCCGGTTCCCGGCGCACGTAGACCCGGTTTTTCACCGCGTCCTTGAAGAGAAAGCCCCGCAGGGTGCCCGCTTCGGGGGAGGGCCTGCCCTGTACGGCGCAGAGATAGCGCTTGTCCAGCTCCCGGTCCCGGATCTTCCCGTTCAGGATGCGCAGGGCCTCCGCCGTCTTGGCGGCGATGACGATGCCCCCGGTGTTGCGGTCGATGCGGTTGCACAGGGCGGGGGTGAAGGCGGTTTCCTCCTTCGGCCGCCAGGCTCCGCTGAGCAGCAGATGGGCCTGGATGTTGGCCAGCAGGGTGCGCTCCGGCGGCTCTCCCTCCGCGTGGTGACAGAGAACGCCGGGGGCCTTGTCCGCCAGGAGGATCTGCCCGTCCTCATAGACGATGCTGAGCCTGGGCGAGGCCACCTTGCGGTAGGCGTTTTCGTCGCTGGGCTTTTCAAAAAATTCGTCGCCGATATACAGGCTGAGAACGTCCCCGGCCTGCAGCCTCGCATCTCCCTTCGCCGCCCTTCCGTTCAGCTTGAAGCGCTTCAGGCGCAGGTATTTCTGGCAGAGGGAGGAGGGCAGGAGGGGGGCCGCCTTCAGCAAAAACCGGTCCAGGCGCTGGCCCGCGTCGTTGGGGCCGACGGTAAGTTCTTTCATTGGCGTCCTTTTTTCGAAAAAAGCTCTTGCATTTTTCGAAGCCTTCTGTTAATATCATATAGCTGTTCAAAAATCGCTTAAGGAGGTGCGGCAAATGGCAAAATGCGAATTCTGTGACAAGGGCATTTCTTTCGGCATCAAGGTCAGCCATTCTCATCGGCGTTCCAATCGGACCTGGAAGCCCAATGTTAAGCGTGTCAAGGCGATCGTAGACGGCAAGCCTGTCCACGTTTACGCCTGCACTCGGTGCCTCCGCAGCGGCAAGGTCACCCGCGCGGTCTGATCCGCGGCTGCCCCGCCCATCCCCGTTTCGGGGGCGGCGTCTGAAACCGAAGAAAATTTCCGGGAGCCGGGCTCCCGGAAATTTTGCTTTTTCAGCTCCGGCCGCCGTCCTCTCCGTCCGTCCCGCCGTTCCCGGCGGGGCGCTTTTTTCCGCCCTTCCGGAGGGAGAGGCCGCGCAGCTCTTCCCAATAGCAGTAGATCAGCGCCGCGCCGCAGCCCAGGGCCAGCACCACCTTCAGCCACCACCCGCCGAACACGAGGGTGAACACCGGCAGAGCCACGGCCGCCGCGGCAGCCATGAGAGGGCGGCTTCCGGTGAGGGCCAGGATGATCACGGCCAGGGCGACGCACACCGGAAACAGCTTCCAGTCCACCAGCAGCAGGGTGAGGGCCGGATACACCAGCTCCTGCCGGGAGGCCATATGCCGCTCCGGGGGCAGCAGGGGCATGGCCTGGCCCAGGAGGGCGAAGAGGAGGGCCAGCAGCTTGCCCACGGAGGGGAAGCCGAAGCGCTTCAGCAGCATCCCGCCGACGAGGACCGTGACCAGGGCCCGCAGCATGTCGGCCAGCACGGCGTAGCCCACGCCCTGCCACTTGTGCCTCCGGTAGAGGGTGAAGTAGTCCGCGCCGGCCGCTTCCTCCCCGAAAACGAAGCGGCTCAGGAGGGAGCAGCTGTCCAGCAGGCCCATCGCGTAGGCCACGAGGGCGATGATGAGGATGGAGATTGCCATGGTCTCACGTTCCTTTCCGAGATCGTACCGGGGCGCGCCGTGCCCCGCCGGGCGGTCAAAGCTCGGCCGATTCGCCCCGCTGGCGGATGATCAGGCGGATGGGGGTCCCCTCCAGCCCGAAGGTGCTGCGGAGCTGGTTTTCAATGTAGCGCTGATAGGAGAAGTGGAACAGCTCCCGGTCGTTGCAGAAGATGATGAAGGTGGGGGGCTTCACCCCCGTCTGGGTCATGTAATAGAGCTTCAGCCGCCGCCCCTTGTCCGTGGGCGGCTGCACCCGGGCCGTGGCGTCCCCCAGCAGGCTGTTGAGCATGCCGGTGGCGATGCGCATGGCGCTCTGCTCGCAGACGTAGTTGATGAGCTCGAAGAGGCGGGGCACCCGCTGGCCCGTGAGGGCGGAGATGAAGACGATGGGCGCGTAGGGCATGAAGACCAGGGCCTTGCGGATCTCCTCCCGCTGCCGGTCCATGGTTTTCGTTTCCTTTTCCACCAGGTCCCATTTGTTCACCACGAGGATGCAGGCCTTGCCGCTCTCGTGCACCATGCCCGCCACCTTGGTGTCCTGCTCGGTAACGCCCTCCCGGGCGTCCAGCAGGACGAGGCAGACGTCGGACCGCTCGATGGCGTCCAGGGAGCGCATGGCGCTGAACTTCTCCACCCGGTCCTCCACCCGGCTCTTCTTCCGCAGCCCGGCGGTGTCGATGAAGAGGTAGCGCCCGGCATCGTTTTCAAAGAAGGAGTCCACCGCGTCCCGGGTGGTGCCCGCGACGTCGGAGACGATCACCCGCTCCTCCCGGAGGATGCGGTTCACCAGGGAGCTCTTGCCCACGTTAGGCCGCCCCACCACGGCGACCTTGACGACGTCGTCCTCCTCCGCTTCCTCCTCCTCGGGAGGGAAAAAGGCGAAGCAGGCGTCCAGCAGGTCGCCGGTGCCGTGGCCGTGGACGGCGGAAACGGCGATGGGCTCGCCCAGGCCGAGGTTGTAGAACTCGTAGAAATCCGCGTCCGCCGGCCCGGTGGAATCCATTTTGTTCACGGCCAGCACCACGTTCTTTTTCGCCTTCAGCAGCATATTGGCCACGTCCATGTCCGCGGCGGTGACCCCGGTGCGGACGTCCGTCACCAGCACGATCACGTCCGCCGTGTCGATGGCGATCCTCGCCTGCTCCCGCATGAACAGCAGCATCTCGTTGTCGGTGCTCGGCTCGATGCCGCCGGTGTCCACCATGGTGAAGGCCCTTCCCCGCCACTCCGCGTCGGCATAGAGCCGGTCCCGGGTGACGCCGGGGGTGTCCTCCACGATGCTGATCCGCCGGCCGGCCAGCTTGTTGAACAGGTGGGACTTGCCCACGTTGGGCCTGCCCACGATGGCGATCAGGGATTTCCTTCCCATGGCTTTCCTCACTTCAATTCAGATCCAGGAAGGCGCGGAGCACGGCCCTTCCGTCGTTGGGAACGGGGATCACCGGGACCCCCAGCGCTTCGCTCACCTCGGAAAGGGGCGTGTCGTCCAGGAAAACGTCCCCGCCGTAGCGCAGCATGGAAACGCTGATGAGCAGCCGCTGCCCCAGCGCGCGGCCCCGGAGCTGGGCGATCAGGTCCCGCCCCGTGAGGAGACCCGCCACGTTGACGCTCTCCCCGAAGAAGTCGTTGCGCACGCCGTACACCCTGCCCTCTACAGCATAGCACGAATCGGCCAAAAGTTGAAGCAGTTTCTGAAAAAGAGGCAGGGCCGCGCCGCCGGTGGCCACGGCGAAGGGCCGCGCCGCCGGAGCCTCGGGCTTTTCCGCCAGCGCTTCCCGGAATTCGTCCTCCAGGCTGCGGAGCATGCCCACGCCGTTCTCGAACTGGGGAAAGCCCTCGTAATAATCCCAGGGGGGCAGGTCCCGTCCCGCTTTGCGGTAGAGCTCGTCCCCGCAGGCGAAGATGCGGCTGCCCAGCTTTTCCAGGCAGGCGTCTCCGAAGGCGTCCACCCGGTCGATGATCTCCCCGGCGATGGCCGCGTCCACCGGCGTCAGCGCCGGAAGACCGCCGCGGTGCTTCGTGAGGCCTACGGGCACCACGCTCACGCTGTCCACCTGGGGATAGAGGGCCGCCAGATCCTCCATGGTCTTCTGCAGCACCTCCCCGTCGTTGATGCCGGGGCATACCACGATCTGGCAGTCCATGTGGATGCGGGCTTCGGCGAAGCGCCGCATGATCCCGTAGCAGTCCCCGGCCCGGGGATTGCCCAGCAGACGGCAGCGGACCTCCGGGTCCGTGGCCTGGACGGAGACGTTGATGGGGCTGATGCGCAGGTCGGCGATCCGCTGCTGCTCCCGGGCGGAGAGGTTCGTAAGGGTGATGTAGTTCCCCTGGAGAAAGCTGAGACGGGCGTCGTCGTCCTTGAAATACAGGGTCTCCCGCATGCCCTTCGGCAGCTGGTCGATGAAGCAGAAGAGACAGTGGTTCACGCAGGAGCGGGGCTTGTCCATGAGGTAGGTCTCAAAGTCCAGACCCAGAGGCTCGCTCTCGTCCTTGCGGATGCGCTTGCGGCGGACGGCTCCGTTCCGCGAGAACTCCAGCAGGAGCCGGGAGCTCTCGCAGTAGTAGCGGTAATCCAGCACGTCGCGGATCTCGTGGCCGTTGACGGAAATGAGCCGGTCCCCCGGCCGCAGGCCCGCCCGGGCGGCGGGAGAGCCGGGGTCCACGCTGACGATATCCTGCGCCATGGCAGCCTCCTTCCTGTGGGGAACGAAAACAGAGGGGGACACGCGCCCCCCTCTGTCCAAGACGAATCTTATTTCGCTTCCTCGACCGCAAGCACCGTCTTGCCGTTGTAGGTCCCGCACTTCTTGCAGACTCTGTGCGGCAGA
Source organism: Oscillospiraceae bacterium (assembly GCA_017524845.1). Lineage (GTDB taxonomy): Bacteria > Bacillota > Clostridia > Oscillospirales > Oscillospiraceae > UBA1774. Next base: position 5,509 of record JAFXUU010000028.1, read on the forward strand.
TGGTACGCCCCGCACTTGGGGCACGCGACGAGGGCGGGCGCCTCCAGCTTCCAGACGGAAGAACGCCGCTTGTCTCTCCGAGCCTTGGAGACCTTTCTCTTCGGAACAGCCATTATGACACCTCCTAATCTTCTTCTAACAGCTGTCCTAAGACAGCGAATGGGGAATCTGCTTCCGGCCGGCAGGCACAGGGTCCGTCGTTGAGGTTGTGTCCGCAGCGGGGGCAAACCCCCTTGCAGTCGGGACGGCAGAGCGCTTTGCTGTCCAGCCCCAGAACGAATGCGGTCGTCACGATCTCATCCAGGTCCACGCAGTCATCCTGCACAAGAAACACGTCGGGGTCTTCTTCATCCTGATGCTCGTCCGCCAGCACCGTGTCCAGGGAAAAGGCGGCTTCCCGCCCGTATTCCCGGCCGCACCGATCGCAGAGGCAGTCGAGGGAAACCCGCACCTCGCCGCGCAGCTCCAGCAGACCGGCCTGGGAGCGGATGCTTCCCGCGGCGCGGAGCGGGGAACGGTAGCGGGCGATGGAAGGAAAATCCAGCCCCGCCGGATCCAGCTCGCAGGAGAAGGGGAGGACCCCATCCCCCCGGAGCAGCTCTTGAACGTTGAGGCGCATGTCGGCAGGCTCCTGTACGGATGAAGAGAAACGGGACCCGTTTCTTCGCTTTTAAGCTAAGCTATTATAGAGGATATCCCCGGCGTTGTCAAATGTTTTCTGTGCTTTTCCGGGATAATTTTCCCTTGCAAATACCGGGGCGGAGGCTTAATATTTTATATGGGAGTTCAGCCCCCGCAGACGGGGGAGAGGAGGAGAGGCTTCATGGCGATCGGTCCGCGCTACAGCGTGAAGCTGTCCACATTGGTGGACGAATTCAATCTGCAGAAGGTTTATACGCCGCCCCACTACGAGAGCGTGCGCATCGTCACGCCGGATCTCAACCGGCCCGGCATGCAGCTGGTGGGCTTCTTCAGCCATTTCGACCATGAGCGCATCCAGCTCATGGGCACGGTGGAGATCATGTACCTGAAGACCCTGCCCTCCTCGGAGCGGCGCAAGATCTTCGCGGAGCTGATGAAGCGGGGGATCCCCGCCCTCATCATCTGCCACCAGATGGAGGTCTACCCGGAATGCCTGGAGATGGCCGAGAAATACGAGGTCACCCTGCTGGCCACGGAGCTGGACACCTCCGTGTTCGAGGCCGAGCTCATCACCAACCTGAACATCCACCTGGGTCCCCGCATCACCCGCCACGGCACCATGCTGGAGGTCTACGGCGAGGGCATCCTCATCACCGGGGAGAGCGGCGTGGGCAAGAGCGAAACGGCCATCGAGCTGGTGAAGCGGGGCCACCGCCTCATCGCGGACGACGCGGTGGAGATCAAGAAGGTCTCCTACCGCACCCTCTTTGCCGAATCGCCGCCGCTGATCCGGCATTATATCGAGCTCCGGGGCATCGGGGTCGTGGACGTGATGCGCCTGTTCGGCATGGGTGCCATCAAGACCCGGCAGGAGCTGGACCTCATCATCAACATCGAGACCTGGCAGGAGGGCATGATGTACGACCGGCTGGGGCTGGAGAACCAGTATACCACCCTGCTGGGGGTGCAGGTGCCCATCATGAAGATCCCCGTGAAGCCGGGGCGGAACCTGGCCGTCATCATCGAGGTGGCCGCCATGAACAACCGCCAGAAGAAGCTGGGCTTCAATTCCGCCCAGGAGTTCACCGAGCGCATCAACCGGCATTTCGCGGAGAGCATGCGGGAGAACGGCGATGACTGACCGGCTGGCGAAGGCCCTGCGGGAGGCCATGCCCGGGCTGGAGGTCCGGGAGGAGGAGCCGCTGCGGGAGCATACCACTCTGCACATCGGCGGCCCGGCAAGGCGTCTGCTGCTTCCCGCCTCGGCCGGGGAGCTCACTGAGCTATGCGCCCTGCTGCGGCGGTGGGGGGAGAAGCCCCTGATCCTGGGCAACGGCTCCAACGTCCTGGCGCCGGACGCGGGGATCGACGGGACGGTGATCGTCACGAAAAAGGCCGAGGCCGTGACGCTGCGGGGGGAGGCCGTGGAGGCCGAATGCGGCGCCGCCCTCACCCGGGTCTCCGCCTTCGCCGGAGAGCAGGGGCTCACGGGGCTGGAATTTGCCTACGGCATCCCCGGCACCCTGGGCGGCGCCCTCGTCATGAACGCGGGGGCCTACGGCGGGGAAATGAAGGACGTGACCGCCTGGGCGGAATACCTGGACGGGGAGCTCCGTCTCCGAAGAGCGGAGGGGGACGCCCTGGGCTTCGCCTACCGGCACAGCCGTTTCGGGCCGGAGGACGTGATCCTCCGGGCTTCCCTCAGCCTTCGGCGGGGCGACGGGGAAGCCGTCCGCGCCCGCTGCCGGGAGCTGGCGGAGAAGCGCCGGGCCTCCCAGCCGCTGGAGTGGCCCAGCGCGGGCAGCGCCTTCAAGCGGCCCAGGGAGGGCTATGCCGCCGCCATGATCGACCGGGCCGGGCTCAAGGGCTATACCGTGGGCGGCGCCCAGGTGAGCGAGAAGCACGCGGGCTTCATCATAAACCGGGGCGGGGCCACGGCGGAGGATATGAAAAAAATCCTGGAGGACGTCCGGCAGCGGGTTTACGAGCGCACCGGGGTCCTCCTGGAGCGGGAGATCAGGATCCTATGAAAGAATTTGTGCTGATCACGGGACAGTCCGGCGCGGGCAAGAGCCAGGCGGCGGGCATCCTGGAGGACATGGGCTTCTTCTGCGTGGACAACCTGCCCACGGAGCTGCTGGACGGGTTCACGGAGCTCTGTCAGGCCGCCGAGGGCAAGTACGACCGGGTGGCCCTGGTGAGCGACATCCGGGGCCGCCGGGACATCGGCGCTCTGGCGGAGCACATCCGGAAGCTGAAGGAATCCGTCTCCCTGCGGGTGCTGTTCCTGGAGGCCACCGACGCGGTCATCCTCAACCGCTACAAGGAGACGCGGCACCTCCACCCCCTGGACCCCACGGGCAACGATCTGCCCGGCGCCATCCGCCGGGAGAAGGCGGCCCTGGCGCCGCTGCGGGCCCTGGCGGACGAGACGGTGGACACCTCGGAGCTGAACTGGAGCAGCCTGAAGCTCCGCCTGGGGCGCATCTTCCTGCCGGAGACGAAGGACAGCCTCTATCTCCACGTCTGTTCCTTCGGGTACAAGAACGGGCTGCCCGCCGGGGCGGACCTGGTGATGGACGTGCGCTTCCTGCCCAACCCCTTCTACGTGCCGGAGCTGAAGCCCCTCACGGGGCTGGATCCCGCGGTGCGGGATTACGTCTGCGCCTTTCCGGCCACGGCGGAATTCCTGGAGAAAATGAAGGATATGCTCGCCTTCCTGCTGCCCCGCTACCTGGCGGAGGGGAAATCCAGCCTCCTGCTGGCCGTGGGCTGCACCGGGGGCAAGCACCGCAGCGTGGTCATGGCCGAGCGGCTGACGGTCATCCTCCGGGAGCTGGGGTATACGGCGGACTGCGTCCACCGGGAGCTGAGGTGAAGCCATGTCCTTTGCATCCGAAACGAAGACCGAGCTCTGCCGCAGCCCCATGAACAGGGCCTGCTGCGTCCGCTCGGAGCTGTACGGCGTCCTCCTGTTCTGCAATACCTTCAGCGCCGGGGAGCTGCGCGTCCTCACGGAGCACCGGGGCTTCCTCCAGCGGACGGAGCGCCTGCTGCGCAGGGCCGCCGGGGTCGAGGCGGACGAGCGGGAGGGCGCGCCGGGGAGCAAGCTGAGCCTCACCGTGCGCGATCCGGAAAAGCTGGCGAAGCTCCGGGCCCTCATCGGCAGCGAACCGGCGAGAAACCCGGCCCTCCACGTGAACCTGGGCGTGCTGGAGGAGGATTGCTGCCGCGCCTCCTTCCTGCGGGGCGCTTTCCTGGCGGGGGGCAGCATTACGAGTCCCCGGAAGAGCTATCATCTGGAGCTCATCACCGGGCATTACAGCGTATCCCGGGAGGTGAGCGCCCTTCTGCGGGAGATGGAGTTCCGCCCCGGCAGCCTGGGGCGCAACGGCAACTACGTGCTGTATTTCAAGCACAGCGAGGCCATCGAGGACCTGCTTACCCTCATGGGCGCTCCCCAGGCGGCCCTGGAGCTGATGAGTGCCAAGGTGGAGAAGGAGGTTGTGAACCGGGTCAACCGGCGCATCAACTGCGACGAGGCGAACCTGGACAAAACGGTGAACGCCGCCGTCGCCCAGCTGGGGGCCATCCGCCGCCTGCGGGAGGCCGGAAAGCTGGAAACCCTCTCCCCCAAGCTGCTGGAGGCGGCAAGGCTGCGGGAGGAGCACCCGGAGCTGAATCTGAGCCAGCTGGGGGCCCTGGCGGAGCCGCCGGTCACGAAGTCCACGCTGAATTACCGGATGAAGAAGATCGTGGAGACGGCGGATAAGTAATAAGTAATAAGTAATAAGTAATAAGGACCGGGGATGCGCCGACGGGCGGCGCATCCCCGGTTCGCTTATACGGTTTTTTACTTTTTCAGCAGGGACTGCTTCTTTTCGATCAGGTCCAGGATCAGCTCCAGGGTGCCGTCGAAGCCCAGATAGTCCGTGTTGAGGCAGAAGTCGTAGTTCTCCGGGTCGTCCCAGGTGAGGCCGGTGAAGGCCTCGTAGTAATAGGCCCGCCGCCGGTTGGTCTCCTTGGCCAGCTTTTCCGCCTGGGCGACGCTGCCCAGGCTGTGCTTTCGGATGAGCCGGGCCGCGCAGGAATCCAGGCTGGCGCAGACGAACAGCCGCAGGGCGTCGGGCCGGTCCCGCAGGATATAGCTGGAGCAGCGGCCGAAGAAAATGCCGTCGCCGCTCCCGGAGGCCCGCAGCACCGCGGCGGTCTGGGATGCCCGCAGACTGTCGATGTCCGCCTTCTCCCGCACGGCGGGGATACCTTCCCGGTTGTTGACGGAGGTGGTGTCCATGAAGGCGGCCAGCAGGCCGGACTGATAATTCTCCTTCTTGGGCGTGTCCTCGTCCCGGGCGATGGGCAGCACGTCCAGCTCCAGGGAGAGCACGGCGCTGCCGTAGGGCCGGCCCTCTGCGCCCTTTGCGTCCTCGTCGTAGAAGGCAAGGGTGGCCTGCCGCAGGTCCACGCCGGAATCGGTCACTGCCTGCCGGATCAGCTCGTCGTCGTGAACGGGCCAGCCCAGCCTTTCAGCCAGAGCCCAGCCCAGCTCGTTGCCGCCGGACCCGTAAAGCCCGTTGATGGAAATCAGCATTAGAGTACCTCCAATCAGAATTTGGCCATCACAAACGCGCAAGCCTCGCAGAGTTCGCATCCGCAGATGCGAATAGAATTGGAATCGTTTTCGGGCGGAATTCACTTCCGCCCGAAAACACCTCTCGCGGAGCGGACTGTGGGCCCCGCTAAGGGGCCTGCGGGGAGCGGAGCGCAAACCCTCTCAAATCGGAGCCCGGCGAAGCGGGTCCGATTTGACTTTTAAAATCCGAACAGATGGAACCAGGTGGGGAAGCCGAAGGCCACGATGACGATCATCAGCAGCGTGGGCACGAGGCCGCCCTTGAACAGGTCGCTGGCGCTGTAGTAGCCCGCGCCGTGGGTATAGAGGTAAATGGGCTCGGTGTACAGCAGGGTGATGGTGGCCCCCGCCCAGAACACGGGGATCATGGCCAGGGCCAGGGTGTACTGGGTGCCGACGATCTGGGCGATGCCGATCATGATGGGCACGAAGATCGCCGCCACGGAGGGCGCCGTGGGGATGAGCACACGGAGGTAGCACACCACGAAGCCCACGATGAGCATGACGGCGTAGATGCCCATGCCGCCCAGGCCGGAGAAGAACTTGTCGGCGATCCAGGTCATGGCGCCGGTGGAGTTGACGCAGCCCATGGTCACGGCCACGGACCCCACCATCATCAGCAGGTTCCAGTCCGCCTCGCGGACGTAGGATTTCCAGTCCATGAGGTCGACGCCCGGCATGAACATGAGGAAGAAGGCGCAGCCCGCCACCACGGTGGTGTTCAGGGCCTTCACCCAGGTGCCGGCGAACCACAGGAGAATGGTGACGATGATGATGACGATTGCCTTCTTCTCCTTGCCCTCCATGGGTCCCAGCTTATCCTTCTCGGCGAACACCGCCTGCTGGGCTTCCATGGGCATGGCCTCCGGCTTGAAGATCACGATGAGGGAAATGCTCACCAGCAGGCACATGATCAGGGCGAAGGGCAGGCACATCACGAACCACTGCAGGAAGCTCACGTCGACGCCCTGGGCCTGCAGAAGGCTCTGGGCGATCAGGTTGCCGGGGCTGCCGGCGGGGGAAATGAAGCCGCCGTTGCCGCAGGCGAAGGGGAGGCCGATCATGAGGCACTTGCCCAGCCGGCTTTCGCCGGGCTTCAGACCGGCGGACTTCATGAACATGTAGATGATGCCGTAGAACATGATGAGGGTGCCGAAGTTGGAGAGGAAGCCGCTCATCAGGGTGGCGATGAAGAGGAAGCCGAAGACCAGCGTCTTGGGATTGCCCTTGGACACCTTCGTGATCCAGGCGGAGATACGCATGGGGATGGTGGTGTTCGAAAGAGCGCCCGTGACGCCGAAGCAGAAGAACACAAAGAAGAAGCTGGTGCCGCCGAAATCGGCGAAGATCTGGTTCAGGGTGGTGATGTTGAAATAGGGCAGCAGCACCATGAGGGTCAGGCAGCTGACCGCCAGGGGCGCCACCTGGCAGACGAAGAGGACGATGGCCGCCAGAAACACGCCGATGGAGGCCATGCCGGGCTCCGTCAGCCCTTCAAAGGGCGGGATCAAGGCGAAAAGCGCGATGAGCACCACGGCCACGATGAAGCCGACGATGCGCTTGGGGGCCACCTTGGGAGCGGCTCCGGATTCCAGCTTTTTTTGTTTCAATGGGGAGCACCTCCGGTAATGTATGAGTGCCGCGCCGGTCCTGCGCGGGCAGCCGCTCCGCCCCGCGGTGGGGGCCGGAGGGGTCACGGAATTCGGCCGTCAGCCCTTTACGTCCAGCTCTTTGGGCAGGAGTAAAACGCCGATCATCCAGGGGATGGCGAAAAGGCCGAGGATCATGAAGAAGACGTTTCGGTTGCTTCCGGCGATGGCGGAGGCCACGTAGCCGGGCAGCAGCGTCGCGCCCAGCAGGTCCAGCGTGGAGATGAGGCCACCCGCCGTCCCCGCCAGGGCGGGGCCCACGCCGGGCAGACGCACGGAGAGGCTGAGGGTCTGGGCCATGCCGCTGCCGAAGGTGTAGCCGGCGATCACCAGGCCGACGTAGAGCCAGATGCCCGGCAGCCGCCAGGCAAAGCAGCAGCCCAGCCCGGCCACCAGTCCGCAGAGGATCAGCACCAGGCGGAATTTCCCGGTCTTCAGGGAGATGGTGGGGGTGATGAGGCTGCCCAGCAGGTTGCCCGCCATGAGGAAGGCCCCCGCCGTCCCGGCGGCGCTCTCCGTGAAGCCCCGATCCGCCACCAGCGCCGTGGGGATGAAGGAGCCCATCCCGGTCATGCAGCCGTTGACGAAGAAGATCACCAGCCCGGCGGTCCAGACGTAGCGGTTGCGAAGCACCTTTCCCACGGCCTTCCCCAGGGGCAGGCGTTCGCTGTCCGCCTCCTTCCTTGCGGGGCGGATGTTGGGCATCACCGTCAGCCACAGCACCAGCACCAGGGTGGCCAGGCAGGCCGCCAGGAGGAAGGCCCGGCTGATGCCCAGAGAGGTGGTGGTGGCCATGCCCAGCACCATGCCGGTGGTGGTGATGGTGAGCACCAGGCCCATCATGACGCTGACCTTGTCCGGGTGGAAGAAGTTGGAGAGGATCTTGGCGCCGTTGGCGGAGATGAATGCCGCCGAGAAGCCCATCAAGACCATGGCGGCGTACATGATCCCGTAGCCGGAGGAAAGATAGCGGACCCAGGCGCCGATGGCGGTCAGAACGATGGACACCGCCAGCACGGGCTTATAGCCCAGCCGATCCACCAGCATGCCGCTGACGAAGCCCAGGAAGATGGCCGGGAACATGGGCGCGGTGAAGAAGGAATGGTACTGCACGTCGCTGAGGCCGAAGCGCTGGATGATCTGCGGACCCAGGGGCGAGATCTGGTACTGCGCGTAGTTGGGGGCCGCATAGGCCAGGGCGAAGACCAGCAGGCATACGACGGGGTTTATTTTCTTCTTCTCACGGTCGTTGAGGGTAGTCAAATCCGGACGCCTCCTACAGTTTTATACGGGGGAAAAGACGGAGGGGCAGCGCCGCGTAAGGCTGAAAGCGGCGCCGCCCCAGGGGCGGCAGCCCCGCTTGGTCCCGGTGCACGGATTGCGCAGTCAGAATTTTCGTCAGATCGTCTGAAAACCGCAGGGAATACTACGGTGTATTTCCGAGGATTTTCGGGCGATATGGCGGAATATTATGCAAGCAAGACGTGTGCCATGGATCATGCGAGGTTGCCGCAGTTATTCCTTCTCCAGGGCGATGTCGCCCAGGTTCACGCACTCCCGGGTGCGCAGGCCGGTGAAGGCCCTGGTCTTGTAGCCCTTGGCCTCCACGAATACGTCATAGACGCCCACGGCCAGGTCCCTGAACCAGAAATCGCCGTATTCGTCCGTGTGGGTCATGTAGAGCTTGCCGCCGTTGAGACAGCGGACCCGGGCTCCGATGAGGACCTCCTTCTCCACGGGGTCGTATACCGTCCCGGCGATGAACTTGCCGGGGATGTTGCGGTAGTACACCTGGGGACGGAGGCCGGTCTCGGGCTGCAGCACCGCCGCGCCCTCGATCAGGTCCGCGATCTCCGGGTCGTCCGTGTCGCCGAAGCGCAGCGCGCCGGTTCCGCACATCTCCACGCAGCGGGGCAGGGCGTAGCCGTTGTCCAGCAGGTGGGCGCAGCCGGTGCACTTCTGGGGGATGTTCAGCTCCGCGTTCCAGTAGACCGCGCCGTAGGGGCAGGCCTCCGCCAGGTCCTTCCGGCCCTTGGCCTTCTCGGGGTCGATGATGATGAGCCCGTCGTCCCGGCGGTACACGTCGCCGTCCCTGGCGATGGCCAGGAGGGCGCATTTCTCACAGTGGTTGCACATCTCGGGGACGTAGTGCACCGCCACCTTGGGAGCGGAACCCTTCACATATTCCTTCACCTTCACCCAGAACTGGCCGATGTCGGGCTGGGGAGCGGCGATGGGGGTGAAGTCGTTGCCGCAGTGCTCGTCCTTGCAGGCCAGCTGGCAGCAGTAGCAGCCGCTGCAGCGGGCGATATCGAATACGAATGCCTTTCTGCCCATGCTCAGGCCTCCTTTCTGTCGTCGATCATCCAGCCGTCGAGGCAGACGCCGCAGGCCTCGTCCACCTTGCGGGCGAAGGCTTCGGGATACTGCTTCTTCCAGCC
>JAFXUU010000029.1 GCA_017524845.1 Oscillospiraceae bacterium
GCTGGGTTCGTCGTCTGTCGCGGCTGCTCCCGATTGCTGCTCTCCTGCCGGGGCAGATCATTGGTGCTCCCGCTTTGCGTTCGCGTCTGCGTGCCGGGCGCGGGGTTCACCGTCTGCCGGGGCGGCTCCCGGGTGCCCGACTCCTGCCGGGGCAGATCATTGGTGCTCCCGCCTGCGGTTCGTGTCTGTGTGCCGGGCGCTGGGTTCGTCGTCTGTCGCGGCTGCTCCCGGTTGCTGCTCTCCTGCCGGGGCAGATCATTGGCGCTCCCGCTCCGGGCCTGGGTCTGCGTGCCGGGCGCTGGGTTCGTCGTCTGTCGCGGCTGCTCCCGATTGCTGCTCTCCTGCCGGGGCAGATCATTGGCGCTCCCGCTTTGCGTTCGCGGCGGCGTGCTGCCGGTCTGCCGCGGCGGCGGCGTGCTGCCGGTCTGTCGCGGCGGCGGCGTGTTGCCGGTTTGCCGCGGCGGCTGCGTGCTGCCAGTCTGACGCGGCGGCTCAGCGCTGCCCGTATACCGGGGCTGTGACTGCGTTGTTCCCTGCGCCTGGGTCGCCGTCTCCCGCGGAGGAGGAGGCGGCGGAGGCGGCGGTACGCTGCCGCCAGGCGGGTCTATGCGCGTTTCCGTGTCCCGGCTGTCAGTCCGGAAGTCGGGCACGGTTTCCGCCATCGGGTTCCCCCTCAAGTCCCCGAAGGGATCGTTCTGAAGGGAGCCGGGAAAATCACTTGCGGTTTCTCCGGCGAAAACGGTATCCGTCATCGGTCTTTCCCGCAGGTCCCCGAAGGGGTCGTTCTGAAGGGAGTCGGGAAAATCACTTGCGGTTTCTCCGGCGAAAACGGTATCCGTCATCGGTCTTTCCCGCAGGTCCCCGAAGGAGTCGTTCTGAAGGGAATCGCCGAAATCGCTCATGCGCCCTCCGCCAAAGGAAGAGGGCAAGTCGAAGCTGTCCGTTTCTTCGTCAAAGGAGTCCACATCCCTGAAATCCTCCGCCCAGGACTGATTCCATGGCTCCTCCCATTCTCCGTCGCCGCCGAGGGTGCCGCGTTCGGAGGAATATCTCTCCTGCCTCTGTTCTCCGGGCGGCTTTTCGCCCGGCAGATGGGGCTCGGAATCCTGCTTCGGTCCGGGCTGCCCTTCGCCCGGCGCGGTGTTCCCCTTCTGCCGGAGCTGCTCCCGGTTGCTGCTCTGCTGCCGGGGCAGATCGCCCGTGTTCCCGTTTTGGGTTCGCGTCTGTGTGCCGGGCGCGGGGTTCACCGTCTGCCGGGGCTGTTCCCGGCTGCCGTTCTGCTGCCGGGGGATACTGCTGGCGCTGCTGCTCCCGGACAGGGTCGTTGAGTCCGGTACGTGATTCGCCCTCTGCTGCGTCTGCTCCCGTTTTCCGTTCTCCTGCCGGGGCGGCTGCCTGCTGCCGTTCTCCTGCCGTGAAACGCTGTCGCTGCCGCCGACGGACATGGAACGGGGTCTCGCAGCTCCCGTCAGGAGGTCTGACTGTCCTTCCCCGCCACGGCGCTCCCCCCTCTGCTGCTTCGGCAGACCGCCTCCCGGATCCTGATCGGCGGCGCGGTCCTGCTGCTGTCCTTCGCCGGATTTCAGCTGCCCGCCGAGAGGGCCGCCCGGCGCCGAAAAGGATTGGCTGCGCTTTCTGCTGCCGACGCCGTCCGGATCCAGGGCCGCCCTGAGGCGGCTCAGATCGTTGCCCGGCCCCTTCTGCTTCTCCTTATTTCCCTTCAAATCACTCTCCCCCCCCGGGGGGGGTAGGTGATCTTTGTTGGAACTGCCTCCGCCTTTTTCGGAGTCTTTTCGCATCTGGTTCACCATATTCTCCACTGCCAAGCGTTCCTTCGCCTGACGCCGGATATCGCTGTCCGAAGCGCCGGAGCCCATGCGCCGATAGGAGTCGAAGGGTTTACGAATGGCGTTGGTCAGGGGCGAAGCGGCGAAGCCCACAACGCCGCCCACCGCCGCGCCGGCGGTCCTGACGGCAGTTCCCGCAACCCGCCGCGCCGTACCGATGGCCCTTTGAGCAGTGGAGGTCATATCACCGGCCTGCATGGACTGCATGGCTGCGGTATCGGAGAGGATGCCGGACAGAAGCGAACCTGCTTTCTTTGCCACCGCATAGGCCGCGATCAGCATGACGGCCTTGGCAAAATAGTTCATGGTGGGGCTTCCGGATATCAGCACCAGCTCCGGCTCATAGATCACCGGCACGAAGATCAGAAGCAGCCGCATGACGATGATGCTGCCGAACACGCCCAGGAGCTGGACGATGAACGCATTGACCCACTGCCGGGTTTTCCCGCCCCCATCCAGAGGCCGCACCGCCAGCACGGGAGGCGCGATGATATACAGGAAAAGGATGTTGAACATCCTTGCGATCAGGGCCAGGAGGATGGTGAAGGTGTTGTAAAGCACGGCGATGCCCATGATGAAGGAAACGAAATAATCGAATCGGGAAAAACTGATATCGAAATCGCCGTTGATGACCTTGAGGGAATCGTAATTTCCCGAGTCATACAGGGATTTCTCTCCGGTGTAGTAGGGAAGCCTGAGTGAATCGGAAAAACTGGGATTTTGATTGAAGAAGTTGTTGTTGGCGGCGTTCAGCGTGCCCATCAGGAACACGATGCGGTCCAGAGGCACATCCACCGCATTGGAGGTCCGCTGCTCCTCGAAGCGTTCCAGGGGGCGGAAGGAGGCGTCGCTGCGCATGACGGTGAGCGCATGCTCGATCGCCTTTGTCACGCTTTCATAGTACACATCCCCCTTCAGCTCATAGCGCAGGTCGGCGGAATGGGCCACCTCCTGAAGCACGGACTGCCAGGTGTTGCCGCCGTCGGAGGGATAAGCGCAGTCGAAGACCCCCTCCTCCTCCAGATAAACCAGGTCGGGTCGGATGCTGTTGAAGCAGTCGTTCATATTGTAGCGGCTGTTGTAGGAGGGATTCATGCCGTAGTTGGCTATGGTGCTGAGGGCCCGCCCCATGGCTGCATACTGATTGTTGGTGAATTCCACCACCGCCGAGCGCTCCAGCCTGTCCGCGTTGAGGAACAGATAGTTCACCTGGCGCAGGAGCACGTCCGTCCCCGTCAGGGCCACGGAAAGGATCAGGTTCATCCCCAGGATGATGAAGATGCTCTTGAGGGCCTCGGTAAGGATCTGACCCAGGGACATCTGCTGCCTGCCGTTGATATCAAACAGCTTCCGCACCACAGAGGCGATGGTGAAGGCGAAGCAGAGGGCGATCCCGATGAGGGCCATGCCCCAGTAGATATTGTTGACGGCGCTGTTGTTCAGAAAGACGTCGAAAAGGAAGGTGGGCTCGCCCTTATAGCTGACCTTCGTCAGACCGCTGAATATGGAAAAGAGCTGCGTCAATCGATCGATCGCCCAGCAGATGATCTTCAATATCGTGAATAAGATGGATGATAAGGCTGAGTAGAACATTGGGCAGGCTCCTCTTCAGTTCGTCACGCTGTTCTTCGAAAGAACGCGGGAAATGGAAGGACAGTATCAGCGGACCTTCAGGCTCTTGCGCTTCCAGAAGGCATAGATAAAGACGGAAGCAACCACCGCCGCAAACAGCAGGATGAACATGACGGCGTTTGTATTGAGATAGAGCATGATGGTAAAATCATATTTTACGGTATTTCCCGCAGCATCTGCGGCGGTGACCGTATAGACGCCGGTGTCCGTCAGAACGACGTCGTCGGCAGTATTCAGGCGCACGGGTTCACCGTCACGGGTCACATACAGGGCGTCCCCCGGCTCCAGGCCCAGGACCTGCACCGCGCTGTGCACGCCCCCATCCCGGCCGACGGTCCCGGAGAGGATCAGGTTCGGCGGCGTGCGGTCGATGACCACGCTCAGGGTATAATCCTTGTCGATGAGCGGGCAGCGATAGCGGACGACGTACTTCCCCTCCTGCTCCATCTCCACGGTATAGCGGCTGTACTCGATCTCCTCGCCGTCCCGTTCCGCGCCCCGGAGCAGGAAGCCCTCAGGCACGGTGTAAGCATGGATCAGGTTGGTGGAGGGACCCAGGATCGTGAAGCTGCATACCCGCGCCGCCGTTTCGCTGCCGACGGCCACAGCATACACGCCGGGGTCCCGGAGCTCCCCGGCCCCGGCCAGGTTCACGGCCTCCCCATTGCGGTAGACGGTGAGGGCGGAGGGGCCGGTGTAATCCAGGATCACGCGGCCGGTGACGATCATCCCGTCGGCGGCGGAGCTGAACAGCTCCGTTCCGTCCGTCAGGGGAAAAACAAACTGCTCCCTGGCGGCGTCATAGCCCATGCCCGGGCTGATCTCCGCCCGCCCCGCCTCTGAGAAGGAAGAGGCTCTGCCGGGAACGTCCCCGGTCTCCGGGTCCAGCTCGCCGACGTAGCTGAATTCGTCCTCTTCCCCGCTTTCTTCCCCTTCGGCCATGGCAGGGAGGGCAAGCAGCAGGAACAGAAGCAGGAGCGCGGACAGGGCCCGCAGGGCTTTTCGGTTCAGGCTCCGTTTTTTCATGGGCGCACAACTCCATTGCCGGTGATGACGCCGTCCGTCACCTGATCCACGTTGATCTTCCCGGTCTTCAGACCGGTCACGGCGGCCCGTCCCGAGGCGATGGTCAGCGTCCCGTCCCGGAAGGCCTGGCTGCTTCTGGCATTCACCGTATAGCCCAGCATGACCGAGCCCTCGTTATGGAAGCTGCGGGCCTTCCCGGCGGCGGTGAAGGCGCTGGTGATGATGGCCCCGTAGTTGTAAACGGTGCCGTAGCGCCCGCTCTCCCCGGTGAATTTGAAGCCGCTGGGGCCCTCGCAGACCACCCGGCCGCCGGAATAGACGATCACGTCCCCGCCGTCGCAGACGATATTTCCGGTCTTTTGCCCGGTTTCCCAGGGCATGATGAAAGCGTCCTGCTTCACCAGGAGCGTTCCGCCCTTTTCCACCCGGATGGTGCCGTCGTTGTACATGCCGCTGCCGATGGAGAGGATGCCCCCGTCCTTGACGGTTAAAGTGGAACCCGCTGCCAGGGTCAGGTAGCTGCCTTTGTTGATATTTACGATCTCGCCGTCCTCGATCACCTGACCGTCGGCGATGGTATCGATGGTGATTTCGTCCCCGTAATACAGGACATTCTCCTGGGTAGTCCACCACATTTCCAATTCACCGGTGCAAACGTACCCGTCCCATATCGGAGCAATGGACAGATTCCAGCTTTGCCCTATCCCGCCCTGTCGGAACTGCTCCACCACGACTCTGCCTTCGTCCA
>JAFXUU010000030.1 GCA_017524845.1 Oscillospiraceae bacterium
AATGCATGATCCTGACCATCGTGCCGGTCATCCCGCCGGATCTACGCCCGCTGACTCAGCTGGACGGCGGCCGGTTCGCAACCTCTGACCTGAACGACCTGTACCGCCGGGTCATCAACCGGAACAACCGCCTGAAAAAGCTCATCCAGCTGAACGCGCCGGATATCATCGTGCGCAACGAGAAGCGCATGCTGCAGGAGGCGGTGGACGCCCTGATCGACAACGGCCGCCGGGGCAGAGCCGTTACCGGCGTGAACAGCCGCGTTCTCAAGAGCCTGAGCGATATGCTGAAGGGCAAGCAGGGCCGCTTCCGCCAGAACCTGCTGGGCAAGCGCGTGGACTACTCCGGCCGGAGCGTCATCGTGGTCGGCCCGGACCTGAAGCTCTTCCAGTGCGGCGTGCCCAAGGAGATGGCCATCGAGCTCTTCCGCCCCTTCGTGATGAAGAAGCTGGTGGAGGACGGGGTCGCCAACAACATCAAGAGCGCCAAGAAGATGGTGGACAAGGGCCGCACCGAGGTCTGGGACGCCCTGGACGACGTGATCAAGGAGCATCCCGTGCTCCTCAACCGCGCCCCCACGCTGCACCGTCTGGGCATCCAGGCCTTCGAGCCCATCCTGGTGGAGGGCCGCGCCCTGAAGCTCCATCCCCTGGTCTGCACCGCCTACAACGCCGACTTCGACGGCGACCAGATGGCCATCCACGTGCCTCTGTCCGCCGAGGCCCAGGCGGAGGCCCGCATCCTCATGCTCTCCGCCAACAACCTGCTCCGGCCCCAGGACGGCCACCCCGTCACCGTGCCCACCCAGGACATGATCATGGGCGCCTACTACCTCACCTACGAGCGGGAGGAGGTCTGCGTCACCTCCATGGGCGACTGCGTCCACACCGAGATCACCGAGGGCAGGTGCGCCCCCCTGGACGTGATCGAGGCCCTCAACGCCGCGCTGCCGGAGGGGAAGAGGCCCATCGAATACACGAAGCACGAATGGTTCAGCTCCGAGGACGAGGCCATGATGGCCTATGAAAACGGCCTCGTGGGCATGCACGCCCCCATCCGCGTCCGGGTCCGCAAGGAGAAGGACGGGGTCATGGACAGCCGGATCGTGAAGACCACCGTGGGCCGCATCATCTACAACCAGCCCATTCCCCAGGACCTGGGCTTCGTGGACCGCTCCGATCCGGAAAAGTATTTCGATTACGAGATCGGCTTCAAGGTGGACAAGAAGAAGCTCAGCAGCATCGTGGACCGCTGCATCGCCCGCCACGGCTTCACCCGCAGCACCGAGGTGCTGGACGCCATCAAGGCCATGGGCTTCAAGTATTCCACCCTGGGCGCCCTCACCATCTCCATCTCGGACATGACCGTCCCCGAGAAGAAGAAGCTCCTTATCCGGGAGACGGAGGAAAAGGTGGTGGGCATCGAGAAGCAGTATAAGCGCGGCTTCATCACGAACGACGAACGGGCGCGTCTCGTCATCTCCGAGTGGGATAAGACCACCTCCGCCGTCACCGCGGCCCTGGAGGACTCCCTCAACCAGTTTAACCCCATCTATATGATGTCCGACTCCGGCGCCCGCGGCAGCATGAACCAGATCCGTCAGCTGGCCGGCATGCGCGGCCTCATCGCCAACACCGCCGGCAAGACCATCGAGATCCCCATCAAGGCCAACTACCGCGAGGGCCTCTCCGTTCTGGAATACTTCACCTCCTCCCGCGGCGCCCGGAAGGGCCTGGCCGACACCGCCCTGCGCACCGCCGACTCCGGCTACCTGACCCGCCGCCTGGTGGACGTGAGCCAGGACGTCATCATCCGGGAGGAGGACTGCGGCACCCGGGAGGGCACCTGGGCCTACGCCCTCACGAAGGACTACTTCGTGGATTACGACCGGCTCATGAAGGACGAGCACTTCCTGCGCAGCGAGAGCTGCATCTGGAAGAACCCGGACAACGAGATGCCCCTGCCCTTCGAGGAGGATACCTCCGGCATCGTGCGCTCCTTCGGCGACTCCATCCACGGCCGCTTCCCGGTCTACGACATAACCGATCCGGCCACCGGCGAGGTGCTCTGCGACGAGAAGGGCCCCTTCACCCGGGACCGCATGCTCATGAGCGGCGACGCAAAGGTGTTCATGGACCACAAGATCGTGGCCGTGCGCATCCGCAGCGTGCTGGACTGCGAGGCCCGCCGGGGCGTCTGCTCCCGCTGCTACGGCATGAACCTGGCTACCGGCGAGCCGGTGAGCGCCGGCGAGGCCGTCGGCGTCATCGCGGCCCAGTCCATCGGCGAGCCCGGCACCCAGCTCACCATGCGTACCTTCCACACCGGCGGCGTCGCCGGCGACGACATCACCCAGGGCCTGCCCCGCGTCGAGGAGCTCTTCGAGGCCCGCAAGCCCAAGAAGATGACCACCCTGGCGGAGATCGGCGGCATCGTGAGCATCGAGGACGCCAAGAAGGTCAACATGGTCAACCTGAGCATCACCGGCGTCGCCGAGGCCACCGAGCTCAACTCCGCCTCCGGCGAGCGGTGGACGGTGCTCCTGCCCGTCGGCGGCATCCGCGTGAAGGACGGGGACCGGGTGGCGAAGGGCGACAAGCTCACCGACGGGCAGTACAGCCCCCACGACGTGCTGCGGGTCCTGGGCATCGACGCGGCGCACCTGTATCTGACCCAGGAGGTCCAGAAGGTGTACCGTCAGCAGGGCGTGGACATCAACGACAAGCACATCGAGGTCATCGTGCGTCAGCTCATGCGCAAGGCCCGGATCGAGGAGGCGGGGGACACCGAGCTCCTATCCGGCGCCACCGTGGAGCTGACCGAGGTCCGGGAGAAGAACGCCGAGCTCATGAAGAGGAGCGCGGAGCTGGAGGCCGCCGGGGAGGTGCCCCTGCGTCCCGCCGTCTACACCCGCCTGCTCATGGGCATCACCAAGGCCTCCCTGGCCACCGAGTCCTTCCTCTCCGCCGCCTCCTTCCAGGAGACCACCAAGGTCCTCACCGAGGCGGCCATCAAGGGCAAGGTCGACCATCTGGTGGGCCTGAAGGAAAACGTCATCATCGGCAAGCTCATCCCCGCGGGCAGCGGCCTTTCCACCTACCGGGACTTCGTCCTGGAGGGTCCGGCGGCCGGAAGCGCCGGGGAAGAGGAGCCGGAGCTTTACTGATCCCGCGCCGGGCAGACCGGCGCCCGTCCGGGCCCCGCTTTGGCGGTAACGCACAAAAAGCGGGGCCCGGGACGGAGGTTTTTGTGGTTGACGCATCGGGAAAATTATGCTATAATCCCGATTTGTCTGAGTAGACTTTATTTTTGAAGAGAGGAGGAAACCCAATCCATGCCTACTTTTAACCAGCTGGTCCGGAAGGGCCGGGAGCAGGTGGCCTACAAGTCCACGGCGCCCGCCATGCAGAAGGGTCTCAACACCCTGAAGAACCGGGAGACCGATCTGAGCTCCCCCCAGAAGCGCGGCGTGTGCACGGCTGTGCGTACCTCTACCCCCAAGAAGCCCAACTCCGCGCTGCGGAAGGTGGCCCGTGTCCGCCTGACCAATGGCTACGAGGTCACTGCGTATATCCCCGGCATCGGCCACAACCTGCAGGAGCACAGCATCGTGATGATCCGCGGCGGCCGTGTCAAGGACCTTCCCGGCGTCCGCTACCACATCATCCGCGGCTCCCTGGATACCCAGGGCGTGAACAACCGCAGGCAGGCCCGCAGCAAGTACGGCGCGAAGCGCCCGAAGGCCGGCGCCAAGAAGTAAGCGACATCCAAGCCCCGGTGGCTTTATCATATATGTAAGGTGATAGGGGACCGCCCGGGGCGCGACGGGGGCAGGCGCAGGCCTGCTTTCGAGTACCTGTGACATCATTTCTATGAAGGAGGGAAGTTAAGTGCCCAGAAGAGGTAACGTTCCCAAAAGAGAGATCCTGCCGGATCCTGTGTACCATTCCGTGCTGGTGACCAAGCTGACCAACAGCATCATGCTGGACGGGAAGAAGGGCGTGGCGCAGAAGGTCGTGTACGATGCCTTCAGCATCATCGAGGAGAAGACGGGAAAGAACCCCCTTGAGGTGTTCAATGCTGCGCTGGACAACATCATGCCGTCCCTGGAGGTCAAGGCCCGCCGTGTGGGCGGCTCCACCTACCAGGTGCCCATGGAGGTCCGGCCCGAGCGGCGGCTGACCCTCGGTCTCCGCTGGCTCACGAGCTACAGCCGCAACCGCGGCGAGAAGACCATGAAGGAACGGCTGGCCGGCGAGATCATGGACGCGGCCAACAACACCGGCTCCGCCGTGAAGAAGCGCGAGGATACCCACAAGATGGCCGAATCCAACCGGGCCTTCGCGCACTACCGCTGGTGATCGTCCTTTCGGACGGTTGCAGCGGGTTCTGAGAGTTTAGGAGTTCAAAATGGCGAGGCAGTATTCCCTGGAAAAAACGAGAAACATCGGAATAATGGCTCATATCGACGCGGGCAAGACCACCACCACGGAGCGCATCCTGTTCTACACGGGAAAGACCTACAAGCTGGGGGAGGTCCACGAGGGCGCCGCCACCATGGACTATATGGTGCAGGAACAGGAGCGGGGGATCACCATCACCTCCGCGGCCACCACCTGCTTCTGGCGGGACCACCGCATCAACATCATCGACACGCCGGGTCACGTGGATTTCACCGCCGAGGTGGAGCGCTGCCTCCGCGTGCTGGACGGCAGCGTCACCGTGCTCTGCGCCAAGGGCGGCGTGGAACCCCAGTCCGAGACGGTGTGGCGTCAGGCCGACCATTACCACGTTCCGAGGCTCATCTACGTCAACAAGATGGACATCATGGGCGCAGACTTTTTCCACGTGCTGGATATGGTCTACGACCGCCTGAAGGCAAACGCTGTGCCCATCCAGCTGCCCATCGGCAGCGAGGACG
>JAFXUU010000031.1 GCA_017524845.1 Oscillospiraceae bacterium
AACCAGCTCCTGGTGGAGATGGACGGCTTCGGCACCAACGAGGGCGTCATCGTCATGGCGGCCACCAACCGGCAGGATATCCTGGATAAGGCTCTGCTTCGTCCCGGCCGCTTCGACCGGCAGATCTACGTCGGCATGCCCGACGTGAAGGGCAGGGAGGAGATCCTGAAGGTCCACGCCAAGGGAAAGCCCCTGGCGGAGGACGTGAACCTGGCCACCATCGCCAAGACCACCATCGGCTTCACCGGGGCCGACCTGGAAAACCTGCTGAACGAATCCGCCCTCCTGGCCGCCCGGCGCGGCCGTCGCTTCATCACCATGACGGAGATCGAGGAGGCCATGATCAAGGTCATCGCCGGTCCGGAGAAAAAGAGCCGTGTGGTGTCCGACAAGGAGCGCAGGCTCACCGCCTATCACGAGGCGGGCCACGCCGTGGTATCCAACGCCCTGGAGCACAGCGATCCCGTGCACCAGATCAGCATCATCCCCCACGGGATGGCCGGGGGCATGACCATCTACCTTCCCGAGGAGGACAAGAGCTTCAATTCCCGCAGCGAGATGCTGGACGATATCGTGTCCCTCCTGGGCGGCCGCGTGGCGGAAAAGCTGGTGCTGAACGATATTTCCACCGGCGCCAGCAACGACCTGGAGCGGGCCACCTCCATTGCCAAGTCCATGGTGATGAAATACGGCATGAGCGACGCGCTGGGCCCCGTGGTCTACGATTCCGGCTCCGGCGAGGTGTTCCTCGGCCGGGACTACGGGCATATGAAGAGCTACTCCGAAAAGGTGGCCGCGGAGATCGACGAGGAAGTCAAGCGGATCGTGGAGGAAGCCTACGCCCGCTGCCGCAGCATCCTGGAGGAGAACATGGACGTCCTGAAGCTGACGGCGGAATACCTCCTTGTGAATGAGGTCATGGACGGGGAGACCTTTGCGAAGGTCTGCCGCGACCGGGCCATCCCGGTGAAGGACGAGGCCCCGCAGCCGACTGTGCCGGAGCAAAAGGAAGCGGAACGGCAGGAGCCTCAGTTCATCGACGCGGAGGCGCCGGAGACGGAGCCCATGCCCGGGGAAGCGCCGGAGGGAAGCACGGTGCTCCCGGCGACGAATCCCCCCGCCGACGAGCCCTGAGCCGCCCGAGCGACCGAATCACGGAGAGCGCACCGCGGGAAATGCCCTGCGATGCGCTCTTGTCTCATTGCCCGCATGCCGCTCACTTCACGGAAAATGGAAAATTCTGCTGCATAAAACCGGGCAGGTTAAATAATTCTTTGCCTGTTCGCGTCTTATGTGTTATAGTAACAGCAAAAACAGCTCCAAAGGGAGCGGAAGGAGACGCCGATGAAGCTGCTGTGGAGACTCAGCCGGGAAGCCGTGCGGTACAGATTCCTGTACGTCGTCGCCATCATCTCCACCTTTTGTCTGACGGGGATGAATCTGGCGGCGCCCAGGGTGCTGTCTTCGATGACGGGGATCGTGGCCCGGGGTGTGGACGACGCCGCCCTCCGGCGCATCTGGGGACTCACCGCCATCCTCACGGCCCTGTACCTCCTGCGGGTGGCGTTCCGCTTTATGAGCAATTACCTTGCCCACAAGGCGGCCTGGTACCTGGTGGGGGATATGCGCACACGCACCTACGATAAGCTGGAGCGGATGCATCTGGGATATTTTCACGACAAACAGACCGGCGACCTCATGAGCCGGGTGGTGAACGATACCCGGGATTTCGAGCTGCTTTACGCCCACATCATCCCGGAGAGCTTCACCAATCTCGTGACCTTCGTCGGCGTGCTGGCCGTGCTGCTGACCATCAACTGGAAGCTCGCCCTCATCACCTGCGCGCCGATCCCGCTGATCCTCCTGTCCGGCCTCGTGTTCGCCAAAAAGGTCCGGCCTTATTTCAAGCTCTCCCAGGACAAGACGGGGGAGCTGAACGGAAAGCTCCAGGACAACCTCTCCGGTCTCCATGAGATCCAGTCCTTCGGCCGGGAGGACTATGAAAAGGAGCGGGTGAACGAAAAGAACTTCGAACACGTGAACGCCCAGCTCGTCGCCCTGCGTCTCAGCGCCATTTTCCACCCCTCCGTGGAATTCATCTCCTCCGTCGGCACCATACTGGTGGTGGCCTTCGGGGGCCTGCTGGCCTATCGGGAGGGACTGGCCGTGGAGGACGTGGTGGCCTTCGTCCTGTATCTGGGCCTCTTCTACGCGCCGGTGACCGGGCTTGCGAATCTGCTGGAGAACATGCAGCAGTCCCTGGCAGGCGCGGAGCGTGTGATGGCCGTGCTGGACGCCCCTCTGGAGATCGTGGACAAGCCCGCGGCGAAGGAACTGAAGGACGTGAAGGGGGCCATCGAATTCCGGCACGTGGATTTCTCCTACATCGAGGGCATTCCCGTGCTGAAGGACGTGTCCTTCCGCTGCGAGCCGGGAAAGATGCTGGCCCTGGTGGGGCCCACCGGGGTGGGGAAGACCACCCTCACGCAGCTCATTTCCCGCTTCTACGAGCCGGACGCGGGGAGCATCCTGATCGATGGACAGGATATCCAGAGCGTGACCATCGAAAGCCTGCGCAGGAACATCTCCCCCGTGCTGCAGGACACCTTCCTCTTCAATGGCAGCATCGCGGAGAACATCGGCTACGCCGTGCCGGAGGCGACGGAGGCGGAGATCCGCGCCGCGGCCGTCGCCGCCAATATCCACGAGGACATCATGGCCATGCCCCAGGGCTACGAAACCCAGGTGGGGGAGCGGGGCCTCCGCCTTTCCGGCGGACAGAAGCAGAGGGTCGCCATCGCCCGGGCCATCCTGCGGAAAAGCCCCATCATCATCCTGGACGAGGCCACTGCCTCCGTGGACGTGGAGACGGAGCGGCAGATCCAGACGGCCATCGCGGGGATCGCCGGACAGCGCACCATCGTGGCCATCGCGCATCGGCTCTCGACCATCCGCAACGCGGACATGATCCTCGTCATCGAGAACGGGCAGGTCACGGAATGCGGCACCCATGCGGAGCTGGTGGCCCTGGGCGGCAGCTATGCCCGCATGGACCGGATCCAGGCCTCCGCCGCCGGAGGCATCGCCTGATCCGCTTTTTCGGCAAGCGCCGGGAGGGATCCGTGTCCGTCAGGCAAGGAAACTCTTGAGTGAAGATAAAAACGGTGTTATAATAACAATTATTGGATTTGCAGCGACGGAATAAAACGCCGCTGTCTCGGGGAAAAACGAGACGCAGCGCGATTCTTTTACATGGAGAAGTGATCTTATGAAACTCGGCATCGTCGGCCTTCCGAACGTGGGGAAGACCACCCTTTTCAACGCCATGACCGGGGAAAAGGTGGAAACGGCGGCCTACCGCTCCTTCGACGTGCAGCCCAACCTGGGCGTCGTCAAGGTGCCGGACAGCCGCCTGGACTGGCTGGCGGAGCTCCACCAGCCGGAGAAGGTGACCCCGGCCACCATCGAATTCGTGGACATCGCCGGTCTGGCCAAGGGCGAGGGCCTGGGCAACAAATATCTGGCCGCCGTCCGGCAGACGGACGCCCTGGTCCACGTGGTGCGCTGCTTCGACAACGAGGAGATCTTCGACGAGGAGGCGGACGCCCTCCGGGACGTGGAGATCCTCAACATGGAGCTGATCCTGGCGGACATCGAGGTGGTGGAGCGCCGGGTGGAGAAGGCCCGCAAGAACCTCAAGGGCGGCGACAAGAAATACCTGCACGAGGCCCAGCTCTTCGAGGGCCTGCTGGAGCACCTGAACGGCGGCCTGCCCGCCCGCACCTACCCCATCGACGACAGCGACATGACCTATTTCCGGGACGGCGGCCTGCTGACCCTGAAAAAGGTGATCTACGTGGCCAATCTCAGCGAGGACGGCTACGCCGACCTGGAGCACGACGAGAACTATCGGAAGCTGAAGGCCTTTGCCGAAGAGGCGGGGGAATCCTGCATGCCCATCTGCGCCCGGCTGGAAATGGACATCATGGAGCTGCCGGAGGAGGAGCGGGCGCCCTTCCTGGAGGACCTGGGCGTCACGGAAATGGGCCTCAGCCGCCTCATCAACTGCGCCTACGACCTTTTGGGCCTTATGAGCTTCCTCACGGCGGGGAAGCCCGAGGTGCGGGCCTGGACCATCCGGAAGGGGAGCAAGGCGCCGGAGGCCGCCGGGAAGATCCATTCGGACATCGAGCGGGGCTTCATCCGGGCGGAGGTCGTCTCCTACGACGATCTCGTGCGGGTTGGCACGATGCAGGCCGCCAAGGAGAAGGGCCTCATCCGCAGCGAAGGAAAGGACTACGTGATGCGGGACGGGGATATCGTCCTCTTCCGCTTCAACGTCTCCAAATGACGGAGCAAAAGCCCGGACGCATCCAGAGCATCGACGCGCTGCGGGGACTCTGCGTGGTCCTCATGTGCGTCCACCATTTCCTCTATGACCTCACGGCTTTCCTGGGCGCGCCCTGGGTCCTCTTTTCCAATCCGGTCTTCGACGTTCTGCACTTTATCTTTGCCGGCTGCTTCATCCTCCTGTCCGGTGTCTCCTCCCGCTTCAGCCGCTCCAACGTGAAGCGGGGCCTGAAGGTGATCGCCGTGGCCCTGGCGCTGACCCTGGTCACATGGCTGGGCGATCTTGTGGCGGAGAGACTGTGGGACGAAAGCTGGGGACTGCTGATCGTCTTCGGCGTCCTCCACCTCCTGGGCTTCTGCATGCTGTTCTACGGCCTTACGAGAAAGCTGTGGGACCGGCTGCCGGACAAGGCTGCGCCGGTGCTGTATATCCTCCTCACCGTCCTTACGGCGAAATACGTCGGCGGCGTATACGGAACGAAGCTCCCCTGGCTCTTTCCCTTCGGTTTTCTGACGGAGGGCTTCTATTCCGCGGATTATTTCCCCATCCTGCCCTGGATCTTCGTTTTCCTGCTGGGTACCTGGCTGGGGGAGAAGATCCGGCTGCGGAAGCTCCCGGAAGGGTTTTACACCGCGGAGTTTCCCTTTTTCCCCATGCTCGGCAGGCATGCCCTGCTCATTTATATTTTGCATCAGCCGATCCTGGCGGGGCTGACCCTGCTGATCGGCGCGGTATTCGGCATATTATAGGCGAAGAGCCTGTGATATAGATTTACCGGGTAGTCTTTCGTATGGACGCCCAAGGAGGTTATTATGATCCACATTACCCTGAAAGACGGCAGCGTGATCGAGGTCGAGAAGGGAAGTACCCTTCTGGACGTAGCCGGGAAGATTTCCGAGGGCTTTGCCCGCAAGGTGCTTTCCGCCACGGTGGATGGGAAGGTGCACGGTCTGCCCCTTCCGCTGGAGCATGACTGCGAGGTCACCTTCAACACCTTCGAAGATGCGGACGGGCGGCTTGCCTATCGCCACACGGCGTCTCACGTATTGGCGCAGGCGGTCAAGCGGCTGTACCCCGATTCCAAGCTGGCCATCGGCCCCGCCATCGACGACGGCTTCTACTACGACATCGATTCCGAGACCGTGTTCACTCCGGAGATCCTGGAGAAGCTGGAGATCGAGATGCGCAAGATCATCAAGGAGGATCTGCCGGTCGTCCGCTTCGAGATGCCCCGTCCCGCGGCGCTGCAGTTCGTGGAGAGTATGGACGAGCCCTATAAGGTGGAGCTCATCAACGATCTGCCCGAGGACGCGGTGATCAGCTTCTACAGCCAGGGCAGCTTCACCGATCTCTGCGCCGGTCCCCACCTGGCCAGCACCGGCAAGCTGAAGGGCAACGGCCTGAAGCTCACCAGCTGCACCGGCGCCTACTGGCGCGGCGACAGCAGCCGCAAGATGCTCCAGCGCATCTACGGCACCTGCTTCCCCAAGAAGGAAGGACTGGACGAATATCTCCGGCGCATCGAGGAGGCCAAAAAGCGGGATCACCGCAAGCTGGGCAAGGAGCTGGGCTTGTTTGCTTTCCGGGACGAAGCCCCCGGTTTCCCCTTCTATCTTCATAACGGCATGGTTTTGCGCAACACCCTGATCGAATATTGGCGCTCCGTGCACAAAAAATGGGATTACCTGGAAATCATGACGCCGCAGATCATGCGCAGGACCCTTTGGGAGACCAGCGGTCACTGGGATCACTATAAAGACAACATGTATACCACTTTGATCGACGGTGAGGATTTCGCCATCAAGCCCATGAACTGCCCCGGCAGTATCCTGGTCTATGATATGGAGCCGCACTCCTACCGCGAGCTGCCCCTGCGCTATTCCGAGCTGGGAACGGTCCACCGCCATGAGCTGTCCGGCGCGCTTCACGGCATGTTCCGCGTCCGCTGCTTCACGCAGGACGATGCGCATATCCTTCTGGCAAAGGAACAGATCAAGGATGAGGTCATGCGGATCGCCCAGCTTTTCGACGAAGTGTATTCCCTTTTCAAGCTGCCCTACACCATAGAGCTGAGCACGATGCCCGACGACCACATCGGCACGGAAGCCGATTGGGAAGTGGCGACCAACGCTCTGGCTGACGCGATCACGAGCCTGGGGAAGACGTACACGATCAATCCTGGCGACGGTGCTTTCTACGGGCCGAAGCTGGATTTCCATATCGAGGATTGCCTGGGCCGTACCTGGCAGTGCGGTACGATCCAGCTGGATTACCAGCTGCCCGGCCGCTTTAATCTGGAGTACGTGAACAGCAGCGGAGAAAAGGAATGCCCCGTGATGATACACCGGGTGGTCTTCGGATCCATCGAGCGCTTCATCGGCGTCATCACCGAGCATTTCGCCGGGGCCTTCCCCCTGTGGCTGAGCCCGGTGCAGGTGAAGGTGCTTCCCATCACGGACCGTACCCACGGCCGCTGCGAGGAAATCGTGCGTATGCTGGACGAAAAGGGCTTCCGGGTCGAGGCCGATTACCGCAACGAAAAGATCGGCTATAAGATCCGGGAAGCGCAGATGCAGAAGATCCCCTATATGCTGGTCATCGGCGACAAGGAAGCGGAGGACGGTTCTCTCAGCGTCCGTACCCGCACCGGCGAACAGCTGACCATGTCC
Organism: Oscillospiraceae bacterium; assembly: GCA_017524845.1. Taxonomy (GTDB): domain Bacteria; phylum Bacillota; class Clostridia; order Oscillospirales; family Oscillospiraceae; genus UBA1774. Next base: position 7,021 of record JAFXUU010000031.1, read on the forward strand.
GTAGAGGAGTTCCTTGCGAAGATCCGGAAGGAAACCGACGACAAAACCATCTGATTTTTCCTGACATAGTCCCTCGGCTCCTCCGTACAATAACGGTACGGAGGAGCCGATCTATGAAAAAAGCAAAGCTGACGGCGGCCCTGGCCGCCCTGTTCCTGTTGAACGTGCTGCTCATCAGCCTGAGCCAGCAGGCGGACGCCGTTGCATATAAGCAGGGGTCCAGCGGCAGCACCGTGACGAAGATCCAGCAGAAGCTGCGGGAGGCGGGATACTATTCCTATACCGTTGATGGGATCTACGGCAGCCGCACAACGGCGGCCGTGAAAAGGTTTCAGAAGGCGAACGGCCTCACGGCGGACGGCATCTGCGGGGAAAAGACTCTGGCCGCCCTGGGGATCCGGGTCTCCTCCGCTTCCGCGGACGCGAACAACCGGGCCCTGCTGGCCCGGCTGATCTCGGCGGAGGCGAGGGGCGAGCCATACGTGGGGCAGGTGGCTGTGGGCGCCGTGGTGCTCAACCGGGTGAAGCACCCCTCCTTTCCCGGCACCATCGCCGGGGTGATCTACCAGTCGGGGGCCTTCAGCTGCATCGCCGACGGGCAGTTCGATCAGCCTGTGGCGGCGAGCGCCTACCGGGCGGCGGACGACGCCCTCAACGGCTGGGACCCCACCGGCGGCGCGATCTACTACTTCAATCCCGCTACGGCCACCAGCGCATGGATCTGGTCCCGCCCGCTGATCCTCACCATCGGTAAGCACCGCTTCTGCGCATAACGACGCCGGGCCGCCCGCAATGGGCGGCCCGAACGCTGTATCTGAGGGAGGATACGCTGCCCGTCTGGCCCTGCCGCGCACCCCGGAAGGGTATTCCGGCGCGATTCCTTGAAATGCGGAGGAATACCTGATATACTGACGAAAATCCAAGCGGCGGAGCGTGTTATGGAAAACTCAGAGAAAAAAGGCTTCGGCTACTGGTTCAAAAATGTATTCCTCTATCACTACGGCAAGCTGAGCATCCTGGTGCTTTTCCTGCTGGCGACGGCGGTATGGTTCACGGTGGACGCCCTGAAAAAGGTGGAATACGATATCAACGTGGCCATCGTGGCGGAAAAGGGCATCGCCCGCAGCGACACCCAGGCTCTGGCGGATCTGCTGGCTTCCGCGGCCGGGGACGTGAACGGCGACGGGAAGGCCCTGGTGAACGTGGTCACGGTGGACCTCAGCTCCGGCGAGAAGCGGGAGGAGAGCCGGTATCAGGAGCTCCTGTATCTCTCCCTGCCGGAGTATACGGTCTTTCTGATGAACGGAGAAGAATCCGCCCGGTACGCGGCGAAGGACGAGACCTTCCAGCTTCTAGCGGACTACGGCATAGAGACGGCGGACGAGACCGGCCGCCGCGTCTGGGTGGGGGACCGGGCGGCCGTCCGCTCCCTCTGCGGGGAGGACTGCTACGCCTCCCTGGCGGACTGGACGGTGGATGGAAAGGGCAGCAGGGCCATGACGGAGGCCTCCGTGCGCGCTCTGAAGGCGCTGCTGGCAAGTCCCGCCGCGGAGGGCTGAGGATGGAGATCATCACGAGCCGGAAGAATCCGGTCGTCGCCCGCTTCCGCCTCCTGGCGGGCGAACGGAACGCCCGGCGGGAGGCCGGGCTGCTTCTGGGCCAGGGACACAAGCTGCTGGAGGAAGCACTGGCCGCCGGGCGGAAGCCGGCGGAGATTCTGTATTGCGGGGAATCCCCCGCCGCACCGACGGAAACAAGGCTCTATGCCGCCGCCCCGGAGCTCCTGGCCTGGGTATCCCCCATGAAGAGCGCCCCGGAGCTGCTATTTACCCTGCCCATCCCGCCGGAGCCGGACGCACTGAAGGGTCGGATCCTTCTGGCGGAGGATATGCAGGACCCCGGCAACGTGGGGACCCTCATCCGCACGGCGGCCGCCTTCGGCTTCGACGGCGTGCTGCTGTCCGGCGCCTGCGCGGATCCCTGGGGACCGAAAGCCGTGCGGGCCAGCATGGGCGGCGTGTTCCGCCTGGGGATCCGGGAGCGGACGGATCCCGCCGAAGCAATGAAGGAGCTGGCCGCGGCAGGGCTGCCGGTCTATGCCGCCGCCCTGGCCGTGCCGTCAGAGCGGGCGGGGCGGCTGCGCTTTCCGCCGGCCTTCGCCCTCGCCATCGGCAACGAGGGGCACGGCCTCCGTCCGGAGACGATTTCGGCTGCGGAGAAGCTCGTGCGCATCCCCATGGCGCCCGGCGCGGAATCCCTCAACGCCGCGGCCGCTGCGGCGGTGCTCATGTGGGAAGCATTTCGGGAGATGGAAAACGATGTCTGATCTTCGATATTGGCTATGGCTCGCTTCTCTGCCCATCGGCGCAAGAGCTGCCAGGCGCTATCTGCGGGAGCTGGGCTCGGTGAAGGAACTGTTCCTTGCCGGGGAGGAGGTCCTGCGGCAGACGCCCGGCGCCAAGAAAAACGAGGTGCTCGCCCTCTGCCGGAAGGATATCTCCGGTGCGGAGGCCGTTGAGCAGAGCTGCCGGAAAAAGGGCATACGCGTCCTGTGCCTGCGGGACGCCGACTATCCGGACCGGCTTCGGAACATCGACGATCCGCCCATCGTCATCTACGTGAAGGGAACGCTGCCGCCGGTGGACGACCGGCTGTGCATCGGCGTCGTGGGGACGAGAAAAGCGACGGAGTACGGCCTCGAGACCGCGGAGCGCATCGGCGGGGAGCTGGCCGCCGTGGGAGCCGTGGTGGTCACGGGTCTGGCGGAGGGCATCGACAGCGCCGCCGCCCGCGGCGCGCTTAAAAACCGGGGCGACGTGATCGCCGTGCTGGGCACCGGGGTGGACCGGGTCTACCCCTCCTGGAACACGCAGCTGCAGGAGGCCGTGGCGGAAAAGGGCGCCCTGGTGAGCGAATACCCGCCCGGTACCGGCTCCACCCGCTACAGCTTTCCGCGGCGCAACCGCATCATCAGCGGGCTGAGCCTGGGCGTCGCCGTGGTACAGGCGCCCGTGAAGAGCGGCGCTCTCATCACGGCCGGCTTCGCCCAGGACCAGGGAAGGGATGTGTTCGTGGTCCCCGGCGCGGTGGACGATCCCGGCTTCCAGGGCTCCAACGCCCTGATCCGGGACGGTGCGCAGCTGATCCGGGGCAGCGGAGACATCGTGGAGGAATACCGCTGCCGTTACCCCGAGTTTCTCCGCCCCCGTCCCCCTCAAAATGACGAAAACCGCGGGGAAGCGACAAAAGAAGCTATTGACAAGGCAGATACCTCAGGTTATATTTCACTAACAGAACAATTGGAGAGCCTTTCGGAGGAGGAACTGCGCCTGATCGAAGTTCTGGCGAAGGGCGTCTGCTATGCCGACGTGCTGATCCGCAGGAGCGGTCTGGAGGCGCAGGGGGCCATGGCGGCCCTGACCATGCTGCAGCTCCGGGGCTACGTCCGGGAGGAATACGGCAGGTACCGCCTCCTGGTCCAGCCGAAGGACGCCGCCGGCGTCTGAGGGCCTCCAGACGCATCATTATATAAAGGAGCTCGCAGGAGGACAGATGGGAAAGTCACTGGTCATTGTGGAGTCTCCCGCGAAAGCGAAGACGATCGAAAAATACCTTGGCCCGGAATACCGGGTCAGCGCGTCCATGGGTCATCTTCGGGATCTGCCCAAGAGCACCCTGGGCGTGGATATCGAGGCCGGGTTCGTCCCGGATTATCAGCCGATCCCCAACCGGGAGGAGACCATCGATAAGCTCCGCACGGAGGCCGCCGGGGCGGACCGCATCTTCCTGGCAACCGACCCGGATCGGGAAGGGGAGGCCATCTCCTGGCATTTGACGGAGCTTCTGCACCTGCCCCCGGAGCGGACGGTGCGGGTCACCTTCAACGAGATCACGAAAAAGGTCGTGCTGGAGAGCATACAAAAGCCCCGGGCCATCGACATGGGCCTGGTGGACGCCCAGCAGGCCCGGCGCATCCTGGACAGGATCGTGGGCTATAAGCTGAGCCCGCTCCTGTGGACGAAGATCCGCCGCGGCCTTTCCGCCGGGCGGGTGCAGTCCGTGGCCGTCCGCCTGGTGGTGGACCGGGAGGAGGAGATCCGCGCCTTCCAGCCCCGGGAATACTGGCTGCTGGACGCGCATCTCAGCGCCGAAGGGCAGACCGATACCTTCACAGCCCATTATCACGGCACGGAAAAGAAAAAGCAGGAGCTGCACAGCCGCGCGGACGTGGACGCCGTCATCTCCGCGGTGAAGGACGCGCCTTTCACGGTGAAGACCGTGAAGCGCGCGGACAAGAGCCGGGGTCCTGCCGCGCCCTTCATCACCTCCACGCTGCAGCAGGAGGCCTCCCGCCGCCTGAACATGACGCCGCGGCGCACCATGGCCGTTGCCCAGGCGCTGTATGAGGGCCTTCCGGTCGACGGGCAGGACAGCGTGGGCCTCATCACCTATATGCGTACCGATTCCCTCCGCGTTTCGGCGGAGGCGGTGACCGCCGCAAGAAGCTATATCCAGCGGGAATACGGGAAGGAATACTGCCCTTCCCAGGCCCGCTCCTTCCGCACGGGGAAAAACGCCCAGGATGCCCACGAGGCCATCCGGCCCTCCAACGTGGAGCTGACGCCGGAGCGCATCCGCCGCAGCCTCACCGAGGAGCAGTACAGGCTCTACCGGCTGATCTGGCGGCGCTTCGTCGCCTCTCAGATGGCCAACGCCGTCTACGACAGCGTGGCGGCAGATATCGTGAGCGCCGGCCACGTCTTCAAGGCCTCGGCCTCCCAGCTGAAATTCCCAGGCTTCACCAAGGTGTACGACAGCCAGAAGGACGAGGCAGAGGAAAAAGGCCCGGCCCTGCCGCCCCTGCAGGAGGGGGACGGGCTCCTCCTGCGGAAGCTGAAGGAGGAGCAGAAGTTCACCCAGCCCCCCTCCCGCTACACGGAGGACACGCTGATCCGCGCCCTGGAGGAAAAGGGCATCGGCCGTCCCAGCACCTATGCCCCCACCGTTTCCACCATCCTGGACCGGGAATACGTGGTGAAGGAGGGCAAGCTGCTGCGCCCCACCGCTCTGGGCGAGACCGTCACGAAGTTCATGGAAGACCGTTTCGGGAACATCGTGGACGTGCAGTTCACCGCCAACATGGAGGCCCAGCTGGACCAGGTGGAGGAGGGGCAGAAGCCCTGGAAGACCGTCCTCTCCGATTTCTACGGCGACTTCAGCAGGACCCTGGAGGAAGCGGAGACCGGGCTGAAGGGCGTGCGCATCAAGGTGCCGGACGAGGTCACGGACGAGATCTGCCCCAACTGCGGGAAGAACCTGGTGGTCAAGAGCAGCCGTTTCGGCCGCTTCCTGGGCTGCCCCGGCTATCCCGACTGCAAATTCACCAAGCCTATCGTTATCGAGATGCCCGGCCGCTGCCCGAAATGCTCCGGCCGCATCCTGAAGCGCACCTCCAAGAAGGGATACACGTATTACGCCTGTGAGAACGTGGCCGACTGCGGCTTTATAACCTGGGACGTGCCCGTGAAGGACGACTGCCCCGAGTGCGGGAAGACCCTGTTCAAGCGCTCCGGCCGCGGTTACCGCAAGCCCTTCTGCATCAACGAGGAATGCCCCAACTTCCTGCCCGAGGACAAACGGGGCTACCGGAAAAAGAACGCAGACGGCGCGGAAGCGCCGGCGGAAGCGGAGAGCGCCCCCGCGGAGGCCGATCCCGGGAAGAAGTCCTCCGCGAAAAAGCCCGCGCCGAAAAATGACGCGGCAAAGAAGGCTCCCGCGAAAAAGCCTGCGGCAAAGAAAACAGCCGCGAAAAAGCCCTCTTCCGGGAAGTCCGGCGGGAAGAAGGGCGGGGAGGCTCCCGCGTGATCCCCCGGGTCACCGTCGTGGGGGCGGGACTCGCGGGCTGCGAGGCCGTGTGGCAGCTCAGCCGCCGGGGCATCCCCGTGCGTCTGTGCGAGATGAAGCCGCGCAAGAAGACGCCTGCCCACGTTTCTGCGGATTTCGCCGAGCTCGTCTGCTCCAATTCCCTCCGTTCCGCCGACCCGGTGAACGCCGTCGGCCTCCTGAAGGAGGAGATGCGTCTGCTGGATTCCCTCATCATCCGCAGCGCGGACCGCAATCGGGTGGAGGCGGGGAGCGCCCTGGCGGTGGACCGGGAGGGCTTCGCCCGCACGGTGACGGAAGCCGTGCGCAGCCTGCCCGACGTGGAGATCGTTGAGGGCGAAGTCACGGAGATCCCGGAGGGGATCGTGATCTTCGCCACCGGCCCCCTCACCAGCGACGCGCTGACGGAGAAGCTGATGGCCCTGCTGGGCGGCAGCACCGATCTCCATTTCTACGACGCGGCTGCCCCCATCGTCACCGCCGGGAGCGTGGACATGGACCGGGCGTTCTTCGCCTCCCGCTACGGGAAGGGCAGCGCGGACTATATCAACTGCCCTATGGACCGGGAGGAATACCTGGCCTTCCACCGGGAGCTGGCCGCGGCCAGGGAGGCGCCCGTCCACGGCTTTGAGGACAGCGGCGTCTTCGAGGGCTGCATGCCTGTGGAGGTCATGGCCCGGCGGGGGATGGATACCCTGCGCTACGGGCCCCTGAAGCCCCGGGGCATCACGGATCCGGCCACAGGGAAGGAACCCTACGCCGTGGTCCAGCTGCGCCGGGACAACTTCGAGGGCTCCCTTTACAACATCGTCGGCTTTCAGACCCACCTGACCTTCGGGGAGCAGAAACGCGTCTTCTCCATGATCCCCGCCCTGCACGACGCCGAATTCGTTCGCTACGGGGTCATGCACCGGAATACCTACATCGATTCTCCCCGCCATCTGGACGGACAGTACCGTCTCCGTGCCCTGCCCCGCATCCGCTTCGCGGGCCAGGTCACCGGGGTGGAGGGCTATGTGGAATCCGCCGCCTCCGGGCTTCTCTGCGGATTGCAGACCGCCCGGGAGCTCATGGGAAAGGAACCCCTGGATTTCACGCGGAAGACCGCCATCGGCGCCCTGGCCGCTTACGTCAGCGACGGGAGCGTGGCGGATTTCCAGCCCATGAACGTGAATTACGGGATCATCGAGCCTCTGGGCTACCGGGTCAGGGGAAAGAGAAATAAAAACGCCGAGCTGAGCCGCCGGGCGCTGGAGATCATCGCCGGGCTGGACAGGGCGTGACGGGAGAGAGCGGTATATGAAGATCATCGTAGACGCCATGGGCGGGGACAACGCCCCGATGGAGATCGTCAAGGGGGCGATCATGGCCGTGCAGGAGCTGCCCACGGAGATCCTACTGGTGGGGAACACCGAGGCCATTCTCCGCTGCGTGCAGGAGCTGGGCCATCAGAATCTTCCCAAGGGTCTGGAGATCGCCAACGCGTCCGACGTGGTGACCATGGAGGACGATCCCGCCCGGGCCGTCCGGGACAAGAAGGATTCCTCCATGTCCGTCATGCTCTACAAGCTGCGGGACGGGGAAGGGGACGCCGCCGTCTCCGCCGGCAGCACCGGGGCCCTGCTCTCCGGGGCGACCCTGGTGGTCAAGCGGGTGCGGGGCATCCGCCGCGCCGCCCTGGCGCCGATCCTTCCCTCCAAAAGCGGCGGCTGCGTCCTCATCGACTGCGGCGCCAACGCGGAGTGCTCCCCGGATTATCTGCAGCAGTTCGCCTATATGGGCGACGTGCTGGCCCGGAAGTATCTCGGCAAGGGCGAGCCCCGCGTCGGCCTGCTGAACATCGGCGCGGAGGACACGAAGGGGACGAGCCTTCAGAAGGAGACCTTCGCCCTGCTGCAGGAGGACGGCGAGGCCGGACGGCTGAATTTCGTGGGCAACGTGGAAGCCCGGGACGTATTCAGCGGCGTCTGCGACGTGCTGGTGACCGACGGGTTCAGCGGCAACGTCCTTCTCAAGGGCATCGAGGGCACGGCCCTTTATATGAGCGACGGGCTGAAGCAGGTCTTTATGCGCAGCGCCCTCAGCAAGCTGTCCGCCCTCCTGGTGAAGGACGGACTGCGGGAATTCAAAAAGTCCATGGATTACACCGAGGTGGGCGGCACCGTGTTCCTGGGGATCAACAAGCCCGTGATCAAGGCCCACGGCTCCTGCAGCGCCAAGGCGCTGTGCTCCGCCGTCCGCCAGGCCGTGAAGCTGGCCTCCGCCGATATGGCAGGGGAGCTTGCCGCCATGCTGGAGGCCCGCGGGGCGGAGGCGGACCGTGTCTGAGCTGGAGGAAAAGCTGGGCTACCGTTTCCGGGATCCGTCCCTGCTGGAGCTGGCCCTTACCCACTCCTCCTGGTCCAACGAACGGGGCCTGGGTCACAAAGGGTGCAACGAACGCCTGGAATTTTTGGGCGATTCCATCTTGGGCTTCGTGGTGGCGGAGACGCTGTACAGGACCTTCGGAGACAAGCCGGAGGGGGAGATGACCCGCCTTCGGGCAGAGCTTGTGTGCGAGGCGAGCCTGGCGGAAGCGTCCGTGCCTCTGGGCCTGGGGGAGAACCTACGGCTGAGCCGCGGCGAAGCCATGGGAGGCGGCCATAAGCGTCCCAGCATGATCGCCGACGCATATGAGGCGGTGCTGGCTGCCATTTACATCGACGGGGGCGAGGCCGCCGCCAGGGAGTTTCTGAGCCGCACCCTCCTGCCCCGGCTCCGGGATACGGCGAACCGGGACTACAAGACCCTGCTGCAGGAGGCCGTACAGCGGGAGGGCAGCGCCGCGCCCACCTATCGGCTGGCCGGGGAGAGCGGCCCGGACCATCAGAAAACCTTTACTGCCCAGGTGATCTTCGACGGCAGCGTCGCCGGAGAGGGCACGGGGCGCAGCAAAAAGGAAGCGGAGCAGGCTGCCGCCCAGGCCGCCTACGCTCGCTTTCGGGGAAAGAAGAAATGACGCCGCGGCGGCGGATCGTCCCCGTTTTCGTTCCCCATTTGGGCTGTCCGAATGACTGCGTTTTCTGCGATCAACGCACGATTTCGGGCAGCCTTCATCCTGCCTGTCCGGAGGACGTGCGCGCCGCGCTGGAAAAAGCGCGGGCGGTATCGGACTACGCGGAGCTTGCCTTTTACGGGGGCAGCTTCACCGCGATCCCGGAGGAAACGCAGATATCCCTCCTTTCCGCGGCGCAGCCTTGGCGGGAGAGCGGGTTCCTCACATCTCTCCGGGTCTCCACGAGGCCGGACGCCGTGACGGCGGAAAAGCTCCGCCTCCTGCGGTCCTTCGGCGTGGAGACGGTGGAGCTGGGCGCCCAGAGCATGGACGACCGGGTGCTTCGCCTCTCCGGACGGGGCCACACCTCCGCCGATACCGAGAAAGCCGCCGAACTCACGCGGGCCGCCGGGCAGAAGCTCGTGCTGCAGATGATGACGGGGCTTCCCGGGGTGGACCGGGCCTCCGATCTCCGCACGGGGGAGCGCCTGGCGGCGCTTCGGCCGGACGGGGTCCGCATCTATCCCACGGTGATCCTCCGGGGAACGGCGCTGGAAAGGCTCTGGAGGGCCGGGAAATACCGGGCGCATACGGTCTCCGAGGCCGTGGAGACCTGCGCGCCCGTCGCGGACTGCTTCCTCCGGGCGGGGATCCCGATCCTGCGGCTGGGGCTCAATCCCACAGCAGAGCTCTCCGGGGGAGAGGCGGTCGGCGGCGCCTACCATCCGGCCCTGGGAGAGCTTGTTTACGCGAAGCTGTATCTGGAGAAGGCCAGGGCCGCCATCCGCGCCCTGCCCCGGCCGCCCCGGCGCGTGACCCTCCTGGTGGCGGATCCCTGCGTTTCCCGCATGACCGGGCTTCGGCGCTCCAATCTCCTGGCCCTGCGCTGGGAATTCGGACTGGAGGATATTCGGGTAAAAGGCGGCGCTTTTCCGTCGGAAACCGTTGCAATCGAAGGGAATTTATAGTAAAATAATTTATCTATGGCATCATGCGGGGGCGTTTCCTCCGTAATTCATGGTTTCGGAGCGATGGGACATTGTATCTGAAGGCGCTAGAGATCCAGGGCTTCAAATCCTTCCCCGATAAGGTGGCGCTCCCCTTTGAGCGGCGGTTCATCGCCATCGTCGGGCCGAATGGAAGCGGAAAATCGAATATTTCCGACGCGATCAGCTGGGTCATGGGCGAGCAGCGCTCCAGGGCGCTGCGGGGCGCCAAGATGGAGGACGTGATTTTCGGCGGCACGGCCCAGCGCGGTCCCGGGGGCTTCGCCCAGGTCTCCCTGATCCTCGGCAACGAGGACCGCAGTCTGAAGTCCGACGCGGACGAAGTCGTCATCACCCGCCGCTACTACCGCAGCGGCGAGAGCGAATATTTCCTCAACCGCCAGTCCGTGCGGCTGAAGGACGTGAACGAGCTCCTGATGGACACCGGCCTGGGGCGGGACGGTTATTCCCTCGTAGGCCAGGGCCGGGTGGACGATATCCTTTCCGCCCGCAGCGAGGACCGCCGGGAGGTCTTCGAGGAGGCGGCCGGCATCTCGAAATACCGGCACAAAAAGGAAGAGACGGAGCGGAAGCTGGAGAAAACGGCGGAGAACCTTCTTCGGGTCGGCGACAAGATCGCCGAGCTGGAGCTGCAGGTGGAGCCCCTGCGGAAGCAGGCGGAGACCGCGAAGAAATACCTCGTCCTTCGGGACGAGCTGCGGGGCCTGGAGATCTCCCTCTGGATGGATAACCTGGACAAGCTGGCGGAAAAGACCCGCAGTCTGAACCAGGCGTACGATGAGGTCGGCACGCTCCTGTCCGGAGAAAAGGAAACGGTAGAGGAGCTGTATCGGGAGTCCGAGCGCTGCAGCGAGGGCATCCGCACGGCAGATGAAACGGCAGAGGCCCTTCGAGGGGAGATCGCCGGGATCGAGCAGGAGGCGTCCGCCCTGGAGAGCGAGGCGGCCGGTCTGGAGGGGGAAAAGCAGAATAACCTGGGCAGCCTTGCCCGGCTGGAGGAGGAGCAGTCCCGCCAGACGGAGCGAGTGGAGGAGCTTCGGCAGAAGCTCGAAGATCGGGAGGCGCGCCTTGCCGCGCTCCGGGAAAAGCTCTCCGATCTCCTGGCACGGATGGAGGCCCTCTTTGCCGACAGCAGCGCCGCCGCCGCAGAGGCGGACGAGGCCGCCGCGAAGCTGGATGCGCTGATGCGCAGGGCCGCGGCGGAGGAAAGCGCGGCCGCGGCGGAGGACGCCCGGCGGGAGGCCGTCCGCAGCGCCCTGGAAAACCTGGCACAGCGGGAGCAGGAAGCTGTGGAAGCGCACGCGCAGCAGCGGGAAAGGCTTGCAGCCGAGGAAGCCGCCTTGGCGGAGACCGCGGGAAAGCTCGAAGAAAAGGAGGCCGGGGCGGAGGAAGCCCGCAATGCCGTCCGGGGACACGAGCTGCGGCTGGCGGCAAAGCGCCGGAAGGCGGAGGATCTGGGAGAAGAGCTGCGCAGTGCAAGGCTGGAGGAGAGCAGCATCCGTTCCCGCATGAGCCTTCTCTCCGATATGGAAAAGGAATACGAGGGGTTTTCCCGGGCCGTACGCACGGTGATGCGGGAGCGGGAGCGGGGAAACCTGAAGCATATCCACGGCACGGTGGCGGAGCTCATCCACACCGAGGACCGCTATACCGTGGCGATTGAAACGGCCCTGGGCTCCGGTCTGCAGAGCATCGTGGTAGACCGGGAGGAGGACGGCAAGGCCGCCATCACGCTCTTGAAGCGGCTGGACGCGGGGCGGGCCACCTTCCTGCCCATGAGCACCATGCGCGGCAGCGAGCTCAGCCAGCCGGGTCTTATGCAGATGGACGGCGTGGAGGGCCTTGCCTCACAGCTGGTGACCTGCGGGGAGGAATACCGGGGCGTCATCCTCTATCAGCTGGGGCGGACGGTGGTCGCCAGGGATCTGGACGCTGCCATCGCCGTTTCCCGACGCTTCGGCGGGCGCCTGCGCATCGTCACTCTGGACGGGCAGCTCATCAACGCCGGCGGCAGCATGACCGGCGGGAGCGCCGCGAAAAACGTGGGCGTTCTCAGCCGCGCCAACGAGCTTGCCCGCCTGCGGGAGCGGACGGCAGCGCTGGAAACAGAGCTGGGCAGCCTTCGGGAGCGGCAGAACGCCGCGGAGAAGGACCTGGCGGCAGCCGCCTTCGCCGCAGAGACCGCGGCGGGAGAGCTGCGAAGCGCGGAGGACGCCTGCCTGCAGCTCCGCAGCGAGCTGAACCAGCGCAAGGCGCTGACTGAGGCCCTGCGCGAAAGCGCCTTCGCCGCGGAAAAGAGCATCGCCGAGCTTCGAAGGGAAGGCGCTTCCCTCAAGGCGGCGGATCAGGCGGCCCTTGCTTCGGCGGAAGCCCATCGGGCGGAAGCCGCGCGGCTGCAGAATGAAGCTGCCGAGGGGAGCCAGGACAGGGAAGCCCTTTCCGGGCGCGTCCGCAGCCTGACGGAGTCGGCGGCGGCCCTGCGGGCCGAGGAAGCCTCCTGCCGCGCTGAGATCGCCTCCGCGGAAGAGGGGATCGCCGAATGGCAGTCGCTGCTGAAAAGCTATGAGGGGGACCGGGAGAGCCGGGAAGCCCTGAAAAAAGAGCTTGCGGAGAAAAACGCCGTCCTGCAAGCGGAGGCGGAGAAGCTGAGAGACCGGGCTTCCGCCAGGCGGGAGCAGGCCTCGGCGCTGAAGCCGCGGCTGGCCGCGGCCATGGCCTCCAGGCAGGATCACGAAGCCCGCCGCAGCCGCGCGGAGAAGAACGCCCAGGAGAGCAACCGTCGCATCGGCGAGCTGGAGCGCCAGTTCGCCGGGCTGGAGCAGAAGAAGGCGGCGGCGGACATGGAGGAAAAGCAGCTGCTGGACAAGCTGTGGGACAGCTATGAGCTGAGCCGCAGCGCCGCCCAGCGCCTCCGGCAGCCCCTGGAGAGTCTGAGCCAGGCCCAGAAGCGGGTCGGTCAGCTGCGCCGGGAGATCTCCGCGCTTGGCGCACCGAATCTGGGGGCCATCGAGGAATACGCCCGCGTCAGCGAGCGCTATGAGTTCCTCACCGGCCAGCGGGACGATATCGAGAAGGCCCGCAGGGAGCTGCTACAGATCATCGCGGAGCTGACCGGGGAAATGGAACGGATCTTCCGCACGGAATTCGAGTCCTTGGCCCGGAGCTTCAGCGAGACCTTCACCGAGCTCTTCGGCGGAGGCCGGGGCGAGCTCCTGCTGGAGGACCCCGGGGACATCCTCAACTGCGGCATCGAGATCCGGGTCCAGCCGCCTGGCAAGGCTCTGAAGACCCTCTCCCTCCTCTCCGGCGGCGAGCGGGCCATCGTGGCTATCGCACTGTATTTCGCCATGCTGAAGGTGCGCCCCGCGCCCTTCTGCGTACTGGACGAGATCGAGTCCGCCCTGGACGAGAACAACGTGGGCCGCTTCGCCCGCTATACCCGGGGAATGTCGGAGCGGACGCAGTTTTTGGTCATCACCCACCGGCGGGGCACCATGGAGGAAGCGGACATGCTCTACGGCGTGACCATGCAGAAGGGCATTTCCCGCGTGATCAGCGTAGAGCTGGACGAAGCGATCAAAACCGGAACAGGTTAAAGGAAACGGAATATGGGAATATTTGAAAAGATCAAGAACGGTCTGAGCAAGACGAGGCGCAGCCTCACCGGCATTTTCGACAGCTTCACCGGCGCCAACGAGGAATTCTTCGACGAGCTGGAGGAGACCCTCATCACCGCCGATCTGGGCGTCGACCTGGCGGTGAGCACCGTGGACGAGCTGCGGAGCGTCGTGAAGAGCGGCGGGATCCGGGGCGCGGACGGCGTCCGCGAGGCCCTGGCCGGCTTGCTGACGGAGCGCCTGCGGAACGCCGACAGTGCGCTGCACGTTTCCACCACCCCGTCCATCATCCTGATGATCGGCGTCAACGGCGTGGGGAAGACCACCACCATCGGGAAGCTGGCCGCCCGCTTCACCGCCGAGGGGAAAAAGGTGCTCCTCTGCGCGGGGGACACCTTCCGCGCCGCGGCGGGAGAGCAGCTGAGCATCTGGGCCCAGCGGTCCGGTGCGGAGATCGTCCGCCACGAGGAGGGCTCCGATCCCGGCGCCGTGATCTTCGACGGGATCGCCGCCGCCAAGGCCCGCAAGTCGGATATCATCATCTGCGATACCGCCGGGCGTCTCCACAATAAGGCAAACCTTATGAACGAGCTGGGTAAGATCAGCCGCATCATCGACCGGGAGCTTCCCGGCGCAGACCGGGAAAATCTCCTGGTGCTGGACGCGACCACGGGGCAGAACGGGCTTATCCAGGCCCGGCAGTTCTCCGAGGCCGCCGGGGTCACCGGACTGGTGCTCACCAAACTGGACGGGACGGCCAAGGGCGGCATCGCCTTCGCCGTGACCGGGGAGCTGGGCATCCCCATCAAGCTCATCGGCGTGGGCGAGAAGGCGGACGATCTTCTGGATTTCGACGCGGAAGCCTACGTGAAGGCGCTGCTGGAATGAGGGACGAGCGCTTTGTGCTGGCCAGCCACAACCCGGGCAAGCTCGCTGAGATGCGGGATATCCTGGGGGAGCTGGGGATCCGGGTGATCTCCCAGCGGGAGGCCGGCGTGGACGTGGAGCCGGAGGAGACCGGCGAGACCTTTGAGGAAAACGCCGTGATCAAGGCCGTCGCCGTGATGAAGGCCTGCGGTCTGCCCGCCGTGGCGGATGACAGCGGCCTTGCGGTGGACGCTTTGGGCGGCGCTCCCGGCGTATACAGCGCCCGCTACGGCGGCGGACACGACCGCAGCGACGCCGATCGCAACGCCTTCCTGCTGAAAAACATGGAAAATGAGGAACATCGGGGGGCAAAATACGTCTCAGTCATTGCGGTCGCTTATCCTGACGGGCGGGTGATCACCGCCCGGGGCGAGTGCCGCGGAGAGATCGCCAGGGAAGAGAAGGGCGCGGGCGGATTCGGCTATGATCCGCTGTTCCTCCTGCCCGACGGGCGGCACATGGCGGAGCTGAGCAAGGAAGAGAAAAACCGCATCTCCCACCGGGGCAACGCCCTGCGGGAGCTGAAACGGAAACTGACGGAGCAGGATCAGAAATGACAGGGAAACAGAGAGCGTATCTGCGCGGCCTTGCCAACGGTTTGGACACGATCCTTACCGTGGGGAAGGGCGGGCTGACGGAAAACGTGATCCGGCAGGCGGACGAAGCGCTGACGGCCCGGGAGCTCATCAAGGGCCGGGTGCTGGAATCCGCCATGATGACCGCTGCGGAGGCCTGTGCGGCCGTCGCGGAGGCCACCGGCGCCGAGGGCATACAGTCCATCGGCAGCCGCTTCGTGCTCTACCGGGCGAACCCGGAGGAGCCGAAGATCCGTCTTCCGAAGGGCTGAGAGGCATGAAGCGGGGCTTTTTCGGCGGCACCTTCAATCCGCCCCACCTGGGACACGTCCGGGCAGCCGAGGCGGCAGCCCGGCAGCTGGAGCTGGAGTCCCTCTGCATCATTCCCGCTGGCACGCCGCCCCACAAGAAGCTGCCGGATGGCAGTCCCACGCCGGAGCAGCGCCGGGAAATGGCGGAGCTCGCCTTCGGGAGCTTCTCCGGGCTGCGCCTGCTGGACTGGGAGCTTCTGCGGCCCGGCCGCAGCTATACGGCGGATACCGTGGAGCGTCTCCTTGCGGAGGACCCGGAGGGAGAGCTGTGGCTCCTCTGCGGCACGGACATGTTCGAGACCCTGCCCCACTGGTACCGGGGCAAATGGCTCCTCAGCGTTCTGCACGTGGCCGTCTACCCCAGGGAGGCAGGTCAGGAAGAGCTGATCGACGAGCTGGCGGAGCGATACCGCCGGGAGTATAACGCCAGGGTCCGGCGCATCGAACTCACGCCGACGGCGGTATCTTCCACGCTGCTGCGGAGCCTCCTCCGGGAGGGAAAGGGCGCGGAATACCTGCCGGAGCCGGTCTACGCCTATATCCTGAAAAACAGGCTCTACGCTGTCCGGCCGGAGCCGGAGGCCCTTTGGAAGCTGGCGGAGGGGTGGTACAAGCCCTCCCGCATCCCCCACGTGCTGGGCTGCCGCTCTGAGGCCGTGCGTCTTGCACGCCGCTGGGGAGCGGATCCCCTGGACGCGGAGACGGCCGCCATCCTTCACGATATCACGAAGAAAATGCCGGCGGAGGAGCAGCTGCGCCTCTGTCGGGAGCGGGGGACGCCCGTCCCCGATTATCGGCCGGAGCTGGAGGCCATGCTCCACGCCTTTTCCGGCGCGGCGGCAGCCACCCTGGAATTCGGCGTATCCCCGGAGGTGGAGAGCGCCATCCGCTGGCACACCACCGGCCGGGCGGACATGAGCCTGCTGGAGAAGATCGTCTGGCTGGCGGATTATATCGAACCGAACCGCAGTACCCCCGGCGTCGACGCCGTGCGGGCCGCTGCGTACAAAAACCTGGATGAGGCCCTGACCCTGGCTCTGGAGCACAGCCTGGAGTATCTGGAATGGAAAGGGTTCACGCCCCATCCTGCCACGCGGGAAGCGCTGGCTTTTTTGCAGCGAGGAGAAACAGGCAGATGAAGCTATTCGGCGGATTTCACGGAAACAGAAGCAGCGACGGACAGCAGCCGCAGCAGACGGAAGAGGCGGCTGCCGCGATCGTCCCGGAGCCGGAGCGGGACCCGGTCCCTCCGGCGGCGGAACCGGACCGGGTCCCCGGGGAGAATCCGGCCCCGGCGGCGGACGCAGGGCAGGAAGACGTGACGGAAGAGATGCCGGCGGAGAAAACGGAAGAAGGGGAGAAAGCCCCCGCGCCTCTCCCGGCGGAAGAGAAAGGGCCCGGGGAAGCGCCCCGGAAGCCGATCAAAAGCTCGGCGGAGGAAGCGGAGATCGAGGAGATCATCGCGGCCTATCAGAAGAAAAAGAAGCGCAGAAGGCTCATCGCCCTGATCGTCGTGATCCTGCTTGCCGTGGGAGGCGTCGTCCTATGGCGCACGACGGTGAAGCCGCCGGAGATCGTGCAGCCCACCGTGAAGCCCACGGCCGCCCCAACCCCTGCAGCGCCTACGGCCACGCCGGACGTTACGCCGTCGGCGGAGGAGACGCCGCCTCCGGCGGAGCCGACGCCCGCAGCGGAGCGGCAGCGCCGTGAGAACGTATATACCTTCCTCCTGGTGGGCCGCGATCAGATCGGCGGCAATACGGACACCCTCATGGTGGGCGTATTCGACGCAGCTGCGGGCACGGTGGACGTGGTGAGCATTCCCCGGGACACCTGTGCCAACGTGGAGTCCGACGAGGCGAAAAACGAGACGAAAAAGATCAGCGCCGTTTACGCCCGGGCGGACATCGAGGGACTGACGGCAGCCGTCGCGGACATGGTGGGCTTTCCCATCGACTGTTACGTGAGCGTGGGCGTGGGCGGCTTCGTGAGTCTGGTAGACACCATCGGCGGCGTTAATTTCAATATCCCGCATTATATGAATTATGACGATCCCACCCAGGACCTGCACATCCATTTCAGCGCGGGGGAGCAGTATATCAGCGGCTCCGACGCCATCAAGGTGGTCCGCTGGCGGCAGAACAACGACGGCACCAATTACGGGGATATCGACCGGATCCAGACCCAGCAGAACTTCCTGAAGACCGTGCTGAAAAAGTGCCTGAGTCTGAACAATCTCGTCACCAACCTGGACGATTACATCAAGATCTTCCAGGACAACGTGAAGACGGACCTGAGCACTGGGAACATGACCTGGTTTGCCAAGGAATTTCTGAAGCTGGACATGGACAACGTCCGATTCCACACCATGCCCAGCAAATACAACGACATGATCCGCGGCTTCGCCTACGGCACCATCTACGTGGATGAATGACTGGACATGCTCAACGAATATCTGAACGTATACAACCTGCCCATCACGGCGGAGGACATCGACGTCATCTACCGGGATGAAAACGGGGACCTGGCCGCCACCAGCGGCGAGATCCGCGGCGGGATGGATTCCTTCCTGAGGATGGAGGACTACGTGCGCCGCCTGGAGGCGTGGAACCGCCAGCAGGCCGGCAGCAGCAAAGCCTCCGGCGGGGAAGCCTCCGGTGATTCCGGCGGGGAAACCGCCGGTTCGGAGGCCGGGAGCGGCGAGAGCGCCGGCGAGACCGGCGGAGAAGCCTCGCAGGAGCCCGCCGGAGACGACAATACGAACGGGGGAGAATGATAAATGCTGACGCCCAGGGAAGTCATGGAAGAGATCGTCAAGGCCCTTGACGGCAAGAAAGCAAAAGAGATCACGGTGCTGAAGACCGATCAGGTCTCAGTCCTCGCGGACTATTTCGTCATCTGCACCGCGGGCTCCACCACCCAGATCAAGACCCTCTCCGACGAGACGGGCAAGCTCCTCACCGAGCTGGGGGAGCCGCCCCTCCGCAGCGAGGGCTACCGCAGCGGCGGCTGGGTGCTGCTGGATTTCGGCTGCGTGGTGGTGCACCTGTTCCTCAAGGAAATGCGGCAGTTCTACGATCTGGAGCGCCTTTGGAGCGACGCGCCCCAGGTGGATATCTCCGGGCTCCTCACCGAATGACGTTAGGAAAGCTGGATAGAAGATGAAGTACGAATTCCATCAGATCGAGAAGAAGTGGCAGAAGGTTTGGGAGGAACGGAAGGTCAACGCGGCGGTGAACGGCGGCGACAAGCCCAAGTTCTATGCCCTCGTGGAGTTTCCCTATCCCTCCGGCGACGGGCTGCACGTGGGCCATCCCCGCCCCTACACGGCTCTGGACATCGTCAGCCGCAAGCGCCGCATGGAGGGCTACAACGTGCTTTTCCCCATCGGCTTCGACGCCTTCGGTCTGCCCACGGAGAACTATGCCATCAAGAACCACGTCCATCCCAGGGAAGTGACGAAGCGGAACATCGCGCGCTTCACGGATCAGCTGAAAATGCTGGGCTTCTCCTTCGACTGGGACCGTGTGGTGGATACCACGGACCCGGATTATTACAAGTGGACCCAGTGGATCTTCCTGCAAATGTTCAAGAAGGGCCTCGCCTACAAGAGCAGGATGCCGGTGAACTGGTGCACCAGCTGCAAGTGCGTGCTTGCCAACGAAGAGGTGGTCAACGGCGTCTGCGAGCGCTGCGGCTCCCCGGTGGTGCGCCGGGAGAAGAGCCAGTGGATGCTGGCCATCACGAAGTATGCCCAGCGCCTGGTGGACGATCTGGACGGACTGGATTACATCGAGCGGGTGAAGATCCAGCAGCGCAACTGGATCGGCCGCTCCACCGGCGCGGAGGTAGTGTTCAAAACCACGGCGGGGGACGATATGCGCATCTTTACAACCCGGCCGGATACCATGTTCGGGGCGACCTACATGGTCATGAGCCCGGAGCACGAGCTTCTGGCGAAGTGGGCCCCGCTCCTGGAGAACGCGGCGGAGGTGAAGGCCTATCAGGAGGAAGCCGCCCGGAAATCCGATTTTGAGCGCACGGAGATGAACAAGGAGAAGACCGGCGTCTGCCTGCAGGGCGTGCGCGCCATCAACCCCGTCACCGGCGCGGAGATCCCCATCTTCATTTCCGACTACGTGCTGGCCACCTACGGCACCGGCGCCATCATGGCCGTCCCCGGCCACGACGAAAGGGACTGGGAGTTCGCCCGGGCCTTCGGCCTGCCCATCGTGGAGGTGGTGCAGGGGGGCGACGTGACGAAGGCCGCCTTCGTGGACAAGGACGAAAACGCACGCATGGTCAATTCCGGCTTCCTGAACGGTCTCAGCGTCAAGGAGGCCATCCCCACCATGATCCGCTGGCTGCAGGAAAAGGGCCTGGGGGAGGAAAAGGTGAACTTCAAGCTGCGGGACTGGGTCTTCTCCCGTCAGCGCTACTGGGGCGAGCCCATCCCCATTGTGATCTGCCCCGACTGCGGGTACGTGCCCCTGGACGAAAAGGATCTGCCCCTGCTGCTGCCGGACGTGAAGAGCTATGAGCCCACGGATACCGGGGAGAGCCCTCTGGCCCACATGACCGACTGGGTCAACTGTTCCTGCCCGAAGTGCGGCGGCCCCGCCAAGCGGGAAACGGATACCATGCCCCAGTGGGCGGGCTCCAGCTGGTATTTCCTCCGGTATATGGACCCCCACAACAGCGAAGCCCTGGTGGGGAAGGACGCCATCGGTTACTGGAACCGGGTGGACTGGTACAACGGCGGCATGGAGCATACCACCCTGCATCTGCTCTATTCCCGCTTCTGGCACAAGTTCCTCTATGATATCGGGGTCGTCCCCACTGACGAGCCCTATGCCAAGCGCACCAGCCACGGCATGATCCTGGGCCTGAATCCCCGCAACTTCGCCAATCTCGACCCTGCGGAGCAGGAGCGTCTGGTAGCGGAGTACGGCAGCGAGGAGGGCGCCCGGAAGCACCTGGTGGAGCAGTACGGCGAAATGGCCGAGCACCCCATCGTGAAGATGTCCAAATCCCTGGGGAACGTGGTAAACCCCAACGATATCGTCAACCAGTACGGGGCGGACCCCCTCCGGCTCTACATCATGTTCATCGGCGATTTCGAGA
>JAFXUU010000032.1 GCA_017524845.1 Oscillospiraceae bacterium
ACGCCCATGGGCCCGTTCCAGATGACGGTGCCCGCCTTTTCGATCTCGGCGGCGAAGAGCTTTCGCGTCTCCGGGCCGATGTCCACGCCCATCCAGCCGTCGGGCACGTCGTCGGAGGGGACGATCCGGGTCTCCGCGCCTGCCTCGATGGCGGTGACCACGAGGTTGTCCGTGGGCAGCAGCTTCACGCCCTTTGCCTCGGCCTTCGCCAGCATTTTCTTCGCGTAGTCCAGCTTCTCCTCGTCCAGCAGGGAATTGCCGATACGGCCGCCCCTGGCCTTGATGAAGGTATAGGCCATGCCGCCGCCGATGAGCAGCACGTCGGCCTTGTCCAGCAGATGGTCGATGACCCCCAGCTTGTCCCCCACCTTGGCGCCGCCCAGCACGGCCGCCAGCGGGCGCACGGGATTCTCCACGGCGCCGCCCAGGGCCTTCAGCTCCGCCTTGATGAGGAAGCCGCAGTAGGCGGGCAGCCAGTCCGCAACCCCCGCGGTGGAGGCGTGGGCCCGATGTACGGTGCCGAAGGCGTCGGAAACGTAGAGATCCGCCAGGGAGGCCAGCTCCTTGGCGAAAGCGGGATCGTTCTTCTCCTCCTCCTTGTGGAAGCGGAGGTTCTCCAGCAGCAGCACCTGTCCGGGCTGCAGAGCCTCGGCCATGGCCTTCGTTTCCGGCCCCACACAGTCCGGGGCCATGGCCACCTCCTGCCCCAGCAGCTCGCTCAGGCGGACGGCCACAGGCTTCAGGGACATCTCCGGCACGGCCTGGCCCTTGGGACGGCCCAGATGGGAGCAGGCGACCACCGCGCCGCCCTGGGCAAGGATATAGCGGATGGTCTCCAGAGCGGCCCGGATGCGGGTGTCGTCGCCGATGACGCCGTTTTTCAGGGGCACGTTGAAATCGCAGCGCAGGAGTACCCGTTTGCCCTGCAGCGCCGCGCTCTCCACGCTCTTTTTCTCGTAATTCATGGTTTGTCCTCCCAATCGTCTTCGAAAATCGCTGCTCAGCCCAGAAGACCGGGGAAGCCCTGCTGCCGCAGCGCCTCATAGCAGAGCACCGCCACGGCGTTGCCCAGGTTCATGCTCCTGGCCCCCTCGATCATGGGGATGCGGATGCAGCGGTCCGGGTATTTCTCCCGCAGCCAGGCGGGAAGCCCCGCGCTCTCCCTGCCGAAGACCAGCCAGCATTCCTCCTCGTAGCTGACCTCGGTATACCGGCGTCTCCCTTTGGTGGTGGCCAGCCAGAGCGGCCGGTCCCCGTTCATGCGGAGGAACTCGTCCAGGTTCTCGTAGACCCGGAGGTCCAGCAGATGCCAGTAGTCCAGTCCGGCCCGCTTCACCGCCCGGTCGGAGATGTCGAAGCCCAGGGGACGCACCAGATGCAGCCGCGCGCCGGTGATGGCGCAGGTGCGCGAGATATTTCCCGTATTTTGTGGTATCTCCGGCTCGACCAGCACAACATTCAGCATAAGGGCCTCTCCTTCGGGGAAAATCGCAGTTCGCCTCATTGTAGTACCGCTGGAAGGAATATGCAAGGGAAAAACCGCGGAATTGTTCAAAAAAACCGGGAGAATTTCGCCGAAACCGGGGATTCGGGGAGAAAAAAGTTCGGATTATGTCAAGCGGCGGGGATATTCCCCATTCCCGCGTTGCTTTTCCCGGCATACGCGCTATAATATAAGAGGCTGCTCAGGCGCGGCCTGCGGAAGAATACGGACTGAGGTGAACGGCCATGGGAATGCCCACGCTGGAAAAACAGATCAAGGATTTCGTTCTCACCGAGTGCCACCAGGAGAAGGTCGGCATCGCGTGCATCGAGCGCTTCAATACCGCCCCGAAGGGGATGCACCCCACGGATTTCCTCCCCGGCTGCCAGTCGGTCATCATGTTCTGCACCCGTCTGCCGGACGGGGCGGTGAACGCGGCCCTGCGCACCTATGAGGACAGGAAGTTCGGCGTCCACGGGCAGTACGGCTTGTTCGGCTACGTGGGCGCGCCGAATTACAATCTCCTCTGGGCCGCCTACAAGCTGGCCCGCTTCGTGGAGAAGAACACGGACGCCGTCTGCATGCCCATGACGGCGGGGCCCACCCACGGCTCCGGCATGCTCAGCATGCGGCACTGCGCCGTGGCGGCGGGGCTGGGACAGTTCGGCTGGTGCAGCATCGTGCTGACGCCGGAATTCGGCCCCCGCAACCGCTTCGGCGGGGTGCTCACCACCCTGAAGCTGAAGCCCGATCCCATGATGGGGGGCAAGCGCCTTTGCGATTATGAAAAGTGCCACGTCTGCGAAAAGGTCTGTCCCACCGGGGCCATCCCTCCCTATAAGCCGGGCCAGGAGCGGGTGGTGGATTTCGGCGAGGGGCAGATCGAGCGGTACAGCGGCATCAACTGGACCAAGTGCAAGATCGCCTGCGAGGGCAGCTACGCCGATTTCAATTACAACGGGGATTACAACATGATGGACCCCATCATGGAAAACCCCATCGACGAGGAATTCACCCCCACCCAGCGCTTCCGGGTGAAGGCGGAGAACGTGTACCACAATTTCATCCAGCACCAGACCTCCTGGAAGTGCGGCAACTGCCTGCAGTACTGCCCGGTGGGCAACTGGAAGGAGCGCTTCCGCGACACGGGCATCTCCGGGATGAACGTCAACCAGTATATCGACCATTATCCCGACGTGGACATGGACGTGTGGAACGGGGAGGAAGAGGAATGAGCCGCCTGGACACGGTGAAGAACCGGATTCTCGCCGGTTCCGACATGGATTATGCGGGAGTCTGTCCCTCCGCCGTGCTGGAGGGGGAGCCCCGGGGCCACCGCCCCTCGGATCTGCTGCCCAACGCCAAAAGCATCCTCGTGTTCGGGCGGAAGCTCATCTCCGGCTCCGTGCAGACGAAGTTCCGCCAGTTCGAGGACGGGGTGATGAACGTTTCGGGCTCCTACTCGGCCCATTCCTTCGTCCTCTCCCTCAACCAGCTCTGCATGAAGGAGACCTACGATATCGCCCAGTATCTTGAAAACACCTTCGGCTGCTTCGCCATGCCCTTGACGAACAACGTGCTCCAGGCGGTGCAGCCCGAGGGGAACTACGCCCCGTTTTTCGCCGATCCCTACAAGGCCGGGCTGCCCGTGGACCTCTACAAGGCTGCCGTGGCCGCCGGTATCGGGGAAATGGGCTGGAGCCACCGGGTGCTCACGCCGGACGCGGGACCCAGGATCTATCTCTGCGCCGTCGTCACCAGCCTGGAATTCGAGGAATACGACGAGCCCTATGCCGGGGAAAAGCTCTGCGACCCGGAAAAATGCGGCGTCTGCGCCAGGGTCTGTCCCACCTGCGCCCTGGACCCGAAGGAGGGCACGGACTGGAGCGCGGGGGAGACGAAGACCCGGGTGGGGAAGCTGGACGTCAACGGCTGCGCCGCAGCCTGCTTCGGCTTCCGCCGGGAGGTGAACCCCATGGCCTCCGTCGTGGTGGAAAGCCTGCATCCCGGCGAGGAGGAGCTGGCGGAGGCCCTGAAAAAGCAGTTCGCCGCACCCGGCTTCCAGACCCTGGACCACCTGCCCATGTACCACTGCGACCGCTGCCTTATCTACTGTCCCGTGGGGGACTGGGCGCGGAAATACAGGGACACGGGCCTTTCACGGGAGGGAGAGGCATGAGAAGGATCGTGCTGGCCGCGGGCTTCCTGCCGGAGGGGACGATCCCCTACAAGGGGCAGTATATCTATAAGGTAAAGGCCTTCCGGGAGGGGGCGCGGGGACTGGGCCCCGGCTATCCCCAGCCGGAGTTCCTGGAGCTGGAGCTGGAGGGCGTCGGCGGCATCGACGGCAAGCTGGAGCGGGTGATCCCCGTCAGCACCGCCAATCCCCTGAACTGCCGCATCCATAAGTATTACCTGCTGGAGCACGAGGTCTGGATCAAAAACCTGGGAGACGGGAAATACGTTTCTGACTGGACGAACGCCGAGTGCTGGGCCCTGGCGGAGGAGCGGACCTATGACGCAGAGGGCCGTGTGACCGCCGTGCGGGAGCTGGGCTTCGTCATCATCCACAGCGACCGCCGGGCCGGCTACGTAGTCTGAGGAGGAAAGAGCGATGGACAGGCGTCAGCTGACGAGAAACATCAAAAACTACCTGCTCTCCGACCGGAGCATGGACCTGGTGGGGATCTGCCCGGCCTCCGCCCTGGCGGAGGAGCCGGAGGGCCGCCGCCCCACGGACATCCTGTACTGCTGCCGCTCTGTGATCGTCTTCGGCCGGCGGCTGCTGAACGGCGCCGTGCAGGCCCAGTTCCGCCGCCTGGAGGACGGGATGGCCTACGGGGAATCCATCTATTCCACCTACGGGCTGGAGCTGGTCCCCAACTGGACCATGGTCATCTCCACCTTCTACCTGGCGGATTATCTGGAAAACACCTTCGGCGCCGCCACCCAGCCCCTGGGCTGCGGGCCGGAGATGGCCACTCTGCCCAAGAATACGCCGCTGCCCATGTTCGCCGGTCCCAACAAGGACGGTCTGGTGCTGAACATCGCCCACGCCGCGATTGCCGCGGGCCTGGCCCAGCCGGGCTGGAACAATTTCCCCATCACCCGGGACTACGGGCCCCGGGTGCAGTTTGGCTGCCTGCTGACGGATCTGGAGCTGGAATACGACGAGCCGGACCGGGGCGAGCGCCTCTGCGATCCGGAAAAGTGCCATGTGTGCAGCGAGGTCTGCCCCATGCGCGCCCTGCCGGACAAGGCCTCCGGGGAGCGCAGCCTCTGGCGGATCGCCGGAGAGGACTACGAGGTGGCGAAGCATAAGGTCAACGCCTGCACCGTGGCCGCCCTGGGCCTGCGGGACGAATACGCGGGCATACGCAAGAGGGGCGACCTGGTGGAGGGGGACGATCCCACGGACGAGGAGATCGCCGACGCCATGCGCCGCTTCCCCATCTCCAACTGCAATCTGGACCACTACCCCAAGTGCTGCTGCAACCGCTGCCAGATCTACTGCCCTGTGGGCAAATGGCAGGAGACCTTCGGGGACACGGGCCTGTCCCGCTTCGGAAAAAGGGAGACCTGAGAGAGGAGCGCGGAAAAGCGCTTGACAAACCGGAAACGGGGTACTATAATGGCCGGGCATATGGATCCCGGTGATGTGCGCCTGTAGCTCAGTTGGATAGAGCGTCTGCCTCCGGAGCAGAAGGTCGTGCGTTCGAGTCGCGTCAGGCGTGCCAGGAAAAACGGCTTGCGAGAGCAAGCCGTTTTTCCGGTATATCCCCGGTTTCTTCCGCCTAACCGCCCGGGCGGAAGGGGTCGGTCCTTTGGAAAGGAGGCAGGTCCTTGCAGTCTGTCAAGGAAGCCCGCAGGGTCACCCTGGTGGGCCTCGCCGCCAACGCGCTGCTCTGCGCGATGAAGCTTGCCGTGGGCTTTCTCGCCCATTCCGGCGGGCTCATCTCCGACGCCGTCAATTCCGCGTCCGACGTGCTGAATACGCTCATCGCCATGATCGGCGTCCGCCTGGGCAACAAGCAGGCGGATCCCGAGCATCCCTACGGTCACGCACGCTTCGAATGCGTCGCCTCCATCCTCCTGTCCTTCCTGGTGTTCATGACCGGCCTGGGCATCGGCTGGAACGGCCTGAAGGCCATCTTCGCCGGGGACGGCAGCCTGGAAGCGCCGGGCCTTCCGGCCCTGGTGGCGGCCCTCGTCTGCTGCGTGGTGAAGGAGGCCCTCTACTGGTATACCATCCGTTCGGCCAAAAGGCTGGACAGCCTGGCCCTGAAGGCAAGCGCCTGGGACCACCGGAGCGACGTGTTTGCCTCCGTGGGCGTCTTCGTCGGCATCCTGGGCGCGAGGCTGGGGATCACCGTCCTGGATGCGGTGGCCAGCGTCGTCATCAGCCTGCTCATCCTGCGGGTGGCGGTCAACATCTTCCGGGAGGCCCTGAGCCAGACGGTGGACCAGGCCTGCGAGCCGGAGCTGGAGGAGCGCTTCCGCATGGCGGCCCTGTCCGTGGCGGGGGTGCGGCGGCTGGATGAGCTCCGCTCCCGCCGTTTCGGCCCCGGCGTCTACGTGGATATGGAGATCGCTGTGGACGGACGTCTGTCCCTGTGGGAGGCCCACGAGATCTCCGAGCGGGTGCACGACGCGGTGGAGGCCTGCGAGCCGAGCACCCGACACTGCATGGTTCACGTGAACCCCTACGCGGAGGACCCCGCGGAGGCTTGACGCCGCCCCGTTTCACAAAAAGCAAAAACGCCGAAGGTTTGCTCCTTCGGCGTTTTTTGTCTCTGCGTCAGTGGATGATGACGTTCTTCACGCCCATGTCCTCCAGGAGCTGCTTCAGCTCCTTCATGTGCGCTTCCGTGGGGGGGATGGCCTCCAGGGCCGGACCGGGGCGGCCCAGCCTCTCCCATTTCACCGCTCCCAGGTTGTGATAGGGCAGCAGCTGCACGGTCTCCACGGCGTCGCCCAGCTCCAGAATAAAGCTGCCGAATTCCCGGTAGCTGTCCCGGTTGTCGTTGAACATGGGGATGGTGGGGATGCGCACCTGCAGCTTGCCCCCGGCGGCGGCCAGACGTCGGGCGTTGTCCAGAATGGAGGCGTTTTCCACGCCGATCACCCGCTTGTGCTTGTCCGGGTCCATCTGCTTCAGATCGTAAAGGAAAAGGTCGGAATAGGGGAGCACCTGCTCCATGATCTCCCACTTGCAGTAGCCGGTGGTGTCCACCGCCGTGTGGATGCCCTCGGCCTTGCAGGCCTTCAGCAGCGCCAAAGTGAATTTCGGCTGCCAGAGGCATTCGCCGCCGGAGATGGTCACCCCGCCGCCGGAGCGCTTGAAGAAGGGCATGTCCCGCTTCACCCGGTCCATGACCTCCTCCACGGTGTAGTCCGTGCCGCAGCGGTACAGGGCGTTGTGCGGGCAGGCGTCGGCGCATTTGAAGCAGGAGGTGCACTTCGTCCGGTCGATCTTCACCACCGTGTATTCGCTCTCGTCCTTCAGGGAGATCTTTTTCGCTCCCGCCGTGATGGCCTTTTCCGGGCAGGCGAAGATGCAGCGGCCGCACTTTTCCACGCCGGTGCAGCGGATCTCCATCCAGTTGAGCTCCGTGGGGAACTCCTGGGATTCCGGGCTGTGGCACCAGGGGCAGCGCAGGGGACAGCCCTTCAGAAACACCGTGGTGCGGATGCCGGGGCCGTCGTGGACGGAGAATCCCTGGATGTCGTAGATTTTTCCTGTGAGCTTCGTTTCTTCCATAGTACCCTCCGACGGATCGTTTTTTCATCATTATACATAGGATAAAAAGAAACCGCAAGCCCCCATCGGGCGTTGCGGTTTCCGTATTTGCGGACGAAGGGGCGTTCCCGGCGGATGCGGCTCCGGAGATCAGCCCTTCAGGAAATGCTCCAGCCGGTCCAGGCCCCGGCGGATGTCCTCCATGCCGGCCGCGTAGGTCCAGCGGAGGTAATTCGGCTCGCCGAAGCCGCCGCAGGGGACGAGGGCCACGTTTTCCGCCTCCAGGAAGGCCATGGCAAAGTCGCTGCCGTTCTCGATGTGTTTGCCGCCCAGGGTCCTTCCGATCACGCCCTCCATGCTCATCATGACGTAGAAGGCGCCCTCGGGCATGAGGCAGCTGACCCCGGGGAGGCTGTTGATCCGGTCTGCCATATAGGTGCGCCGCTGCTCAAAGACCTTCCGCATCTCCTCCACGCTCTCCTGGGGGCCCTCCAGGGCCTCGATGGCGGCCCACTGGGAGATGGTGCTGGGCGCGCTGGTAGCGTGGCTCAGATAGTTGGACATGATCTTGGCCAGCTTCGCGTCGCAGGCGGTGTAGCCGATGCGCCAGCCGGTCATGGCGTAGGACTTGCTGACGCCGTTGACGATGATGGTGTGAGCCTTGATCTCCTCCGAGAGGGCGGCCGCGCTGACGAACTTCCGCCCGTCGTAGATCAGCTTGTAGTAGATCTCGTCGGACATGATCCAGAGATCGTGCTTCACGCAGACCTCGCAGATGGCCCTGAGCTCCGCTTCACCGTACCACATGCCGGTGGGGTTGGAGGGGTTGTTCAGGATCAGGAGCTTGGAGGCGGGGGTGACGGCGGCCTCCAGGGCCTCGGGGGTGAGCTTGAAGCCCTGCGCTGGGGTGGTGGGTATCACGACGCTTTTCCCGCCCGCCATGGCCACGGCCTCCGTATAGGTGACCCAGTAGGGCGCGGGCACGATGACCTCGTCCCCCTCGTTCAGCAGGCAGCAGAGGGCGATGTAGATGATGTGCTTGGCGCCGGAGGCGATGACGATCTCCCCGGGCTCGTAATGCACGCCGGTATCCGCTTCCAGTCGCTTGCAGACGGCCGCCTTCAGGGCGGGCAGACCGGAGGCGGGGGTGTATTTGGTTTTCCCGGCACGGATGGCCTCGATGGCCGCGTTCTTGATGTTGTCCGGCGTGTCGAAATCCGGCTCGCCGGTGCCGAAATTGATCACGTCCTTGCCTTCGGCCTTCAGACGGTTTGCCAGGGCGCTGACGGCCAGTGTGCTGGATTCGTGGATGGCGGCGGCTCTCCGGGAAAAGCTCTTCATGGACAATCCCTCCATGCTCTTGATTTAATAAGGTGCATTATAAATGCATTCTTGCAGAAAAGCAAGGAAAACGTGGGTCGGAAAGTGAAAAATGCAGGATGCACCGGAGCAAAAATTCATAAAAAACGACGAATCGGGCCTGCTGCAAAACGCAGAAGTCTCGTCAGCCCGAGACCGGTCCGCAGACCGGTCGTGGGTATCCGTCCCCTGAACGTCGGGGAACGGATCGCCGCGGCCCCTTGCGGGGCCTCGCGACGACGGGACAGGGCGTTTTGCGGCAGGCCCTGAAGCATGCAGATAAAACCGGGGAAGCGGGTACGATTCGGAGGAGTTACAGCACCATGCCGCCGATGGCCGTAGCGGTGAAAAGGGTGCCCAGGTCCACGGAAAGCCCCTTGGCGTCGGTGCTCTGCTGGTCCTCGGATTCCACGGTGACCCGGATATCCCCCGTCACGCCCCGCTTTTTCGCTTCCTCCCGGGCCAGCTGGGCCGCCAGGAGGCGGCAGCGCTCCGCAGCCTGCTTCCGGTCCTTCACCAGCTCCTGCCGGTCGCTGGCGCGGACGAAATAGCCGTGGATCCCGTCGGCGGTGTGATTGGGGCGGAGCTCCACCTCCACCTCGGCTGAGATGTTGCCCACCACGGCGCCCACCGCGTTGGCCACGCCGGCGTTGGGCGGGATGATGCATTCCGCGCCCAGGGCCCTGGCCACGTCGGGCAGGAAGATGTGGATGGGAGCGCCGATGCCCACCAGGGCCGCCCGGGTGGTGAAATCCGTTTCGAAGTAGCCGGGCGCGCCGCGCCCGTGCTTCAGATCCTCCCATCTGCGCTCGATGATCCGTTCCAGCTGGGGACCGACGCCCTCCTCCCGCAGGTTGGGGTAACGGTCCATGAGCAGGATGCGGGTGAGGCTGCAGTAGAGCTTTTTCTTCACCCGCTCGTATACCTCGTCGCAGAACAGGCTGAGCTCCTTGTCCGTGAGCTTCCGGTTCATGCAGCGCAGGAGGTAGCGGGCGGCGATGTCCGCCGCCGTGGGATCGTAGGCGTCGAAATCCCCCTTCAGATGCATGAAGTCCGTGGGCGTGAGGCCGCTGCGCAGGACCACGCCCTCCGCCTCCAGGCGGTCCACCTTGAGCCAGTATATGTCCGTCCCCACCGCGGCGGCGGCGCTGCGGATATCCAGAGGCCCGTCCCGCAGGGCGGCGCAGAAGGCCTTTTCCTCCGCCGTATAGCCCGGCTGATCACCGATGTCCCGCACCAGGGTATAGAACTCGTGGATGGGACGGGTGTGGACGTCCTTGCTGTCCAGCAGCCTCTGCAGCACCGGGACGATCTCCGGATGCTCCTTTCCCAGAAGGGACAGGGGCAGCACCCGATCGGTGCAGAGCTCGAAATCCCGGTCCTTCAGGCGCACGGCGCTGTCGCCCCCCAGGCCGAAGGTGTCGATCTGCACGCCCCGGACGAAGGTGCGCCAGGAGCCGATCTGTATGCCGCTGCGCACCCGCACGGGCCTGCCGTCCTTCACCAGGCTCACGTCCGTGGTGGTGCCGCCCATATCCACGATGACGCTGTCCCGCCGTCCGGCCAGCTCCACGCCCCCCAGCACGCTGGCGGCGGGACCGCAGAGGATGGTCTCCACGGGGCGCATGCGGCTGAAGCTCTCGCTCATGAGGCTCCCGTCTGAGCGGACGATCACCACCGGGGCCCGGATGCCCAGCTCCCGGAAGGCCCGGGTGACGGCGTCCATGAATTCCCGGATGATGGGCACCAGCTTGGCGTTCAGCAGCGTGCCGGAGCCCCGCTGTACGCTGTTGAGACCGTTGAACAGCTCGCTGGAGCAGACGGTGGGCAGGTCCCGGATGGCCAGCAGCCGCTCCTTCGCCTCCCGTTCTGCCACGGCGCCGTTGTTCATGGCGTAGAGCTCCACGATGCCCAGCCCGTCGGCGTCGGCAAGCCACTCCTTCGCTTCCCCGGTGATCCGCTCCCAGTCGGGGGAGGGGAGCACCTGCCCGTCGAAGGAGCCCGCGCCGGGATAGGCGTGCACCTCGTCGGAGCCGTCCAGCCCGTATTTGCCCCCGACCCGGCGGAGGGTATCGTCGTCCAGGCCCAGGAACAGCAGCTTCGCCCGGCCGCCCTTGCCCTCCACGCAGGCGTTGGTGGCCAGGGTGGTGCTCAGAGCGGCCACCTCCGCCTCCGGCAGGAGGCTCTGGTCCAGCTTCCGCAGGGCGTTCACGATGCCGACGGACAAATCGTTTTTCGTGGTCAGCGCCTTGGCTGCGGACAGGACCTCTTTTGTTTCAAACCGATATATGACGGCATCCGTATAGGTGCCGCCGGTGTCGATGCCGATTCCGATCTTCAAAGCCCGACGTCCCTTCCTTTGCTCTCCATCCTCACGGTCAGCACTCTATCATAAATAATATATACGCGTCAACACCGGCGGGAGCGCTCCGCCATAAACACCGTCAACCGAAAGACGATGAATATTCATCCGGCGCGCGGGGAAAATGCCCGGACGCACGGCGGAAAGCGGCCAAACTGCGGGAGTTTTTCACATTTTCCACAAAGTTGTCCACAGTGGATATGCAGGAATCCCTTTGGATATCCAGCGAAAGGTCGACATAATGACAGCCGCGAAGGCCGGAGAGAAAATCCGTAACAAAAAGTTTCAAAAAGCCGGGAAAGACTATTGCATTTGCCGGAGTAAGCTCTTATAATGAGGCGTAGTGGTTGAAAATGTCACGAAATGGCCCAAAGTGGGGAGGTTTCATCCTTGACCGGCAAGTATTTCCACGGCGTGGACGCCAAAGGCCGCCTGACGGTTCCCTCGCAGCTGCGCAGGGAGCTGGGGGAGGTCTGCTTCGTCGTCCGCGGCCCGAAGGAATACCTCAACGTCTATTCCACCGCCGGATGGGAAAAGTTCTGCGCCCGCTTCGAGGGGCAGAGCCAGTCCAAGGCCGGGGACCTGATGCGTTTCCTCTTTGCCAACGCCGCCACCTGCGAGGTGGACGCCCAGGGCCGTATCCTGGTGCCCGCGGAGCTGCGGGAATACGCCGGGATCGAGAAAAACGTGACCATTGTGGGCCTGCCCGACCGGGCGGAGCTCTGGGACAGCGACCGCTACCGCGCCTCCGAGGAGGCCTACTTCAAGGAAAAAAGCATGGCGGAGATCTACGAGGAGCTCGGCCTGTGAGCGCCTTTTCCCATGCGCCGGTGCTGCTGGAGGAGTGCATCGCCGCCCTGAACATCCGCCCCGACGGCGTTTACGTGGACGGGACTCTGGGCCGCGGCGGACATTCCCTGGAGATCGCCCGGCGGCTGACCACCGGATGCCTCATCGCCGTCGACCGGGACGGGGAAGCCCTGGAGGCCGCCTCGAAGCGCCTGGCCCCCTTTGGGGAGCGGGTCACTCTGGTAAAGAGCAATTTCGACCGGCTGGGTGAGATCCTGGACGATCAGGGCGTGGACAAAGCAGACGGGATGCTCTTCGATCTGGGCGTGTCCTCCCCTCAGCTGGACGACGCGGCCAGGGGCTTCAGCTATATGGCCGACGCGCCTCTGGACATGCGCATGGACAGAGACAATGCGCTCACGGCGCGGGAGATCGTGAACGAGTGGCCGGAGGAGGAGCTCAGGCGCATCCTTTGGACGTACGGGGAGGAGCGCTACGCCCCCCGCGTCGCCGCCGCCATCGTCCGGGCCCGGGCGAAGAGCCCCATCGAGGGGACGCTGGAGCTGGCGGAGCTCATCCGCGGCGCCATGCCGGCCGCCGCCCGGCGGGAAAAGCAGCATCCGGCGAAGCGGAGCTTTCAGGCCATCCGCATTGCCGTCAACGACGAGCTGGGGAGCGTGGAGCGCATGCTGGAAACGGCGCCGGACCGGCTGAAGCCAGGCGGCCGCCTCTGCGTCATCAGCTTCCACAGCCTGGAGGACCGGCTGGTGAAGCAGGCCATCCACAAGCGGGTGGACGGCTGCACCTGCCCCAAGACGCTGCCCTTCTGCGTCTGCGGCTTTGTACAGACCCTGAAGACCGTGGGCGGCGCGGTCACCGCTTCGGCGGAGGAGCTGGAGCGGAACCCCCGGGCCCGCAGCGCGAGGCTGCGGGTGGCGGAGCGGGTCTGAGGGGAGCATACGCAAGTTTTCATCGACCGCCCGGACGGCGGGAGTTACACAGGGAGAGGGAGAAGAGTTATGGCGGATTTCGCGGATCTGACGCTGGGCAGCCTGGCCTACGATCCCTTCGGAACGGCAGCGCCGCAGATCGATTTTCCGCCGGAGAGGGAAGCGGAGCCGGCCTATGTGCCGGAGGCCCCCTCGCCGGAGGTGCAGGCTGCGCCCGCGAGGCGGGTGCGCCTGGGCACTGCGGAGGACGCGGCCGCCCTGGCCGCGGAACGCCGCCGGGTGCGTCTCATCGCCGCGGTGATGATCCCGGCCGCCGCAGCGACCATGGTGCTGCTGGTGCTCCTGCTCCATTCCTACACCCGGCTGACGGCTGTCTCCAGCGAAGCTGCGCGGCTGGAGAAGCGCATCGCCCAGCTGCAGGAGGAGCGCTCGCGGCTGGAGATCCGCAGCGAGAGCGCCTTCAATATGGAAGAGGTGGAGCAGACGGCGCGCTCCTCCATCGGCATGATCAAGGCCGATTCCGACCAGGCCATCTACCTGCACAGCACCTCGGAGGATCTGGCCGTGATCCTGGACGGGGAGCGGAAGCAGCCCACCCTGCTGCACCGCATCGGCAGCCTCTGGAACCGCTTTACCGCATATTTCAGGAGCTGACGCGCGTAGGATATACGGAACGGGGGACCGGAGAAGCACGGGCAGGAGAGGATTCGGCATGGCAAGAAACAGGCAGAGGCAGACGGAAGAAACGGTCGGGCAGAGCATGACGCACCGCACAGCGATCTTGATGTTCCTGTGCGGTATCGTTGCATTTATCGTGCTCATCGCCCAGCTTGCCCATATCATGATCGGCCAGCACGACCGCTATGAAAGCGCCGCCGTGGAGGACCAGGTGCGCTCCACCACGGTCAACGCTTCCCGGGGTACGATCTACGATACCAATATGCTGATCCTGGCCCAGAGCGCCACGGTGGAGACGGTGTACGTCAGCCCCTACGAGATGGTGCACTACGGGGAGGACAAGGAGGCCATCGCCGCCGCCCTGGCCCGCATCCTGGACGTGGATTACGACGGCATCATGGCCAAATGGGAGGACACGGAGTCCTGGTACAAGACCGTGCGGGTGAAGGTGGAGCAGGACCTGGCCGACGAGGTGCGGGCCTACGTGAACGGCGGCTTTATGGACGATCCCAACTACCGGGATCCGGAGAAGACCGCGGCCAAGCGGGGCTATCTCGTCAGCGTCCACCTGATCGAGGACACCAAGCGGTACTATCCCTACAGCAGCCTGGGCAGCCAGATCATCGGCTTCGTGGGCACGGACAATTTCGGGCTGGACGGGATCGAGGCCGTTTACAACGACACCCTGGAGGGCGAGAACGGGCGCATCGTCCGCACCGCCGCCGCCAACGGCACGGATATGCTCTTCACGGGCTATGAGGAATACCACGACGCGAAGGACGGCAACAGCATCGCGCTGACCCTGGACGCCACCGTGCAGTATTACCTCAAGAAGAATCTGGAGCAGGCCATCGAGGACAACGAGATCCGCAGCGGCGGCATCGGCATCGTCATGGACGTGAAGACCGGCGCCATCCTGGGCATGCTCTCCGTCCCGGACTACGACCTCAACAATTTCGGGACCCTCAACGAATCCCTCCAGGCGAAGCTGGACGCGTGGTACGATCCGGAGACCATGACGGCGGAGGACTACAACGCCCGCTATCTGGCGCTGCTGCAGCAGCAGTGGCGCAACCGGGCCATCGGGGATACCTACGAGCCCGGCTCCACCTTCAAGATCATCACCCTGGCTTCCGCCCTGGAGGACGGGGCCGTCACGGTGGACGACCATTTCAACTGCGGCGGCGCCATGCAGGTGCTGGGCCGCAAGGAGCCCCTTCATTGCTGGCGGCGCAGCGGCCATGGGGACCAGACCCTGGCCCAGAGCGCCCAGAATTCCTGCAACGTGGCTTTCGCCACCATCGGCCTCCGGCTGGGGGCCAAACGCTTCTATGATTACATGGAGGCCTTCGGCTTCTTCGACCGCACGGGCATCGACCTCTACGGCGAATCCAGCAGCATCTGGTGGAGCCGCAGGATCTTCGAGGACCCCTACAACCATTCCCAGCTGGCCGCCGCCTCCTTCGGACAGACCTTCAACATCACCCCCATCCAGCTCATCACCGCCGTGTCCGCCGCCGTGAACGGGGGACACCTGATGAAGCCCTACGTGGTGAAGCAGGTGATCGCGGAGGACGGCACCGTGGTGTCCAACACCAGCCCCACGGAGGTGCGCCAGGTGATCTCCGAGGAGACCAGCCGCATCGTCTGCGACATCATCGAGACCGTGGTCTCCTCCCCCTCGGGCACCGGCAAAAACGCCAGCGTGGCGGGCTACCGGGTGGGGGGCAAGACGGGGACCTCCGAGAAGGTCGGCCAGGCCTCCGACGAATACATGGTCTCCTTCATCGGCGTCGCTCCCATGGACGATCCCCAGGTGGCCGTGCTGGTGATCCTGGACTCGCCGGATCCCACCAGCGGCATCTACATCAGCGGCGGCGGCATGGTGGCCCCCACCGTGGGCAACATCCTGGCGGACATCCTGCCCTATCTGGGGGTGGAGGAATCCGGCGGGAGCACCTCCAGCAACGTGACGGTGCCCAACGTCCGCTCCGCCTCCGTGGACGATGCCGTCGCCCAGATGGAGAGCCTGGGTTTCGGCGTAAAGGTCGTGGGCTACGGGGATACGGTGACGGATCAGGCCCCCGTGGGCAACCTGAAGATCACCGCCGGCTCCACCGTCATCCTCTATGCCGGGGCGGAGAAGCCCCGGGACCAGGTCACGGTCCCGGACATGAACGGAAAGACATATAAGGCCGCCAAGCAGTATTTCGACGCCCTGGGCCTTTACATCAAGACAGCCGGCGTCGCACCCTCCGAGGAGAAAGCAAAATACATCGTTGTCCAGCGCCAGAGCGTGAGCGCGGGCGAGAGCGTGAGCTTCGGCACCGTGGTGGAGATCGGCCTCATCGACAACGACACGAGCATCATGGAGACCCACGGCTGATGGAACTGAAGGATTTGCTGAAGGATATCGAGGTAACGGAGCTCCGCGCTCCGGAGGATATGGAGATCACGGACGTCTGCTACGACAGCCGGAAGGTGACCTCCGGCGCGGCCTTCGTCGCCGTGCGTGGCTACGAGACCGACGGGCATCAGTATATCCCTGCCGCAGTGGAAAACGGGGCCGCCCTGGTGCTCTGCGAGGAAGCGCCCGCCGCGGAGGTCCCCTTCGTGCTGGTGAAGGACAGCCGGAAAGCCATGGCGGTCTCCGCCGCCAATTTCTTCCGCCGTCCCGCGGAGGCGCTGACGGTGGCGGGCGTCACGGGCACCAACGGAAAGACCACCACCACGAACCTGACCCGCAGCCTGCTCATGACCGTCACCGGCGAGGGTGTCGGCCTCCTGGGCACCAACGAGAACATCGTAGGGGACAGGGTCTATCCCGCCGTGAACACCACCCCGGAGAGCCGGGACATCATGGCCTATTTCCGGGAGATGGCGGACGCGGGCTGCCGGTACGCGGTGATGGAGGTCTCCTCCCACTCCCTGTATCTGGACCGGGTCTGCTGCGTCCCCTTCGCCGTCGGCTGCTTTACGAATCTCAGCCAGGACCACCTGGATTTCCATAAGACCATGGACGCCTACCTGGAGGCGAAGATGAAGCTCTTTGACCTGAGCCGCACCGCCGCCGTGAACGCGGACGACCCGGCGGCCCGGAGGATCCTCCCGGCCCTCGGGATCCCCGTGATCCGCTACGGGCTGGGGGAGGAGACCGACCTGCGGGCAAAGGACCTGCGCCTCCTGCCGGACCGGGTGGAGTTCACCGCCTGCTTCCGCGGGCAGGAGGCTCCGGCCTGTCTGCACATCCCCGGCCGCTTTTCCGTCTACAACGCCCTGGCGGCCCTGGCCTGCTGCCTGGACCTGGGTCTGCCCCTGAAGGACCTGACGGCGGCCCTGCCCCTGTGCAGGCCGGTGAAGGGGCGCATGGAGGTGGTCCCCACCGGACGGGATTTCACCCTGCTCATCGACTACGCCGTTACCCCCGACGCCCTGGACAACATGATCCGCACCGTGCGGGACACCGCGAAGGGGCGGGTGGGCGTCCTCTTCGGCTGCGGGGGCGACCGGGACCGCACGAAGCGGCCCAAAATGGCCCGGGTGGTGGGCTCCCTGGCGGATTACGTGATCGTCACCTCCGACAACCCCCGCACGGAGGACCCGGAGGCCATCATCGCGGAGATCCTCCCCGGCTTCGAGGGACTGGATACCCCCGTGAAGGTGATCCCGGACCGGCGGGAGGCCATCCGCTGGGGGATCGAAAACGCCCGGCCGGGGGACACCCTCGTCCTGGCGGGGAAGGGCCACGAGACCTATCAGATCGTGGGGAAGACGAAGCATCATATGGACGAGCGGGAGATCGCCGCGGAGGTCCTTGCCGGCATGCGCTGAGCTTACGGTTATGAGAGGTCGTGACCAATGAGATATCTGCAGGCTTTCCTAATCTCCCTGGTGGTGACCGTCCTGGCCGGAAGGGTCTGCATCCCCCTGCTGAGGCGGCTGAAGGCGGGACAGAGCATCAAGCGGGACGGGCCGGTGTGGCACATGAGCAAGGAGGGCACGCCCACCATGGGCGGGATCATCTTCATCGCCGGCATCCTCTGCGCGGTCCTCGTCACCGGCGTCCGGGATTTCCGGGAAGGGAACTGGAGCGCCCCGGCCATGCTGGCCATCAGCCTCATCTACGGGGCCATCGGCTTTATTGACGACTATATGAAGGTGAAGCGCCGCCACAACGAGGGGCTGAAGGGCAGACAGAAGTTCCTGCTGCAGCTGGCCGCTGCCGTGGCCTTCATCCTTCTGCTGCGCTACATGGGCTTCCTGAGCCCCAACCTCTACGTGCCCTTCCTGGGCGTGACCCTGCCCCTGCCCGAGCCGGTCTACGTGGTCTTCGCGGCCTTCGTCATGGTGGGCACGGTGAACAGCGTGAACCTGACCGACGGAGTGGACGGGCTCGTTTCCGGCGTGAGCCTGCCGGTGGCCGCCTGCCTCTGCGCCCTGGCCGCCGCCTGGGGCCGGGACGCCCAGGGCCTCTTTGCCGCCGCGCTGGCGGCGGGCCTCCTCGGCTTTCTTGTGTTCAATTTCCACCCCGCCAAGGTCTTTATGGGGGACACGGGCTCCCTCTTCCTGGGCGGAGCGATCTGCGCCCTGGCCTTCGGCCTGGATATCCCCCTCATCCTGGTGCCCCTGGGCGTCGTCTATATCTGCGAGGCCCTGTCGGACATCATTCAGGTGCTGTATTTCAAGCTGAGCCACGGAAAGCGCATCTTCAAAATGGCCCCCATCCATCACCATTTCGAGAAATGCGGCTGGAGCGAGGTAAAGATCTTCGCCGTGTTCAGCGGCGTTACCCTCTCCCTTGCCCTGCTGACGTTCTTCTGCGTGCGCAGCCGCTACGGCCTGTGACGCGCCTGACCCCTGACGGAGGAAACAGCCATGCCGGATATCTATGATTTTCCCCTTCCGCAGCCTGAGCGGCCGGATGCCCTGCCCGATCCCCCCGCGGCTGCCGGCCGTCCCGGTCGGCGCGTCCGGCTGGGGCGGATCGACGTGCCCTTCCTGGTGCTGACCCTGCTGCTCCTGGCGGTGGGACTGGTGATGCTCCTCTCGGCCAGCTACGCCATCGCCTACTTCGACACGGTGACGGAGACCGGGGAGGCGGAGCCCCTCCACTATTTCGTCACCCAGGCGATCTACGCCGTCTTCGGCATCGTGGCCCTGCTCATCACCTCCTTCATCCCCATGAGCTTCCTGCGCAAGCTGTCCATCCCCTCCATCGCCGTCGCCCTCATCCTGCTGCTCTTTGTGCTCTTCAACGGCCTGGGAGGGAACGGCGCCGTCCGCTGGATCCGCCTCGGACCCATTACCATCCAGCCCTCGGAGCTGACCAAGGCTGCGGTGATCCTGGCTTTCTCGGACTGGGCGGTGTATTTCGGAGCGGAAAAGATGCGCACGGTGAAATACGGGGTCCTGCCCTTTGCGGCCGTGCTGGCCGTATTCAGCTTCCTCCTGCTGCAGCAGCCCCACCTCTCCGCCACCATCATCATTCTGGGCGTCGGGGCCCTGCTGATGTACGCCGGCGGCACCCGCTGGTACTGGTTCGCCGCGGCGGCGGTCCTGGCAGCCATGGTGCTGCTCTATCTCCGGGGCCACGCGGACTGGGTCATGGAGAAGGCGAAGGACAATTATATGTTCGCCCGGGTCGCCGCCTGGCTGGATCCGGAGTCCCAGAAGCTGGGGGACGGGTGGCAGATCGTGGAATCCCTCTACGCCATCGGCTCCGGCGGCCTGCTGGGCCTGGGCCTGGGGAACAGCCGCCAGAAATTCCTCTATCTTCCCGAGGCGCAGAACGACTATATCTTCTCCATCGTCTGCGAGGAGCTGGGCTTCGTGGGGGCCGTCCTCATCCTGCTGCTCTTCGCCGTGCTGATCCTCCGGGGCTTCTGGCTGGCCCTCCAATGCAAAAACCTCTTCACCCGCATGATGATCGTCGGCTTTACGGGCCTCATCGCCATCCAGGTCTTCCTGAACGTGGGCGTGGTCACGAACCTCCTGCCTTCCACGGGCATCTCCCTGCCCTTCTTCAGCTCCGGTGGCTCAGCGCTGATCGTGCAGATGGCGGAGGTGGGCATCATCCTCTCCGCTTCCCGGGAGATCGCCAACAAATGAGCATGAATTTTCTCTTTGCCTGCGGCGGCACCGGGGGGCATATCAACCCCGCCGTGGCCGCGGCCCAGCGGATACGCACGCTGATGCCCGACGCCGGGATCCTCTTCGTCGGCGCCTCGGACAACATGGAAATGGAGCTGGTGCCCCGGGAGGGCTTTCCCATCCGGGGGATCACCGTGGGGAACCTCCACCGCAGCCTCCGGCCGGACGAAATGCTGCACAATATGCGCTCCGGCCTGCTGCTGAACCGCTCCCTCCGGGAGGCGGGACGGATCATCCGGGAGTTCCGGCCCGACGCGGCCCTGGGTACGGGGGGCTACGTCTGCTGGCCCGTCCTCCGGGCGGCGGCGGCCAGGGGCGTGCCCACCCTGCTCCACGAGGCAAACGCCCTCCCCGGTCTCACCACGAGGATGCTGGAAAGGCACGTGGACCGGATGATGGTCGCCTTTGAGGAGAGCCGGAAGGGATACCGGCATCCGGATCGGGTGCTCACCGTGGGCATGCCGGTGCGCAGCGGCTTCCGGGAGATCTCCCGGGAGGAGGCCCGCCGGCAGCTGGGCTTGGACGGGCGGCCGCTGATCCTCTCCTTCGGGGGGAGCCTGGGGGCCGTGCGGCTCAACGCGGCGGTGGCCGCTTTGGCCGCGGAAAACGAGAAGAACGGTGCCTTCCGCCTTCTCCACGCCACCGGCGGCGGGGAGGAGGGGCTGAAGGCCATGCGCGCGTTGCTGGCCGAGGCCGGCGCGCCGGAGCCGAAGCTCACGGAGCTGCGGCCCTATATCTACGATATGCCCGCCGCCATGGCGGCGGCGGACCTCATCCTCTGCCGGGCAGGGGCCTCCACCCTGGGGGAGCTCTGCGCCGCGGGGCGGCCCGCCGTCCTGGTGCCCTATCCCTATGCCACGGGAAACCACCAGGAGAAGAACGCCCGGGTGCTGGCGGAGGCGGGGGGCGCCCGCGTTCTGGCGGACGCGGAGCTGACGCCCGAGGCCCTTTCGGCGCTGGTGAAGGAGCTGCTGGGGGATCCGCAGGGTCTCCGGGCCATGGGGGACGCCCTCCGGGGCCTGGACCGGCCCGACGCCCTGGACCGCATCGTGGAGGAGACCCTGAAGCTGACAGAGAAATAGCGAACCCCGCCGTCCTCCGGACGGCAGGGTCCTGAAAATGGACAGATCGGCCCGATCCGCATAGGATGGTCTGAAGTTTCCATGCGGGGGTAGGGTTATGAGCGTTTTGAAGATCGTCGGCGGGCGAAGACTCAGCGGCAGCGTGCGGGTACAGGGCGCGAAGAACAGCGCCCTGCCCATGCTGGCGGCCTCCGTGATGACGGAGGGGATCAGCGTCCTGCGCAACTGCCCCGCCCTCAGCGACGTGGAGACCACCCTGGAGATCCTGCGGCACGTGGGCTGCCGGGTCTACCGGGACGGGGACGCCGTTTATGTAGACGCCTCCGGTCCCATCTCCCCGGAGGTGCCGGACGAACTGATGCGGCGGATGCGCTCCAGCGTGATCTTCCTGGGAGCGCTGCTGGCGCGCTGCGGGGAAGCGGCCCTCTCTCTGCCGGGCGGCTGCGAGCTGGGGCCCCGGCCGGTGGATCTCCACCTCCTGGCCCTGCGGGCGCTGGGAGCGGAGATCACCGAGGCCGCCGGAAGGCTCTGCTGCCGGGCCGGAAGGCTCCGCGGCGGGCATATCGATCTGCCCGCCGTCAGCGTGGGCGCGACGGAAAACGCCATGCTTGCCGCCTGCCTCGCCGAGGGGACGACGGTCATCACCGGGGCCGCCCGGGAGCCGGAGATCCAGGACCTCCAGGCTTTCCTGCGCGCCGCCGGAGCTCTGGTCTCCGGGGCGGGCAGCGGCGTGATCCGCATCCGGGGCGTGGAAAAGCTCCGGGGGGCGGAGCATCGCATCATCCCGGACCGGATCGCCGCGGCCACGTGGCTGGCGGCCTGCGCCTCCGCCGGGGGCTCCGTCCGCCTCTACGACGCGGACCCCGGCCGCTGCGGTCCCATCCTCCAGGTCCTCCGGCGCATGGGCTGCAGCGTTTCCACGGGGGAGGGCCTCATCACCCTGGAGCGCCGGGGCGGGCTCGTTTCCCCCCGCAGCGTCGTCACCCGGCCCTATCCCGGCTTTCCCACGGACGCCCAGCCGCCCCTGATGGCGGCGGCCCTGCGGGCCCGGGGGACCACGGTGATGATCGAAACGATCTTCGAAGCGCGCTACCGTCACGTGCCCGCCCTGCGGCGCATGGGGGCGGACGTCCGCACCGAGGGGAAAACGGCGGTGATCCGGGGCGTGGAGAGGCTCCGGGGCACGGAAACGGCGGCGGCCGATCTGCGGGGCGGCGCGGCCCTGGCCGTGGCGGCCCTGGCGGCGGAGGGCGAAACGGTGCTCGGCGGTCTGCAGCACGTGGACCGGGGCTATGAGGACCTGGCGGGCACGCTGGCGGCCCTGGGCGCGGAGGTCATAAGAATCTGAGGGAGGAGATCCCATGGACAAGACAATGGAACGGCGCAGCCGGGAGCGGCGGCGCTACGCCAAAAGCCGCAGCCGCATGAAGCTCGTGCGCTACATCCTGGCGGCGGCGGCGATCCTGCTGGCGGCAAACCTTTTCTTTGAAATTTCCGATATACAGGTCGAGGGAAATGTGATATACTCGGCAGGAGAGATCACGGAGGCCTCCGGCCTGCGCGCCGGGATCAGCGGGCTGCTGCCCGTGGGGCCCGTCGCATCCCGCCGCATCCGCAAATCTCTGCCGGGCGTGGCCGCCGCCAGGATCTCCATGGTTCTGCCGGACCGGCTGGTCATCACCGTGCGGGAGACCTCCGCCGTAGCCGTGCTGACGACGGAGAAGGGTCCCGTCCTCCTCAGCGAGGACTGCCGGGTGGTTAGCGGCTTCCGGGGCGACGAGAAGGAGCTCCTGCGGGTGCAGGGCTTCCACCCTCTGGAGACGAAGGTGGGGGACACGCTGAAGGTCCCTGAGACGGAGAGCACCAAGTTCGGCTATCTTCGCGAGCTGCTGCCCCTGCTGGATCAGAAGGGCATGCGGGCCGACGTGCGGGATCTCGACCTGAACAACGTGAGCGATCTGCACTTCACCTATCTGGGCCGCTTCACCGTGCGCTTGGGGAAGCAGGAAAAGCTGGAGGAGAAGCTGGATCTGCTGCAGAGGATCACGGCCAATCTGGGCGCGGGGGATTCCGGTATTCTGGATATGTCCACAGCCCAGGAGGGACACTATATTCCGGGCTGAGCGCCCGGGGGGACGGGGGAGCGAGCCATGCAAGAGATCATCAACATCAAGGTCGTGGGCGTCGGCGGCGCGGGCAACAGCGTCGTCAGCCGCATGCGCAGCGCCGGGATCGGCGGCGTTACATACTGCTGCGTCAACACGGACGCCTCCGCCCTGGCGCATTGCGGCGCGGAGGAAAGAGTACAGATCGGGGAGCGGCTGACGAAGGGTCAGGGCGCCGGCTCCCGGGCGGACGTGGGCCGCATGGCCGCGGAAGAGAGCAAAAACGCCCTCACGAAGGCCTTTGAGGGTGTGGACGCGGTGTTCCTCACCGCAGGCATGGGCGGCGGCACCGGCACCGGCGCTTCCCCCGTGGTGGCGGAGGCCGCCAGGAGCGCCGGGGCGCTGACCATCGGCGTCGTGTCCCTGCCCTTCCGCTGGGAGGGTGCCAGGAAGATGCGCACGGCGGACCAGGGCGTGCGGGCGCTCCTGGAGCAGGTGGACACGCTCTTCGTGATCCCCAACGAGAACATCCGCAAAGTGTCCGCCCAGAACGTCAGCTTCGCCCATGCCTTTGCCGTGTCCGACGAGGTGCTGTACCGGGCCGTGGGCGGCATCGCCGACCTGCTGCGGAGCACCGGCTTCATCAACCTGGATTTTGCCGACCTGAAAACCGTCCTCCGCTCCAGCGGGCTTGCCCACCTGGGCCTCGCCGAGGCCAGCGGGAAGAGCAAGGTGGAGGAGGCGGCCGCCGGGGTCATCCACAGCGAGCTCATGGAAACGGACATCCGCGGCGCCCGGCGCATGATCATCAACGTGGTGAGCTCACCGGATCTCCCCATGGACGACGTGACCGCCGTGATGGACCGCATCCAACAGGCTGCCGACCCCGACGCCAACATCATCTTCGGCATCGGCTTCGACGAGAACCTGACGGACGCCCTGCGGGTCATCGTCATCGCCACGGATTTCGGCGAGGCGGCGCAGACCGCCCGGGACGAGCAGCCCGCCCGCACGGAGAGCGTGCAGCGCGAGGTGACCGAGGTGGTGGCGAAGCAGAAGGCGGCCGCCGCGCCTCCGGAGAAGGCGGGAGATACCGGCGCGGACGAGGACTGGGAGATCATGCTCAAAAAACTCTTCGGATAAAAATGAAGAAAACGGCGGCGGGCATTGAAAAATGCCCGCCCTCAGCGTATCGACAAAGTGTCGACACGCTGAGCGGAAAAATCAGAAAATGCTTTCTGATTTTGCATGGATTGATCGTGAAGGGGGGACTCCCATCCCCCCTTCACGATCCCCCCATGCTTATCGAAACGTTGTTTTTTGAGTTTTTTGACGGTCTGCACGGCGGGCATTGAAAAATGCCCGCCGTTTTTTATTGTAACCTATTGACCTGTGGAAACGATTGAGATAAAATTACCTGTGTCATACTGTAAATACGTGTACGGGAGGAAAAAACCATGG
This sequence comes from Oscillospiraceae bacterium, assembly GCA_017524845.1. Lineage (GTDB taxonomy): Bacteria > Bacillota > Clostridia > Oscillospirales > Oscillospiraceae > UBA1774. The sequence goes on from JAFXUU010000032.1 coordinate 24,160, forward strand.
CATACGACATCGATAACGGTCCCGACAATGTTGTGAATATAAAGGTCGTCGGCGTCGGCGGCGCCGGCAACAACGTAGTCAACCATATGGTGGAGGTGGGCGTCCAGGGCGTGGAGTTCATCGCCATCAATACGGACAAGCAGGTGTTGGGCGCCTCCCGGGCGGATCAGAAGCTGCAGATCGGCGAGAAGCTGACCCACGGGCAGGGCGCCGGGTCCGATCCCGAGGTGGGCAAGCGCAGCGCCGAGGAGGATCGCAATAACATCAACAAGGCCTTTGAGGACACGGATATGGTGTTCATCACCGCCGGTATGGGCGGCGGCACCGGCACCGGCGCGGCTCCCATCGTGGCGGATATCGCCAAGGAGCAGGGCATCCTCACCGTGGGCGTCGTCACCAAGCCCTTCGGCTTCGAGGGGCGTCAGCGCATGCAGCGGGCGGAAGCGGGCATCGCCGAGCTTCTCAGCCGGGTGGACTCCCTGCTGATCATCCCCAACGACCGGCTGAAATATTCCTCCGACCAGAAGATCACCATGTTCAACGCCTTCCGCATCGCCGACGAGGTGTTGCTGCAGGCCGTCACCAGCATTTCCGAGCTCATCAAGAACACCGGCTTCATCAACCTGGACTTCGCCGACGTGACCACCGTCATGAAGGACGCGGGCAAGGCCCACATGGGCGTGGGGCATGCCTCCGGCAAGAACAAGGCCGAGGAAGCGGCGAAGATGGCCGTGGAAAGCCCCCTCATGGAGACCTCCATCAACGGGGCCAAGGGCGTGCTGGTGAGCATCATCGGCTCCATGGACATGGGCCTGGAGGAAGTGGACGCGGCCGCCGGCCTGGTGGAGGCCGCCGCCCATCCCGACGCCAACATCATTTTCGGCGCCTCCTTCGACGAGAACATGGAGGACGAGATCCGGGTCATCGTAATTGCCACCTGCTTTGACGGGGAGGGCGCCGGTCAGGTCCGGAAGCCCGAGGAGAAGCCCGCGCCGCAGCCGAAGCAGGCGGCCCCCGCTCCGTCCAAGCCCAAGGACGACTTCGACGATATCCTCAAAATCTTCAACTGATCACGACCTTCCGAAAGGCGCCCGTTTCGGCGGGCGCCTTTTATGTCGGTCCGGAGGTATCCCCGATGGACACAGAACTTGTTTTTTCCGATTCCCTGATGGCGGCCATGACGGTGCTCTTCGCCGTCTGCGTCCTTGTTCCCACCATGTACTATGTGTGGAACGTCTATCGAAAGCGCTTCAACCACGTCGCCATGCTGGCGGGCCTGGCCTGCTTTTTCATCTTCGGCTTTCTGCTCTCGGAGAATCTGCTGCGTCTGCTGGCGCCGACCGGGGCTGCAGGCTCCATGGGCATGTGGGGCTACGGAGTGACCCGGAGCCTCTGCGTGGCCGTCTGCGAGGTGGGGGGCATCGCCCTTTCCCTGTGGATGCTGCAGCGCCAGCAGCACAGCACCATCCGGGTGCCCAACGGCTTCGCCCTGGGCTTCCGGCTGTTTGAGATGCTCTATCTGGGCGCCATGAACACCCTCATCCCCCTGATCCTGGCCATGACCGTCAGCCGCGACGGGCTGGAATCCGTGCTGGCCACAGTGGAGGAAGCCCAGGCCCCGGCCATGGAGCTGCAGCTGCGAAATCTGGCGGAAACGGCCCCCGGCGTCTATTGGATGAGCACGGTGGACTACGTCTGCCGCTTCGCCCTCCCCGTCGCGCTGACCCGCCTCATCTGGTACGGCTTCGAGGGCGGCCGGTACCCGGCGGACAAAAGGCTCATCGCCGCGGCCTTCGGGCTGGATCTCCTCTGCGAGCTGATGCTGGCCCTGCACGACGGCGGCGGCTCCTACCATCTCTGCGCCGCGATCTATTACGTGCTGGTGGCCGGAGCGATCTGCCTTGCCTATTACGAGGCCCGGAAACGGGACGATCCCGAGCTCATCCGGGCTGATCGGCTGCAGGGCCGGAATCTGCGGAGAAGAAGATAGAACTGCGGATGCCCCGGCCGGAAGGCCGGGGCATCCTGGGAGGAAGCAATGGAGCTTGCGGTCATCGCCCGGGTACACGCCCCCTTCGGCTCCAAATTCGGTGTGCCCCGGCAGAGCGGCCTCGTGCCGGAGCTGCGCAGCGAGCTGGTGTTCGAGCCTGCCTACCGCAGCCGGGAGAGCCTGCGGGGGCTGGAGGGCTTCAGCCACCTGTGGCTGATCTGGGGCTTTTCCGAAAATGCGGACAAGGGCTGGTCTCCCACGGTGCGCCCGCCCCGGCTGGGCGGAAACGCCCGGATGGGGGTCTTCGCCACCCGTTCGCCCTTCCGTCCAAACCCCCTGGGGCTCAGCTGCGTGCGCCTGGAGGGCGTCGCCTGGGAAGATCCCCGGGGCCCGGTGCTCCTGCTGGGCGGGGCCGATCTCCTGGACGGGACCCCCGTCTACGACATCAAGCCCTATGTCGCCTATGCCGACAGCGTCCCGGAGGCGACCGGCGGCTTCACCGGCAATCTCGCCCCGGAACGGCTGCCGGTGTCCTGCCCGGAGGAAACGAAGGCGGCCCTGCCGCCGGAGACCTGGAGCGCCCTGGAGGGCGTCCTGGCCTGCGACCCCCGGCCAGGCTATCACAGCGACCCGGATCGGGTCTACGGTCTGTCCTTTGCGGGCAGGGAGGTGCGCTTCACCGTCGGAGAAGCGGGCGTGCGCGTCCTGTCCATCACGGAAGCGGCGCAGCCGCGGAAAGGGGAATGAACATGCGTGTCAAACTGATCGCGGATCGGGAATACGCCGTAGGGGAGGTGTCCCCCCGGCTGTTCGGCTCCTTCATCGAGCACCTGGGCCGGGCAGTCTACGGCGGCGTCTATGAGCCGGGCCATCCCACGGCGGACGAGGAGGGCTTCCGGCAGGACGTGCTGCTCCTGGTGCGGGAGCTGGACGTACCCATCGTCCGTTATCCCGGGGGCAACTTCGTGTCCGGCTACCGCTGGCAGGACGGGACGGGGCCCCGCTCCCTGCGTCCCCGGCGGCAGGAGCTGGCCTGGAACAGCATCGAGACCAACGAGGTGGGCATCGACGAGTTCCAGTCCTGGGCCAAAAAGGCGGGCAGCGAGGTGATGATGGCCGTGAACCTGGGGACCGGCACCGCGGCGGACGCCCGGGACCTGGTGGAATACTGCAATTTCCCCGGCGGCACCGCCCTCAGCGACCGGCGGCGCAGCAACGGCTTCGAGCAGCCCTTCGGCATCCGCACCTGGTGCCTGGGCAACGAAATGGACGGCCCCTGGCAGATCGGCCACCGCACCGCCGAGGAATACGGGCGCATCGCCTGCGAGGCGGCCAAGATGATGAAGATGACCGATCCCTCCATCGAGCTCGTGGCCTGCGGCAGCTCGTCCTCCTCCATGCCCACCTTCGGGGAATGGGAGACCACGGTGCTGAAGCACTGCTACGAGCAGGTGGATTACCTCTCGCTCCACAGCTACTACGGCAACCGCAGCGGCAACAGCGCGGAATTCCTGGCCTGCAGCCGGGACATGGATCGCTTCATCGCCGACGTGCAGGCCATCTGCGACGCGGTGCGGGCCATCCGCCATTCCGACAAGACCATGTACCTCAGCTTCGACGAGTGGAACGTGTGGTTCCACTCCAACGAGCAGGACAAGCAGGTGGAGAAATGGACCGTGGCCCCGCCCCTGCTGGAGGACGTCTACACCTTTGAGGACGCCCTGGTGGCCGGCTGCCTCCTCATCACCCTCCTGCGCCACTGCGACCGGGTGAAGATCGCCTGCCTTGCCCAGCTGGTGAACGTGATCGCCCCCATTATGACGGAGACCGGCGGCCGCGCCTGGGTGCAGACCATTTTCCATCCCTTCCGGGACGCCAGCCGCTTCGGCCGGGGCACCGCCCTGAACTGCCGGGTGGACTGCCCCACCTACGACGGCGGCGTCTATGGGGAGACCCCCTGCGTGGAGGCCGTGGCCGTGGCGAACGGAGCGGAGCTCACCGTCCTTGCGGTGAACCGCAGCCTCAGCGAGGACGCGGAGCTGGACCTGCGCCTCACCGGCTTCGGCGCGCCCGAGCTTATCGAGCACCGGCAGCTCTGGCACGAGGACCTGAAGGCGGTGAACACCGCCGACGCGCCGGAGAACGTCGCCCCCTCCGCGGGAGACGGGCGCACTCTCCGCCGCCATTCCTGGAACGTGCTGCGCTACCGCGTTTCGGAGGAAACCTGATGTATCTGGAAGGTTCGACCCTGGAGATCGCCCTCCGGCGGGAGGAACTGCGGCTCAGCCTGCTGGGGAAGAAGGGGGAGCGGCTGCTGTCGGCGGCCGCTGCCTGGGAGCCCCATGAGATCGACGGTGTGGAGACCTATACGCTCCTGATGATCTGGCCCGGCATCCGGGCCCTGTTCCGGGAGCTGGGAGAGGCGTACCGGCAGGAGTTCGGCTCGGCCCTGGAGGAAGCGGCCTCCTTCGCCGTGCGGGGCATGGGGGGCGGCTATATGCCCTTCGATTCCCGGAGCACAGTCCTCACCGCCTACCGGGGCGCCTGGGATCCCGCGGCGGAAGTCGCCGGGGAGCTGAGCCGCGCCCTGGGAGCGGAGATCCCCGCCGGGGGCGCCGTGGCCCATCTCTGGCAGACTGTGCTGGACGGGGAAAGCTATCTGCCTTATGTGGACTATGTCACCACCCTCCCGGGCTACGTCCACTGGCGGCTCACCGGCCGCAGGGTGCTGGACCGGGCAGGGGCCGCGGGCCTCTTCCCCCTGGACGGTGAGGGAAGGTACGACCGGCACCTCGCTGAAAAGTTCGACGCGCTGGCAGCCGGGCGGCTCCCCAAGCCCCTTCTGGAGCTGCTGCCGGAGCCCCTGGCCCCCGGAGAGGGGGGCGGGAGCCTGCAGCGGGAAGCCCTGCGGATGCTGGATCCCTCGGGCGATCTGCGGGAGGGCGTGCCCTTCCTGGCCCCGGAGGAGCTCTGAATGGCCCTTTCCGGAGGAAGCCGCGGGAGACGCGAGAGCGCCCCCCTGTGGAACGAACCCATCTTCCGGCTGGCCAAGCCGGTGCGCAGGGGGATCCTGCGCCTGATTTTCAGCCGCTTTCTGGTCTTCATCCTGCTCCTGGTACTGCAGGTGCTGCTCATCATCGGCTTCTTCCGCTGGCTCAGCGGCATCTATCCCTGGATCTCCTCCCTCCTGCGGTTGTTCACCCTGGCCATGGTGATCTACCTGTTCAACAGCGGCATGGATTCCGGCGCCCGCCTTACCTGGATGCTCATTATCGCGGTGGCGCCCCTGCCGGGGGCCGCCCTCCTGTGGTTCACGCAGTTCGACGTGGGCCACCGCCGCATCCGGCGGCGGGTGGAGGAGCTGATCGACGCCACCCGGGACGTCCTGCCCAGGCCGACGGGCGTGCAGGAGGCCCTGGAGGCGGACGGAGGCGGCACGGAGGACCTCTGCGTCTATCTCAACCGCAGCGGCTGCTTCCCCGCCTACGACGATACGGAAGCCGTCTATCTCCCATCGGGGGAGGCAAAGCTGGCCGCTCTGCTCCCGGAGCTGGAAAAGGCGGAAGCGTATATCTATCTTGAGTATTTCATCATCGAAGAGGGCGTCATGTGGGGCAGCGTTCTGAAGCTCCTGACGGAGAAGGCTGCCGCCGGGGTGGACGTGCGCGTCATGTACGACGGGATGTGCGAGATGCATACCCTCCCGGTGAACTACCGGAAGCTCCTGAGACAGAAGGGAATACGGGCCAAGGCCTTTTCCCCCATCCGCCCCGTGGTCTCCTCCCAGTACAATTACCGGGACCACCGGAAGATCCTGGTGATCGACGGAAAGGTGGCCTTCACCGGGGGCGTGAACCTCGCCGACGAGTATCTCGACTGCGGAGCCTCCCGCTTCGGCCGCTGGAAGGACTCGGCGGTGATGCTCCGGGGCTCCGCCGCCGCCAGCTTCACCCTCATGTTCCTGCAGCTGTGGAACATCGACGAAAAGGCGCCGGAGTTTCCCGCCTTCCCGCTGCCGCAGCCCCCGGAGAAAAAGCCCGGCGGCTGGGTGCTGCCCTATGCCGACTGCCCCCTGGACGCGGAGAAGGTGGGGGAGACGGTGTATATGGACGTGCTGAACCGGGCCGGAGACTACGTGCATATCATGACGCCCTATCTCATCCTGGACGGGAAAATGGAGGCCGCCCTCGTCTACGCCGCCCAGCGGGGGGTGGACGTGAAGCTCATCCTCCCGGGCATCCCGGACAAGAAAATGGCCTGGGCCCTGGCGAAGTCCCACTACCGGCGCCTCCTGGCCGCCGGGGCGGAGATCTATGAGTATGCCCCAGGCTTTGTCCATTCCAAGGTTTTCGTCAGCGACGGCTGCAAGGCGGTGGTGGGCACGATCAACCTGGATTACCGCAGCCTCTACCATCATTTTGAGTGCGCGGCCTATCTTTACCGCGTCCCCTGCATCCGGGAGATCGAGGCGGATTTTCAGGACACTCTGTCCCTCTGCCGCCGGGTCACGCCGGAGACGGTGAAGAAGGAGAAGCTCTTTTACCGGCTGGCCGGAAGCCTCCTGAAGTTCCTGGCCCCGCTGATGTAACGTGGAGGAAAACGGAATGAAAGAAGAAAAGACCACGGAAGCCCTGCTGCAGGAGCTGCTGACCTGGCAGAAAAAGGAGGCGCGCCGCGCCCGCGTCGCCGCCTTCTTCAATATCCTGCTGGTCCTGGCGCTGCTGGCGGCCCTCTTCGTCCTGATCCCCCGGGCGCTCCGCCTGGCGGACGGAGCCGAGCGTTCCCTGTCGGAGATCAACCGCCTGACCGCCTCGGCGCAGACGCTCATCGAAAACGCCGACGCCATGATCACGGAGAACACCGACGCCGTCACCGAGACCGTCCGGAAGCTCAACGAGGTGGATTTCGAGGGCCTGAACCAGGCCATCGGCAGCCTGAACGACGCCGTCCGCCCCCTGGCGGACCTGGCCCGCATCCTGGGCGTAGGGTAAAAACCGAATCGGAGCCCGCCTTTCAGCGGGCTCCGATTCGTTTTTCAAGTATAATACCTGCTGCCGGGATCCAACTCCCCGGAGAGGGGATCGACGAAAGCCCCTCTGGCCCGGAATACGTCCAGGGCCCCGCCGGGCTGACCGAAGCCCCGACCCACGGTCTCCACGGTGTTCAGGTCGATGAGCTGGGCGCGGCTGGAGCAGGCGATCTCCGGCGGCGTCACCCGGTCCATGTTGTCCTCCGTGAAGCCGAAGAGCACCACGCCGGGGCGGATGCGGAGATAATAGGCGGGCTCCGTCCGGTCGACGTAATTCTTCATGGCCTGTTCGTAAGGGCTGTCCGCGTCTCCCATTTTCTGCAGCAGCCGGATGCGGTAATACCGCTCCGTCACGTAGACGTGGACGATGGAGAAACCCCAGTCGTAATCCCAGCGGATCGCCCGGCCCTTCAGCTCGTCGGTATATCCGTGGCGCTTTTCGCTGAGCGGCTTCCCCGGGAGCCGGAAGGCCCCGGTGAGGATCTCCGTGGCGATATACGTGGGACGCCTGGGATTGAGGCCCTGGCGGCAGGTCACCAGGGTGACGAGCCCCGCGTCCATGTCCAGGACCAGGGTCAGGTTCACCCGAGGCTCGGGGCAGAGGTCGAAGGTGAGGAAGAATAACCCTTCCCCGGGAGACGTGAGGCTGCAGGCGGCCTCCTGCCCCTCCCAGCGGACGCGCTCCCCCGGCAGAAAGGCGAGACTGCGCGCCCGCCCGTCGTCCATTTCCAGGGTGAGCTCCGACGGATACTTTGCCGGATCCCACATAAGGCGGACCCTCCTTTGCTCGTTTTCCCGATTCTATCACAGCTTCTTCGCCGCTTCCAGCCCCCTTCGCGGAAAAAACTTGTCAAAGGCCGCGCCTTCATGTAAAATGTGAACACAGGAGCAAACTATCCGAAAAGGAGGATACAGAGATGAAACCGATCGAACTGAGCGCCGCGACCTTTGAAAACGAGACCGCCTCCGGCGTCACGGTGGTGGACTTCTGGGCCAGCTGGTGCGGTCCCTGCCGCATGCTGAGCCCCATCGTGGAGGAGCTGGCCGGGGAAATGGCCGGGGTGAGATTTGCCAAGGTGAACGTGGACGAGGAGCCCGTCCTGGCCAACGCCTTCCGGGTGAACGCCATTCCCACCCTGGTCTTCATGAAGGACGGGAAGGCCGTGGGGCAGACCGTGGGCCTCCAGGGCAAGGAGGAGCTCCGGGCCCTCATCGAGAAGGTGCAGCGTTCATGAGCGTCAAGGTCAATCCCGACCGGGAGATCGCCGATCTCGTGAAGCAGGGACTGAAGGAGACGGGGGGCTACTGCCCCTGCCGCCGGGAGCGTACGGAGGACACGAAGTGCATGTGCCGGGAGTTCCGGGAGCAGATCGCGGACCCGGACTTCGAGGGCTTCTGCCACTGTCGGCTGTACTACAAGAGCAAAGACTGAATAACGCTGAGCGGGGGGACGCCAAACGGCGTCCCCCCCGCCAGACTGTCAAAAACCTCAAAAAACAACGTTCCGACAAGCATGGGGGATCCGTGAAGGGGGACGGGAATCCCCCTTCACGTTAAATCCATGCAAAATCAGAAAACCTTTCTGATTTTGCCGGCTCAGCGTGTCGAAACTTTTTCGACACGCTGAGCCGGGGGACGCCAAACGGCGTCCCCCGGCAGTTGTATACGCGGCCATCAGCGTTTCCTGTAACGTCTCCCGGTCTTTTCCAGGTAAAGGGACATGGATAGCAGCCAGTCCGTTTGAATGACGTCGAAGCCCCGGTCGGCGAGCCAGCCCCAGCCGGCGTCGGGGGAGACGGTGAGGGAGGTGTCGTCCGAGTGGCCCCCGGCGATCTGCTTCAGATGGTTGGTGACGAGGGCGTTTACCCAGACGAGCTTTCCGTCTGCGTGGAGCCCGGCGATGAAATCCTCCGACGCGGCTCCGGCCATGTCGTCCCGGAAGAAGACCTCGCAGCCGACGTAGCGGAGCTTCCGCTTCAGCAGCTCCTCGTGGACCGTGCCGGGCTCCTCCAGCAGGATGGGAAAGAAGCAGACGTCGGGGGCGAAGGCCTCCACCATGTCCAGGTTTTCCGGTTCCGGCCAGGCTTTGACGATGATCTGATCCGTCATCCCGTGGGCCCGGACGGCGGCTGCGACCTTTTCCGGGGCCTCCCAGAATTTGTCCATGTTGATGTAGCAGCGGCCCTTGAAACGGTCGAGGACCTCGTCGAAGGTGCAGAGGGGATACTGGGTGGGCCGCCCGTCGGCGTTCAGGCAGCGGAGTTCCCGGATCTCGGCGTCCCGCATCCGGCCGAGGCTCCGCCCGCCCTCGGGAACCGGCTCGCCCGGCCGGGCCTGCGCCGCGTCCCCGTGGAGGATCCAGAGGGTGCCGTCGGCGCTTTTTGCGACGTCTACCTCGATGATGTCCGCGCCCTGCGCCAGAGCGATCTCATAGGCGGCGATCGTATTGCAGGGGATGTTGCCCCCCGAAACGCCGCGGTGGGCGGCAATGAGGAGCCTTTCGGCCGCGTCCTTCTGTAGCTCGAATGACAATATGCTGCGCTCCTTTTCGGGCGGGCCTCCGGCCCGCACCGTCGTTTTTTCCATTATACCGTATCCGCCGGGAAAAGGGAAGAAGCGACGGATGGAGGCCTCTGGCTTTTTCACCACAGGTCTGAGGTCTTATACCAGAAGCTGGGGTCTGCGGGGGCTTCGCCCCGGTACAGCGGGGGACGGGCATGCCAGCCGCCTCCGGAAACGTACATTTTCGCTTCTCCGCGGCCCCGGTCAAAGAGCAGCTGCGCAAGAGCAAGGAGGGCCAGCACGGCGGGATCCGGGATGAAGAAGCAGACCTCCGTTTCCTTCCCGTCCACCGTGAGGGTATTGAAGTACAGAAGGTCCAGGCGTTCCAGCAGGGGGATGCTCCTTTCCGGGTGCTCCAGCCCCAGCAGAGCGTCCAGCGCCTCCCGGGCCACCACCCCGTCGGCGGGGATGGAGAGGATCTTCTTTGCGGCCCTCAGGGTCTCCGGGTCCCCCAGGGCCTCCCAGAGGGTGCGGAAGCGTTCCGGCTCCTCAAAAAGAGCTTCCCAGCCCGCCTCCGGTTCCCGGAAAATAAAGGAGGCGGGGCAGGCGGGGTGAGAGCAGTAAAAGGCGAGGTCGTTCTTCCCCAGCCAGGTGTAGCGCACCTCCTTCGGTATCTCGGGCAGGATCGTCTTTCTGTCCGGCTCCTCGTCCAGGATCCCCAGGCTCAGCTCCAGCTGCCGCCGGTGGAGCCGGAGCAGCGCCTCGGTCCGCTCCGGCTCCGATTTTGGCCGGAGCCAGGCAAGAAGGCTCGTCTCCATGGCCTCGTCGCCGGGAGTCCGGCCGAAGAGGGCGTCCAGAGAGACCCGCAGTGCGTCGGCCAGGGGGACCAGGAGGGCCGCGTCCGGGACGCTTTCCCCCCGCTCCCATTTGGATACCGTCTGGGAGACGACGCCCAGCTTCTGCCCCAGGGCCTCCTGGCTGAGACCCGCCGCCTTCCTCAAAGCGTGGATGTGTTCGCCCAGCGTCATGCCTCTTCTCCTTTCTCCGCGGGAAACAGGTTCACCAGGTTCATCGGGTCCGGCGGCAGGGCTACGTAGCCGTGTCCGGCGCACATCAGGCCCCGGGATCCCCATTGGGGATGCCCGGACATGACGATGCGCGCCAGGGTAAGCAGCCCCAGCAGCTGGGCCGACAGACTGCTGGAATAGATCGGTTCGGGCGTCTCCTTCTGATAATAGCGGTAGTCGGCGCAGAGCTGCCAGGGCTCCGCCGCCGAGAGGAAGGCTGCGGCCTCCTCCTCCGTCACCCCTGCCCGCGCCGCGAGGTAGGCCGGGGTGAAGAGGCTGCCCCGCTTCTCCGTCAGCATGGCGAAGATGCAGCGCATGGCCCCCGGCAGGCCCAGGAGGCGGAACAGCGCCTCCAGCCCGCTTCCCGCCGTCGTCAGCCAGCGGTACCGTTCCTCGTGGGGCAGCATCAGCAGCGCGAGGTTCGCGTCCGGCCCGGCGGCAATGAGGGCCAGCAGGTCCCGGCAGGAATAGTGCCATACGTTCCTGTCTGAGCCCGGCATCCGCAGCTCCCCGGGCATCTCCGGGGAGGGCAGCTCTGCCTCCGGCCCGCCCTGCGGGGGGTACGCCGCGTCCCGCAGGCCCATGAGCAGATCGATCGTTCGCCGCCAGCACAGCTGCCCCGCCGCCGCCGCGGGCATGCCCGCCAGCTCGCTTTCGTCCGCTTCGCTTCGGAAAAACAGCGCGGGCCCGGCGCCATAGAACGCGCCCAGGCGGCAGAGGGCGTCCACGTCCGGCTCGTTCTCGCCGGTCTCCCACTTGGAATAGGTCTTGTCCGAGATCCCCAGGGCCTCCGCCACCTGGCTTTGGGTGAGGCCGCGCTTCTTCCGCTCGGACTTCAGGTTTTCCAGAAATCTTGCTTTGTCCATCAGGCTTTCCTCCCGATTCAAAATGGCAAAACCGGCTTTGCACTCTCAGTATATTTGAAACGGGCCGTAGAGTCAAAAACGAAAACGGAACAAAATCCTCTGAAACAGAGGATCGGAAAAAGACGGGCGACGGCGAACGCACAGGAAATTCTACGTTTCGTAGAAAAATAAATTGACAAAACATACGAATCGGGTGTTCAATATCCCCCGGGGATCGGTTATGATGACTGCGGATCAGATGAAACGGCAAAGAGCCGAAAGGAGGAAGCAGTCATGACGTATCCGGTCGCTGTCAGGAAGATGCCCGCCGAAAGGACGGGGCACGGAGGGAAAGCATGGAGAATCAACTGGCGAAGAATATCCGCGAGCATCGAAAGCGCCTGGGACTCACTCAGGAGCTGCTTGCAGAGAGACTCGGTATCACCCTGGGAACGGTTTCCAAGTGGGAGAGGGGAGAGTCTGAGCCGGATCTCGGATTTATCATGGACCTCGCCGAGCTGTTCCATGTATCGGTGGATGCGCTGATCGGCTTTTCCATGCGCGGCGCCGACGCCGACGAGGAGGCCGAGCGGATCGAGGCTCTGGTGAATCAGGTGCCCTTTGAGGAAGTGGAAGCGGAATACGAAAACGCGCTGCGGAAATTCCCCAATCATTTTCGAACCGTGCTGGGCGCCGCGTCTATCTGCAGACGCTTCGGCACCCTGCACCGGGAGAAGAGCTACGTCCGGCGGGCGCTGGAGCTGTATCGGCACGCGATCGTGCTGCTCCCCCAGAACCGGGACCCGGAGATCAACGAAGTCTTCCTTCGGAATGAGATCGCGGGCTGCTATTCCGAGCTGAAGGACTATAAGAAGGCCGTGGAGGAATACAAGAAAAACAACCTCAGCGGGAACAACAACGCGACCATCGGCATGGTGCTGACCCGGAGCCTAAAAAAGCCCGAGGAAGGCATCGAGTACACGGAAAAAGCCTTCGTGATCCATATAAGCGAATTCACCACCGTCCTTTGCGGGTATATCTACTATTTTATGGTGACGGGGAACTGTGAGCGGGGCATCCGGGCTACGGAATGGGCCATCGAGCATCTGACGAGATCGAAGGAAGACCCGTCCCGCAACTCCTTTCTGGACAAGATCATGAGTCAGCTTTATCTGATGCAGGCGATCCTCCGGGATTCCTGCGGACAGACGGAAAAGTCGGAGGAGGACCTGCGCAGGGCGGTGGACATGGCCGGGGCCTTCGATCGCGGCCCGATCTATACGCTGGAGAATATGATCTTCACGGAGCACCTTCCGAAGACCTGGTATTTCTACGACGATTCCGGACCCACCGCGGCGGAAGGGCTTCGCAGCACCCTGGAGGAGGTCGGGGACCTGGCCTCCGCCTCCTTCCGCAGGAAGTTTGAAGCGACGATGGGCTGAGATCAAAAGGGAAAAGCATCCCGGGAACGCCTGTCGGCGTCCCCGGGATATTTTCTGCAAAGGGCCGGTCATTCCCTCGTCCGCAGGGGCGGCTCGTCCCAGCGGTGCTCTCCCCGGGCCACCATGCCCGCCTGATGCCCCGGAGGGCCGAACAGGGCCCGGGCCAGCAGGAGCAGGGCCAGCAGACGGTCGTTCCAGGTGAAACGAAGGACCTCCGTCTCTTCTTCGTCGATGTTGGCCCTGGAGGGAATCAGGATATTCAGCCTCGTGAGCAGGGGGATCACTCTATCCGGCTCCGCCGTGCCCAGGACTTCCCCTGCGTCCGAACGGTCGAAGGGCAGGGTCTTTCGACTGTAAGCCCACAGGATCGCCCGGCGGGCCTCCGGGTCCGCCAGGGCCTCCCAAACGGGGGCAAGCTGGTCCGGATCCTCGAAGAGGGGGAGCCAGCCCCGGCCCTCGCCGATGAAGAGGCCCAGGGGCAGGTCTTCGTTTTTTCGCCAGACGGCAAGCCCCTCGTCAGCCAGCAGGGTATAGTCCCATTCCTTGGGATAGCGGGGGTCGCCGTCGCCGTTGGGGTCCAGAACCAGCTCACCCGCTTCGTTGTAGCGGTCCATGAGCAGGTTGAAGCAAAAGCCCATGAGCTCCTGCACGCCCTCCATCCGCCCTTTCTCGTCCCGTCCCCGGAGCCAGGCCAGCAGCGCCGCCTCCGCGTCCGGCCATTCGGCCTTCCGCTGGTCAAAGAGCCGGTCCAGGGAGGTCTGCAGGGCGTCCGCCAGCTGCGGCAGCAGCGCCGCGTCGGGCAGGCTCTCCCCCCGCTCCCATTTGGACACGGTCTGTGGCGCAAGCCCCAGTCCTTCCGCCAGGGCCTCCTGGGTCAGGCCCAGCTCCTGACGCGCCGCTTTGATACGTTCACCCAGCGTCATCGCCGGTTCCTCCTTCCGTATCGATCCAGCCGTTCCCCGCTCCTGCCGTGTGCCCCCTGCCGGGGATGCGGTAAAGGCACTTTGCCAGGGCCAGGATGCCCAGCAGCGGCACCCGCAGATGGGGATGATACAGCCGTATTTCCGCGCCCTTCCGCAGGGCCGCGGCGCTCATGACCAGGCCCTGCCTCGCGGCTTCCTCCAGGAAAGCCGCCGCCTCCGGCTCCGACACCCCCGCCTTCGCGGCGACGTACCCGGCGCTGACCTGCCGATCCGGCCTGCGGGAATAGAGAAAGGCGAGGCAGGGGATGGCCCCCGGCATGGCCAGCAGCTGAAAGACGGGCCGGAGCTTCGCTTCCTCCGCAGTCAGCCAGCGCCAGTGCTGGGCGTTGGGCTCCAGCAGCAGGGAGAGATTCAGGTCCTCCCCGGAAACGATCAGCGCCAGCAGATCCGGCGCGAGAAAGGTGGCGAAGTCGTGTTCCGGAGTTTCCGGCGGCGTGAGCCCCGGCAGCTGCTTGAAGTAGTCCTCCGGGTGGGCGGCATAGTGCTTCCACAGGGCGTCGTTCATGCCCAGCAGGGCGTCCCGGTGGAGGGCAAACCAGCGCCGGGCCGCTTCCCCGGCGGGCAGGGTCCCCAGCGCCTCCCGCACTCCCTCGGCCTTCAGTCTCTCCGGGAGAAAGAAGACCGCCGGGCTGACCCCGTAAAACTCCGCCAGGCGGCAGAGGGTGGAGACGTCCATCTCGTTTTCCCCGGTCTCCCATTTGGAATAGGTCCGGTCCGAAATGTCCAGGGCCTCGGCCACCTGCTTCTGGGTATAGCCCCGTTTTTTGCGCTCCTCCGACAGAAGGGCGGTGAAGCGTTCTTTGTCCATGGGGGGTCCCTCCTTTGCTGTAGTTCAAAAGCGCCTTTGTACCCCCAGCTTAAACGAAACGGAGCGTAGAGTCAAAAACAAAAACGTGGTCGGATTCTACCCGGAATAGAGCGTCAGGGCCGATCTCCCCCGGAACAGGGCTTCCGAGGGAGATCGAGGCGGATCACCTCTGCTCCGCAAGATACAGCTCCGCCCGGTGCTGGATGCGCCCGGAAACCTCTTCGGCGCTCCGCTGCCCGGCAAAGAAGGCCCCAGCCTCCTCCCGGACGATGCCCGCGATCACCTGGTCGCAGACGGTGGAGCGCGCCGCGCTGTCCAGCAGGGCCAGCAGTCTGTCCCGCTGCTCCCCGCTCATGGCGTACAGCGGCTCCTCCCGCACCAGGGCGGAACTCGCGTCATACCACTGCACGATGCTCCTGGGGATCCGTTCCCCCTCCGGCCCGTCCCAGGCGTGGACGAGGACGTCCTCCATCCGGACGGTGACGGAAAAGATGACGGTGTTCCGATAGCCCTCCTCCGCCGTGGGCTCCCGCATGGCCTCCGCCAGATGGGCTTCAAAGGCGGCCTCCAGGGAGGGAAAACGGTCGGTATAGGCGGCCTGGGTCTTCTCGTCCAGCAGGCTGCGGAGAAAAGCACAGGCCCCCTCCGGGTGGGCGGATACCGCGCTCACGGCCATGGGGGCGCGCATCTGGATGAGGCTCCCCACCCCGTCCGAGGCGGGGAGGCCGGGACAGACCAGCTCTCCCATATAGGTCAGGTCCCAGAGCTGCCAGTCCCGGACGGAGGTCACGGTGACGGCGTCGATGAGGGCCCGGCCCTGCATGATCTCCGCCGCAGCAGCGTCGGCCAGAGCAAAACCCTGCATGATCTCCGCCTCTGTGGGGATCTCCCCACTCTCCCCGGTGGGGAGGGAGGCTGCGAAGGCCAGCACGTCCCGGAAGCCGGGACCGTCGAAGGAGGCCGTGCCCGCATCCCAATCCAGGTAACCCTCCAGATAGGAATCCAGCAGGTCCAGATACTTCTCCCGCGTCATGGAGCCGGGGAATACCCCCGCGCAGTTCGGGAGGGAAGCGGCGAGAGCGGAGGCCTCCGCTGCGGTCCAGCGCTCGGGTTCGCCGATCACGTCCTGCCTCCCCGCCGCCGTCAGGACGGAGAAGCTGCCGCAGACCGTGAGGAGCTTTCCGTCCACGGTCCCCGCACGCCGGAGCTGGGGCAGGAGCTCGAGCCCCTCCGCCTCCAGCCAGGGGCTCAGATCCCGCAGGAAGCCCTTTTCCGCCCAGCTTTTGAAGGGCACCCCGTCCTGGACGGAGAGCAGGTCCGGCATATTGCCGTTCACAATGTCCAGGTTCATGGCGGTGATGGCCCGGTCAAGCACGTCCCGGGTGAAAGGCTGACCTTCAGAATAATCCCGGATGGTAACATACCATTCCCCGCTGCGCCGGTTGAAATCCTGCACGGCCTTCGCCACCTCGGCGTCCGCCGTCAGACAGCTCAGGGTGAGCTCCTGCCGCACCGGGACCTGGCTCCGGGGCGTTGGAGTCAGGGTGACGTATTCCCCGTAACCGTAGTCGATCAGGCGCACGATCCCGTCATACATCCCCAGGGGTGTCAGGGAACCGGCGCGGATACCCTGCTCCGCCCAGCGCGTCAGCTCCCGCCGCTCCCCGGTCTCGGGGACGAAGGCGAACAGCCCGTCCAGGTCGTAGGCCATGCACTCCCCCGGCTTCAGGCCGCTGCCCGCCGCGCCCAGAAAGGTGACCTGAGAGGGCTTCTCCTCGTCCTGGGGGAAGGGCAGCTCGGTGAAGGTCTCATTTGCCTCCAGCCGGAACAGGCGCCTTCTCCCGCCCGCCGAGTAGATGCCCAAGCTCCCGTCCGGCAGGTCAAAAAGCCCAAACAGCGTGCCGTTTTCCTCCGGGAAGGAGAGCTCCCGCAGGACTTCTCCGGTCTCCAGAGAGAGCTCCCGCAGGGCATATTCCCAGATCTGGGTCTCCTGGTCCCCCATCCACAGGCCCAGCCAGATCCGCCCTTCCTCCAGAAAACACATGCCGGTGGGGAAGGTGTCCGGATCAAAGCCCAGCACCGTGACCGGGTCGGCGGCATCCCTGCCGCCGTGCATGATGGGGTAATGGATCTCCCCGTCCTCCTCCACGTAGCGGATGAACCAGACGCCGTCCGGGCGTTCCACGGGAAGATTCACCAGTCCGGGGTTCATGCTGGGAGGATAGACCTCGTATGTCGGCACGTAGACGAGCTCTTCCTCCGCCGGCGGGGCCTGGGTGAGCACCGCCGCAGGCGCCGTCGGAGGCGCTTCCGAAGGAGCGGGCGTCGGCGCCGGGGTTTTTCCGCACCCCGCCGCGAGGCACAGGACAAGCAGGGCCAGCGCCCCGGCCAGAGCCTTTGCCGTCTTCATTTCTGTCTCCTTTCTTTTCCGGCTTCGTTTCCGTCAGCGGCGCTGCGCCGGAAGCGTTTACGCCGCGTAGTTTTCCCCCTGCTTGCGGAACATCTCCGCATAGATGCCGTTCCGGGCCATGAGTTCCTCGTGGGTGCCCTCCTCCGCCAGCCTGCCGCCGTCGATCACCAGAATGCGGTCCATGTGACGGACGGTGCTGAGCCGGTGGGCCACCATCACCACGGTCTTGCCCTCCGCCAAAAACATGAGGCTCTGCATCAGCTCATATTCCGCAAGGGGATCCAAGGCGGCGGAGGGCTCATCCAGCAGTAGGAGACCCAAATCGGCGCAGAAGAGCCGCGCCAGAGCCAGCTTCTGCTTTTCACCCCCGGAGAGGACGATCCCGGCTTCGTCATATTCCTTGGTGACGTCCGCATCCAGGCTGTCCGTCAGCCGCTCCAGCCCCACCCGGCGCAGGGCGGCGCGCAGCTTTTCATCCTCTGCGTCGGCGTAAACCTCCAGATTCTCCCGCAGGCTCAGAGCATAGTCGTGGCTCTCCTGAAAGGCAACGCCGATGCTCTTCCTGAGTTCCCGCACGTCGTAATGGCCCAGGGGCTGCCCGTCGATGCAGATCTCCCCGCCGCTCACGTCGTAGAGCCGCAGCAGCAGCTTCATCATGGTGGTCTTGCCCGCTCCGTTTTCCCCCACGATGGCTACGTGTTCGCCGGGAGCCACCGAGAAATCCAGGTCCTTTAAGGCAAAATCGGAATTGGGATAGGAGAAGTCCACGTGCCGGAATTCCAGAGAATGGGCTCCGAAAGCGGGCTTTGCCCCCGTGCTGTTCTCGATGGGGGAATCCAGCTCAAAAAAGGAACGGGCATAGGCGGCTGTTTCCCGAATCCGAACGGAAATGGAACCGATGTCGGTCAGGCTGGTAAGACAGCCGGAAAGGGCCGCAGCCGCGGCGATCAGGGTGGCGAAGACGCCCACGCTCTCCACTCGCCCCGTCAGCAGGCCGAAGGCAGCGTAGAGGATGACCGCATAATCCGCCAGGCGAAGGGTCCACGCCCGGCCCATGTTCAGGAAGCCGCCCCTGCGCAGGAGGCTGCCCATGTCTGTCAGGTATTCCGCGACGCTCCCGTCATAGCGTTTTCCCAGCTTATCCGCCAGACGGGTGCTTTTCAGCTCGGCGGCGCGGCCGGGGTCCTGGTAAACGCGGGTCACGTAGGTGATTCGCTGCTCTATCTTTGCGATCACCGGAGACTGGGCGGTGCTGACTTTCGCGATCCGCATGGAAAAAAGCATGGAGACGATGAGAAATCCGGCGACGATCAGGGCCAGGACCGGTCCGGTTTTGGAGATTACGCCGATCATGGCGATGCTTCCCGTGACTCCGCTCAGCCACTGAGCTGCTTGTATGAGGGTAAGATAAGACCAGGAGGGATAGCTTCTCAGCGCCAGGGTCATTTTCTGAAAAAAGGCGGGGTCGTCCAGCCAGCGGTAGTCCGTGTTCTGTGCCCGGAGGAACACTTCCTTTTCGATCTTCCGCCGGATCTCTTCTTCTTTGCAGTTCGTGTAGAACAAAGTAACCCCATCCTGCAGCAGCCAGGAGACGGCGTAGACCAGAAAGTAGACGCCCACAACCCCCAGCACCGCCGACATGGTCCCGCCTGCCAGAATGCGGTCGATCGCCGCCTGGGCCACGGACACGGTGGCCAGCAGGCCCAGGGGATAGGCGATCACGCAGCCCAGCAGCCGCAGGATCACCACAAGCCTTCCATACTTCCAGACGGGGCGGATCAGGAACAGCGTGTCCGCCCAAAGGGACCGGAGCTTTTTCATTCCCAGGCCTCCTCCCGCCCCGCCTCCGGCGAGATGCCCGGGGAGACGCCGTAGCCCGCGGTGCCCCAGGGCCCGGCGTTGCCCAGCAGCAGGAGCTGCAGCAGGTTCACGTGGAGGTAAAGCCGGAAGAGCTCCGTTTCCTTTCCGTCCAGCAGGACCTTTTTTCGCTGCACGACCCCCAGCTTCCCCAGCGACTCCAGCGTCCCCGCCGGGTCCCGGATCTCCAGGGCGGCCAGCCGCCGCTCCAGCCAGGCCTGATCCGCGTATTCCGACTGACCGATCATGCCGTAGACGACCCGCAGGGCCTTTCGCACGTCCGGGTCGGCCAGGGCTTCCCAGAGCGCGGGCCGGTCCTCCTCCATGGCTTTGCCCCAGCCGTCCTCCGGCGTGGGGAAAAGGGAGAAGAAGGAGAGCTTCTCCCGCCGGGAAAAGGCGGCAAAGCCCTCCGGCAGCGCGGATGCGGCGTCCTGCCGAAGCTCGGTTAGGTGCTGCAGCGCCGGATCGTCCGTCATGCCGCTCACGGCTCGCAGAATGACCTGGCCCAGGCGCAGGGCCTCCCGCCAGCGGGTCTGCTCATCCAGGCTCAGCAGCCAGTCCTGGGCCGCGGCGGCGGCGTCCCCGAAGCTCTCCGTTTTCCGGCCAAAGAGCCGGTCCAGAGAGGATCCCAGGATATCCGCCAGCTTTGGCAGCAGGGCCGCGTCGGGCATGCACTCTCCCCGCTCCCATTTGCTCACGGCCTGGGGCGACATATTCAGCGCGTCCCCCAGGCTCTCCTGGGTAAAGCCCCGGTCCAGCCGGGCTTTTCGGAGCTTGTCGCTAAACATTGTAAACCGTCCCTTCTCCCCGGGTCAGGAGCCGGTGGGCCAGGGTCATGACGGCCAGGAGCAGCCGGGCGTTCGGGCGGGTATAGGTCTCCGGATCCCCATCCGCGGTCCGGATGCGGGAGCGGGTCGACAACTTCAGCCTGCAGAACAGCTCCATGGACTCCCGCACCTGCTCCGCGTCCAGGCCGGTCTCCCGGCTGAGATATTCCGGCGTAAAGCGGCTGTCCGGCGGGGACAGGAGCAGCAGGGCCATCAGCTCTCCCCGGCTCAGAGTTCGGAAGAGGTCGGAAAGCGCCGCCGCCTCCTCCTTCAGCCAGGCGTTTCCGTCGGCGGCGGGCATGAGCAGCAGCCGCAGGTCGGCGTCTGCGCCCCAGTGCTTCAGGAGGAAGCCGTCGCCCATGCAGATCAGGCCGTCCCGTTCCGCCTCCGGCGGGGTCAGGGGGGACAGGGGTCTGTCCCCGGCCTCCCCCCGGCGGCGCCGCGTCAGCCAGGCTCCCACGTCGCTGAGGTCCTCAAACGCTTCGTCGATCATCTCCCGCACACGAAGGAAGGCCTCCTCCGGCCTCAGGCTTTTCAGTTCCCTTCGGAGGGCGCTGATCTCCGGCTCCTCCTCCGAGAAAAACGCGGCGGGGGAGCAGCCGTAGATCTGCGCCAGGCGGCAGAGAGTGTCAACGGTCATCTCATTCACGCCGGTTTCCCACTTGGAATAGGTCTTGTCGGAGACGCCCAGGGCCTCCGCCACCTGCCTTTGGGTGTAACCCCGCCGGTTCCGCTCCTCCGTCAGCCGCCGGGGAAAAGACGTCTTGTCCACAGGGACCACCTCTCTAATCATTCTGTGATCCCAGCATAGACGAAACTGGAGGTAGAGTCAAAAGCGAAAAAAGGGAACGATTCGACGGAGAATCGAGAGACAAGGGAGCAGGACTGCTTTGGTCTATTCCTCCTCCCTCGTCCGCAGGAAGGGGGCGCGCCTGCCGTAGCTGCTGAAGCCGAGGACCGTGTCCTTCCGCACCGTGCTCATGAGCAGGACCGTCAGCAGGCAGAGGGGGTAGTCGGAATAATAAAACTCGCTGTCGGCCCCATTGATGCGCATGGGGTGCACGTTCAGGGCCCCCAGCTTGATGAGGTCCGCCAGGGTCTCTTCTGTCAGAGCGCCCTTTTCCACAGCCCAGCTCCGGTCGAAGGAATGGGGAAATTCCCCGGCGTAAAGGCGCCGCAGGGCCTCCCGCACCGGCTCCTTCGCCAGGGCCTGCCAGAAGCCGGGATCGTCCTGCCGGAGGTAAGGCCCCAACCCTCCCCAGGCTCCGGGAACAGGAGCAGGTAGGGCAGCGCCTTTTTGCCCCAGGCGGAGAGGGAATAGCCCTCGTCGCTGTGAACCAGGCCCGTGACGCCCCGGGGATCGTCATACGCCTCGATGCTGACGGTGCCCGGAAGCTCCCAGAATCCGGCCAGCACCGTCTGCATGATCCGTCCCAGGCGCAGCGCTTCCGTCCAGCGGTCTTCCCTCCGGACGCCCAGCAGCCAGTCCCTGGCCGCCGTCGCCGCGTCCATGTATTCCCTCGTCTGTCGGCCGAAGAGCCGGTCCAGGGAGCAGCCCAGGGCATCCGCCAGCTGCGGCAGCAGGGCCGCGTCGGGCAGGCTCTCGTCCCGCTCCCATTTGCTGACGGTCTGGGGGGCCATGCCCAGGGCTTCTCCCAGTTCTTCCTGGGTGAGCCCCAGGGCCTTTCGCTTTTCCCGGATGTTTTCGCCCAGGCTCATACCGTTTCACCTCGCTTTGCCCAGCAGTCCCGCCGCTCCCGCATGTCCCGCACCAGGAGCCGGGCCAGAGCCAGGATGGCCCGGAGCAGTTCGGTGCTGCCGCAGGCATAGAGCCAATGATCCCCGGCGCCGGTCTCCACCTCCTGCCGGGTGCAGAAGCCCCAGAGCTGCATGGCCTTCAGCGTTTCGTCCGCTTCTTCGGCGGTCAGCCCCGTGCCCTCCGCCAGGTGCGCCGGCGTGAAGTAGTCGTACCATCTCCGGTCCTTCTCCGCTTCCATCAGGGGAAGCAGCAGCCTGGCGCTCCGAAGCAGAGTGAACAGCTCCCCCAGCTCCTCCGCGCCCTCCAGCAGTCCGGCGATCCCGGCCTCCGCAGGCAGCATCAGCAGCCGCAGGTTCAGTTCTTTGTCCCAGCAGCGGATCAGGAAGCTGCAGTTGTCCGGCGAGCCGATGTGGGCGCAGGGAAAGTCCTCCGGAGCCTTCTCCGGCGGTACGGGCTCCATCCAGAGGCGCTTTGCCTCCTCGTCTCCTTCGATCATCCGTTTGTTCAGCTCCAGCGCGGAGTCCGCCTGCCCGTCAAAGGCTTCGTCGATGATGTCCCGCAGACGCGGCAGGGCCCTCGATACCGGCAGCGTGCGGAATTCGCTGCGGACGGGGCTGCCTTCCTGCGGCGTTTCCTCCCTGAAAAAGTCGGCGGGGGAGAGACCGCAGAGCTCCGCCAGGCGGCAGATCAGCTCGATCCCCGGCTCAGTTTCCCCGGTCTCCCATTTGGAACAGGTCCGGTCCGAGATCCCCAGGGCCTCCGCGACCTGCTTCTGGGTCAGGCCCCGGCTTTCCCGCGCAGATTTCAGGTTTTCGATGAATTTTTCCCGATTCATGGGGTGAGATCCCCTTTCAATGAGATTCAAGGCGCCTTGTGATACCACCATAAACGAAACGCTGCGGAGAGTCAAAAACCAAAACGGAGGGCAATTCCCGGTTTTTGAGAGATCATCGGAGCAAAAACGCCTCTCCGGAGGATCGCCGCGCCGTTGACGGGGTCCGCCGAAACGGTTATAATATGGTAACTCAGCAAGGGAGGACGAGACCATGATCTTTTATTTCAGCGGAACGGGAAATTCTTATCAGGCTGCCAGGGCTGTCTGCGGGCCGGGGGAGGAGCCCGTGGACCTGGCAAAATGCCTGCGGGAAGGGGAACGGAGCTTCCGCCTCTGCCCGGGCGAGACCTTGGGCTTCATCTGTCCTGTGTACTACGGCGGCGTCCCCAGCGTCGTGCTGGATTTTGTCCGGGAGCTGTCGGTCTCACCCGCGCCGGACTATTGCTTCTGCGTCCTCACCTGCGCCTCCTCCGTCTCCGATGCGGCGGGGATGCTGGGGGAGGCCCTGGGGAAGCGGGGTATCGTCCTTCGCGCCGCCTATACGGTCGTCATGCCGGAGAACGATTCCATCCACTACACCATCTCCCCGGAGGAGGAGCGGGACGCCATCCTGTCCGACGCGGAGGAACAGCTGAAGGTGATCGCCCACTGCGTTGCCGAAAGGCGGCGCTTGGGCCTGCATATCCCGCCCCGGGGGAAAATGGTCACCCGGGCGGCCTACCCCTATTATGAGCAGGACCGGGCCACGAAGAACTTTTCCGTGGACGACAGCTGTGTGGGCTGCGGCAAATGCGTGGAGCGCTGTCCCGTTGGGGCCATGGCCATGGAGGAGGGGCGGCCCACATGGGTGAAGGAGAAGTGCGCCCTGTGCATGGCCTGCATCCGCTGCGGCGCGGTGCATTACGGGGAGGCCACCAAGGGGAAAAAACGGTACGTGAACCCCATTTTGAAATGCTGCCACTGAGGAACACAGACAGATCGGGCAGAGTCCAATTTGGACTCTGCCCGATTTTCACAGGTTTACAGCCGGGAGATCGCGTCCGCGAGCACGCCTTCGCCGCTGGGAGCCGTGATCTCGAAGCCCATGTCCAGCAGCTCCTTCGCCCCGTCTCCGGCCACGAAGGCCCGGTCGGCGGCCTTCAGCAGGCTCAGGTCGTTCATGGCGTCGCCGCAGCAGACGAGGGTATGGCAGCCCAGCATTTCCAGGAGCCGCCTGGCGGTCTCCCCCTTGGTGCAGCCATCCGCCTGGGCTTCGATGAGGAAGGGGAGGCTGCGGGAGCAGCGGCAGCCGGTGCCGGGGGCGTTGATGGCCGCCGCGATGCCGCCGAAGAGAGCGTCGATGTCCCCGTTGGAATAGCGGAACCAGTCCGGCTCCCCTTCGCCCTTCGGCCCCTCCGGAGAGCCGGAGACGGCAAACTGGATGCGGGGACGGGGCACCTGGGACAGGGGGGCTTCCCGGATGGGGACGCCCATCTTTTTCATGATCTCCGCCAGCCCCATGTCCTCCCCGAAGACGTAGGTCTCCGTGGGACACTGGAGCTCGAAGTGCAGCGCCGGGTGCGCCGCCAGAAGCCCGGCGAAGAGCCCCTCCGCGCTCTCCGGCAGGGGACCCTGCCAGAGGCTGCGCTCCGCGCGGTAGTCGTAGATCTCCGCCCCGTTGAAGACGACGTGGGGGGCGTTGGTGGGCAGCTCCGACCAGCGGCTCCGATGGCTGACGCGGGTGTGGCCGGTGGCGATGGACAGGAGGCCGCCCTCCTCCATAAAGCGGAGGACCGCCTCCGTGTTGGCCGGAGGGATCTTCCTGTCCGGGCCGGTCACGGTGCGGTCCCAATCGCTCACCAGCAGGATGCCGGTGTATTTTCCCATCAGCAGGAGAGGATATAGCCGCCGTCGATGACCTGGGCGGTGCCGGTGACCTGGGCGGCCGCGGGGGAGGCGAAGTACACGGCCAGAGCGCCCACCTCAATGGGCTCGCCGAAGCGGTGGAGAGGCATCTGGTTGTTGATGTACTCGATCA
>JAFXUU010000033.1 GCA_017524845.1 Oscillospiraceae bacterium
CTTCATTCGGAGCATTTTGACGGTATCGGCGACTCTGATGCGGACAGTCTCGAAGGCATCACAGCTCACGGAAATATCCCTCACACCTTCATAGTCGCTGACAGCGGCAGCAAGCTGAAAAACAGCATATGTCCAGGGCCTTGGCCATAAGGCCCTCCAGCTCCGCGGTGCTGAGATCCAGAATATCGATGACGCTTCTCATGCCTTCGCTCCGTTCACGCTGAGATAGGCTTCGATCCGGGCCACGTGCTCCGCGCTCGCGGGATCCTCCCGCAGGAGCTCCAGGATATCGTACACGTCCGCGACGCTGTACACCGGGAAGCCGAATTCCTCTTCGATCTCCGCCATGGCGGACTTCTCGCCCTTACCCTTTTCCTTCCGGTCCACCATCACGAAGGCGGCGGCCACCCGGACGCCCTCCAGCTGCCCCAGCAGGGCCATGCTCTCCCGGATGGCGGTGCCTGCGGTGATCACGTCTTCGATGATCACCACCTCATCCCCGGCCTTGGGCACACAGCCCACGAAAAGGCCGCCCTCCCCGTGGTCCTTGGCCTCCTTCCGGTTGAAGAAAAAGGGCAGGTCCAGCCCCTTCGCCGCCAGGGCGGCTGCTGCGGCGACCGCCAGGGGGATGCCCTTGTAGGCGGGGCCGAAGAGGACGCAGGGCTTCTTCCCCAGCTTCGCCAGATACGCTTCGGCGTAGCACTCCCCCAGCCGGGTGATCTGCGCGCCGGTCCGGATCTCCCCCGCGTTGATGAAATAGGGGATCTTCCGCCCGCTCTTGGCGGTGAAATCCCCGAATTTCAGCACGCCCGCCCCCTGCAGGAACTCGATAAACGCTCTCTTATACTGCTCCATGGTATCCTCCCTCAGTCCAGGAATTCCCGGCAGCAGCGGGCATAGGCCGCCGCCGGGTCCGCCGCCGCGGTGATGGGTCTGCCCACCACGATGTAATCCGAGCCCAGGCGCTTCGCTTCCGCCGGGGTCGTGACCCGCTTCTGGTCCCCCCGGTCCCCGTCGGCGAAGCGGACGCCGGGGGTGACGGTGAGGAAGCCCGCCCCGCAGAAGGCGTGGACGCCCTCCGCCTCCAGGGGGGAGCATACCACGCCGTCCAGCCCGGCGGCGCGGGCGTTTTCCGCATAGTGCAGGACCGTCTCCCGGAGGCCCTCCGGGATCAGCAGCTCCCGGCGCATGGTCTCCTCGTCGGTGCTGGTGAGCTGGGTCACGGCGATGAGGAGGGGGCGGCTCCCGTCGGGTCTCGTGAGGCCCTCCAGGGCGGCGGCCATCATGGCCCTCGTCCCCGCCGCGTGCACGTTCACGATATCCGCCCCCAGGCCGGAGAGGACCGCCATGGCCTTCTTCACCGTGTTGGGGATGTCGTGGAGCTTCAGGTCCAGGAAAACCCGGCAGCCCCGCCGTTTCAGGCTGCGCACAATCTCCGGCCCTTCGGCGTAGAAGAGTTCCATGCCGATCTTCACAAAGGGCGCTTCCGCCCCCAGGCGGTCCAGAAAGGCCATGGTCTCCCCCGCCGAGGGGAAATCGCAGGCCACGATCACGTCTTTTCCCATGTCAACCTCCCGTCAGCTCCGCCAGGGTCCCGATCCCGTATTTGTCCATCTCCCCGGGCAGGGCTTCGATGATCCTTTTGCATGCGTAGGGGTCTGTCAGGTTGGCGGCGCCGATCTCCACGGCCCGGGCCCCCGCCATCAGCATCTCCAGCACGTCGGCGGCGGAGGAAACGCCCCCCATGCCCACCACGGGGATCTTCACCGCCCGGGCCGTCTGATACACCATGCGCAGGGCCACGGGGAACACCGCCGGCCCGGAGAGGCCGCCCATGGTATTGGCCAGGACGGGCTTTCTCGTGCGCAGGTCGATGCGCATGGCGAGGATGGTGTTGATGAGGCTCAGTCCGTCCGCCCCGGCGTCCTCGCAGGCCTTCGCCACAGAGACGATATCCGTCACGTTGGGGGTGAGCTTCACGATCACCGGCTTTTTGGCGGCGGCCTTCACCGCCCGGACCACCGAAGCGGCGGCCGCCGGATCGGTGCCGAAGCTCATGCCGCTCCCGTGGACGTTGGGACAGGAGACGTTCACCTCCAGCCAGCCCACCTGCTCCTCCCGGTCCAGCAGGGCGCAGGTGCGGGCGTAGTCCTCCAGGGAAAAGCCGCTGACGTTGGCCATCACCGGCTTATGGAAGCATTTGCGGAGCTTCGGCAGCTCTTCCGAGATCACTTTTTCCACCCCCGGATTCTGCAGGCCCACGGAATTGAGCATGCCCGCCGGGGCCTCCGCGATGCGGGGGGTGGGGTTCCCGAAGCGCTCCTCCAGGGTGGTACCCTTGAAGGAAAAGGTGCCCAGGACGTTGATATCGTAGAGCTCGGCAAACTCATAGCCGTAGCCGAAGGTGCCGGAAGCGGGGATCACCGGATTGTCCAGTCCGACGCCGCAGAGGGTCACGCTCAGTCGTCCCACACGATCTCCTCCTTCCGCAGCACCGGCCCCTCCCGGCAGATGCGCTTGAAGCCCGTGACCGTTTTGCAGCTGCAGCCCATGCAGGCCCCGAAGCCGCAGCCCATGCGCCTTTCGAAGCTCAGCTGCCCGGAGGTCTTCGTCTTCCGGTATACGGCCTTCAGCATGGCCTCCGGCCCGCAGGTGAAGAAATAGGAATAGTCCTCCGGCAGGGCGTCCGTGACGAAGCCCCGGACTCCCAGGCTCCCGTCCGCCGTGGCGAGGACGGCGGGGCAGCCCAGGGCGCGGAATTCCCCGGCGTAAAAGACCTCCGCCGCTGTATTGAAGCCCAGCACCGCCCGGGGCTTCTTCCCCAGGGCCAGGAGCCGCTTCGCCAGCCCGTAGAGGGGCGGGACGCCTACGCCCCCGCCGATGAGGATCGGCGCGTCTCCCCCCTCGGAGGGATCGAAGCCGTTTCCCAGGCCGGTGAGGAGGTCCAGCGTTTTTCCGGCGGGAAAGCCGGTCATCTCCGCAGTCCCGGCGCCCAGGACCTTGTAAATGATCGTCAGTTCCCCCTCCCTCCAGTCGCAGACGGAGATGGGGCGGCGGAGGAACCTGCCCTCCAGCCGGACGTTCACAAACTGCCCCGGCGCGGTGATCGCCGCGGTATCCCCCGCCAGCGTCATGCGCCAGACGTCCCTGGCGACGGGCTCGTTTTCTCTGATCTCAAACAGGCTCTGCAGCATATCCGTCCTCAGGCGTCGATGGTGGAGATCGTCAGCGTCGTCTCCTCCAGCACGTCCAGCAGCACCCGCACCGTATCCAGGGCGGTGAAGATGGTGACGTTGTTCTCCGTGGCCAGCTGGCGGATCTTCACCCCGTCGGTGGTCTCGGACAGGGAGCTCAGGTCCCTCGTATTGATGACGTAGGCGATGTGGCCCTGGCGGATGGCGTCGGGGATCTCCTCGCTGCCGTCGCTGATCTTTTTCAGGACGTGGGTGCGGATGCCGTTTTCCTTCAGGAAGCGGGCGGTGCCCGCCGTGGCCTGGATGTTGAAGCCCAGGTTATAGAAGCGGCGGATGAGGGGCAGGGCCTCCGCCTTGTCCTTGTCTGCGATGGTGGCCAGGACGGTGCCGTAGTTCTGCAGGCGCATGCCCGCCGCCTGCAGGGCCTTATACAGGGCGCGGTTGAGCTTGTCGTCGTAGCCGATGGCCTCCCCCGTGGACTTCATCTCCGGGGAGAGATAGGCGTCCAGGCCCTTGATCTTGTTGAAGGAGAACACGGGCACCTTCACATAGTGGCGCTTCTTCTCCGGCGGGTAGAGGTCGAATATGCCCTGCTCCTTGAGGGACTTGCCGCGGATGGCC
>JAFXUU010000034.1 GCA_017524845.1 Oscillospiraceae bacterium
GGATCTCGAAGAGCTCCGCCCCCAGGCTTTCGGCCAGCTCTTTCGCCACCTTCGCCGTGTTCCCTTCCGCGCTGAAATAGGCTATCAGCTTCATGTTTTCCTCCTTTGTTCCCTGCCCCGCCGGTCTTCGGCGGGGCGCTTCCGTATCGGCCTTCTTCGTCTGTCACCGCCAGCGCAGCACCTGGGCTTCCCAGGGCAGGAGGCTTCCCGCCCTGCCGCCCGCCGGGCAGTTGCCGAGCAGCAGTTCCCCCGCTTCGGCGGGATAGTCCGGGGGCAGGCTGTAGGTCTGCGCCCTGTCCGAAAAGGAGCAGACCACCAGGATGCGCTGGGTCTCTCCCCTGCGCTCGTACATATACAGTGTGCGGCTCTGGGGCTCATACTCCCGGTATTCCCCCCGGAGGAGGGCTTCATTCCCCTTCCGCAGGGCCAGGGCCCGGCGGTAGAAGTTCAGCACGCTGTCCGGATCGGCCTCCTCCGCTTCGGCGTTGATCTCCCGGTAGTTTTCGTTCACGGCGAACCAGGGCTTTCCCCGGGAAAAGCCCGCGTTGGGCCCTTTGGTCCACTGCATGGGGGTGCGGGCGGAATCCCGGCTGGAGCGCTGGACCCGCAGGAGCCGCTTTTCCTCCGGGCTCACGTGGCGGAACATCCGATAGAGGTTGTGGGAGGCCACGTCCAGATATTCCTCGATGGAGGGCAGGCGGACGTTCGTCATGCCCAGCTCCTGCCCCTGGTAGATGAAGGGGCAGCCCTGCTGGAAGAGATAGGCGGCGGCCAGGGCCGTGGCGGACTGACGCAGGTATCGCTCGCTCCCGTAGCGGCTCACCACCCGGGGATGGTCGTGATTTTCCAGGTACAGGGCGTTCCAGGCCTTCCCCGCGAGCCCGTACTGCCAGCGGGAGAAGGCGCGCTTCAGCTTCCGCAGGGAAAAGGGGTGGTGGAGAAACTCAGTGTAGAAGCAGTCGGCGGTCATGTGGTCGAACTGGATGACCATATCCAGCACCCGGTCCTCCCCGGCGACGTATCGCAGCGCCTCCTTCACCCCGGTCATGGGCGCTTCCCCGATCTGGATGGCCCCGTATTCCTGGGCCACGGCCCGGAACTCCCGGAGGTAGCGCAGGAGGTTCGGCCCGTCCTTATAATAGGGCATGCCGTTGATCACCGGCAGCCAGGGGATGCCGTTGGGGAGCTTTTCGTGCTTGGAGAT
Source organism: Oscillospiraceae bacterium (assembly GCA_017524845.1). Taxonomy (GTDB): domain Bacteria; phylum Bacillota; class Clostridia; order Oscillospirales; family Oscillospiraceae; genus UBA1774. The sequence continues at coordinate 1,205 of JAFXUU010000034.1, forward strand.
GAAGGTGATGACGTCCTCCCGGAAGCCGTCCACCCCCATGTCCAGCCAGAAGCGCATGACGCTTTTGATCTCCTCCCGCACCTTCGGATTGTCCATGTTCAGGTCCGGCTGCTTTTTGGCGAAGAGGTGGAGGTAATACTGACCCCGCCCCTCGTCGTATTCCCAGGCCGGGCCGGTGAACTGGCTCGTCCAGTTGTTGGGGCGCTTCCCCTTCTTCCCCTTCCGGGGGTCCCGCCAGAAATAGTAGTCCCTGTAGGGTCCTTCCCCGCCCCGGCGGCTCTCCAGGAACCAGGGGTGCTCGTCGGAGGTGTGGTTGATCACCAGGTCCAGGATCACCTTCAGGCCCAGGGCGTGGGCCCTGTCCAGCACCCGGCGGAACTGCTCCAGGTCTCCGTAGTCGGGGTGGACGTTCTCATAATCGGAAACGTCGTAGCCGTAGTCCGCGTTGGGCGAGGGGTAGATGGGGCTGAACCACACGGCGTCCACCCCCAGGCTTTTGATGTAGTCCAGCTTGTCGTACACCCCGTACAGGTCGCCGATCCCGTCCCCGTTCCCGTCGCAGAAGCTGCGGATCCAGATCTGATAGAAGCTCATGGAGCGAAAATCCGGCTGCTCCATCCCGTTCACCTTCTCCGGTGTTCTTCCCGCTCCTGCTTCAGCTGCTCCAGCAGACGGCTGCGCAGGGAGCTTGCGGAGGTCTCCGCCTCCTGGATGTTTTCCATCATGCCCACGGCGCTCTCCCGGAAGCTCTCCAGCAGGGCGGCCCAGCCCCGCCGCCGGCGCTCCCGCTCCTCCAGGCTTTTGGCCGCCAGGGAAAGGAGCAGGTCCGCCGGGAGCCTCCGCTTCTCCGGCAGACGCCCGGCCTTCTTCTCCTCCAGAATGGCCCCGTAACGCTCATAGGCCATATCGACGCAGTCGGCCCAGGAGAGGTAGATCTCCTCCATGGCCCGCTGCCCCGTCTCCCGAAGGCGGGCCCTGTCCCCCATGATCCGCTCCAGGAGGGCCGCCAGGGCCTCCGGCGTTTCCTCCACGGTGAAGCCGTTGCGCCCGTCGGTGATGCCCTCGGCGGCGCAGGAGCCCCGGATGAGCACGCTGGCCAGCCCGCAGGCCGCCGCCTCCCGCACCACCAAGCCGTTGGTGTCGAAGGTGGAGGGAAAGAGGAAGAGGTCTGCCCGGGTGTTCCAGGCCCGCAGGGCCTCCCGATCGTACACCGGACCCGTGAAGACGCATTTATCTCCGATCCCCAGGGCGGCGGCCTTCTCCTCCAGCAGCTCCCGGTCCGGCCCCTTGCCCACGAAGACCATGCGGAAATCCCGGCCCAGGCTGTTCAGACGCCGCAGCGCCTCCAGCACCAGGGGCAGGCCCTTATAGGTCATGAGCCGCCCCACGAAGAGGAAGACGGGGACTCCCGGCGGAAGCCCGTAAGGTCCCGTGGCCGCCTCCACGGCGGCGTCCTCCGCCCTGCCCCGGGCGAAATCCACGCCGTTGGGCATCACCCGCCAGGCCCCCCCGTAGCCCAGGGCCTCCAGGTTCTCCCCCGCCCCGCGGCTCACCGTCCACACCTCGTCGCAGGCCTCCACGGCGGTGATCATGGAGCGGATGGCCTCGTGGGCGGCCAGCTTCACCTTCAGCACCCGCTCGATGTCCACGTCGTACTTCGTGTGGTAGGTGAAGACCACGGGGGCCCCCGTTTCCTCCCGCAGGAGCCGCGCCAGGAGGGTGGAGGCCGCCGGGCAGTGGGTGTGGATGAGCTCCGGCCCGAAATCAGCCAGCTCCGCCAGATACCTGGCGGAGAAGGGGTCCCCCGTGCGGTAGCCGCTGAAGAGGGCCGAGGTATCGAAGCTGCGGTAGGGCAGTACCCGGTAGGGGTAGCCGCCGTAGTCTGCGCCGGGATAGCGGGGCGTTCCCACCGCGACCTCCGCGCCGTGGTCCCGCACCAGGCATTCGGCGTAATTCGTCACCACGTTCGCCACCCCGTCGAGCACCGGGGGGAAGGAATCGTTGAGAAGACAGACGCGCATGGCTGCGCCTCCCGATCCTGAGAAATACGGGGCTGCCCCGAAAGACAGCCCCGTGAGATTGACTGCGCCGGGTTTACTTCGCGCTCAGCACGTCGCCCAGCTGCATAGCGTAGGCAAGGGCCCTGCCGTAGCTGTTGCCGTTGAGGAGGAGCGGATAGTCCACGGCGTACATGCCGCCCGCGACGTTGCCCACGGCGTAGAGGCCGGGGATGTTCTTCGCGTCGGCCCCGATGACGTTCAGATTCGTGTCGATCTGGGCGCCGCCGAAGACGTCCAGCAGCTGCGGGCCCCACTTGAGGGCGTAGAAGGGGGGCTTCTCCACGCTGGTGAGGAGGCGGCTGCGCTTGCCGAAGTCCACGTCGTCCCCCATGGCGACGATCTCATTGTAACGCTTGACGGTGGCGATGAGGTTCTCCGCCGGGACCTCCATCTTCTCGGCCAGCTCCTCCAGCGAGTCGGCCACGTAGGCGGTGCCCTGCTTGAGGAAGCGGGCCACGGTCTGCTCCATTTGCTCGCGGTTGAAGCTGTCGCCCACCACGCTGAGGGGCATCATGCCCTGGCCGCCCAGTTCGCTGAAGCGCTCGTCCATCTCGTCCAGATACTTGCTGTCCAGCACGCTGTAGGCATAGTCGCCGCCGGGCTGCATGAGGCAGCGCACGGACTTGGCCTGCATCCAGGTATCCTCGTTCATGAAGCGCTTGCCCAGGCGGTTGACGTGGAGGAAGAAGCCCTGATAGCCGCAGCCGCCCAGGGCGTGCAGCGTGGCTGCCCACTCGGGATTGTCGATGGCCGCGCCGACCCAATAGAGCATCTTCTGCCCGTCGCCGGTGTTGCCGGGGCGGCGGAAGTGGTTGGGGGGACGGGTGCCGATGGGGCAGAAGGCCTCCAGCATCTCCCGGTCCTCGCTGCAGTCGCCGGTGGCGAGGACCACGGCCTTCGTGCCCTGGTAGCGGCGGTATTTCCCATCCTGGCACTTGGCGATGCAGCCGGTGACCCGGCCTTCCCCGTTCTTCTCCAGATACAGGGCCGGGGTGAGGCGCAGGAGGGTGCCGCCCTTCTCGATGAGGGCCTTTTCCAGGATCTCGCAGGCCAGCGGGCCGCCGCCCCATGCCTTGTATTTCGTGCTGCCCTTCTTCTGGAAGATGTGGTGGGTGCCGGGGTATTCGCTGAACATGGGGCCCTTGTAGGCCTCGTACACGCCCACGTCGATGCAGTCCCCCGCCAGGTCCAGCATCCAGTGGAAGCCCTCGGCACTGCGGTTGAGGAAGATCCACAGGAGGTCCTCCTGCACGCGGGAGCCGCTCATCTTCAGCCAGTCGGCCGCCAGGACCTTCTTGTCGATGGTGATGCCCTTTTCCGCCATGACCCGGCTGTTCACCGCGGCGATCTGCCCGGCCAGGGCCAGGGTCTTCTCATTCTTGTCCAGAACGATGACCTTCAGCCCCTTGTCCGCGCAGCGGGCGGAGGCAGCCAGGCCGCTGATGCCGCCGCCGATGACCAGCACCTCCGTGGTGACGGTTTCGGCGATCTCCGCCTCCGGGATGGGCTCCGGCGGGGTCTCCCAGCTGTAGCCCTTCTTGGGGGAGCGGTTGGAATAGAATTTCATTTCAAGTTCCTGCATGTGATTGCTCCTTTCTCGTTTTGTTCCGTTTGGAGCATTATACCCCAGTTGAGCCGGGGAAACAAGAGTTTCTCCGGGAAAAGCCCGCCGGTTCCCTTTTCGGGAAAGCTGTGGTAAACTGTGAAAAAAACGAACGGAGGCTGGACGTATGGAAAAGCAGGGCGTATTGAAAGGGCTGCGGGTGCTGGATTTCGGGCAGTACGTCGCCGGACCCCTGACTGCGATGATCCTGGGGGACTACGGGGCGGACGTGATCCGCGTGGATCCCCCCGGCGGACCCCGCTGGAACGCCTATGAGGCGAACGCCGTGCTGCAGCGGGGCAAGCGCAGCATCATTCTCGATCTGAAAAAGCCGGAGGACCTGGAGACCGCGAAGCAGCTGGCCGCCCGGGCGGATATCCTGGTGGAGAACTTCCGCCCCGGGGTCATGGACCGGCTGGGCCTGGGGTACGAGGCCTGCGCGGAGGAAAACCCCGGCCTCATCTACTGCTCCCTGCCGGGCTTCTCCCGTTATGACGCGGCCCGCCGGGACCTCCCCGGCTGGGAGGGCATCGTCTGTGCCGAGGGCGGGCTCTATTCCGGCATGGACATGGGGAGCCGCCGGGGCTTCGTCCGCTTCGACGCCCTGCCCCTGGCCTCCGATTTCGCCGCCGTCATCGCCTGCCACAGCATCGCGGCGGCCCTCATCGCCCGGAAGAAGTGCGGCAGAGGGCAGTTCATCGAATCCTCCCTCTACGACGCCTGCTTCGAGGTGGACAGCACCCGGACGGTCTCCCCGCCCCAGAGCTTCCTGCTCCCCGGCATGAAGCTCAGCCCGGAGAGCATGAACGCCTACAGCCTGGTGCGCCTCATGGCCCAATATCCCTGCAGGGACGGCCGCTACATCCAGACGACGCCGCCGCCCCGGGGCGCGCTGAGCATTGCAAAAGCCCTCTTCCCGGCGGAGTGGATCGCGAACGGCCTCCCGGAGGAGGCCGGGGAAACCGTGCGGAAGACCATGCTGGAGAAGACCATGCGGGAATGGGAGGACTACGCCCAGCGGGAGCACGGGGCGGGCTTCGCCGTTTCCCAGACCAGCGCGGAATGGCTCCGGGATCCCGCGGCGGCGGACAGCCGCAGCGTCATTTCCGTGGAGGACCCCCTGCTGGGGAGCACCCGGCAGCCCGGCGTCCCCTCCCTCATGCTGAAGACCGGGGACAGCGCCGGTCTGGCCCGGCATCTGCCGGACGCGGACCGGGCGGAGATCCTGGCGGAGCTGGAGACCCTGCCGCCCAAGGGCAAACCCGCCGCCGGGCCGGTCCCCGAGCCGCCGCTGAAAGGGATCCGGGTGCTGGACCTCTGCCAGGTGGTGGCGGGCCCCACCTGCGGCCGCCTGCTGGCGGAATACGGGGCGGAGGTGCTGAAGATCAACAATCCCCGGCTCATGGACAACTACACCGCCCTGGCCGGTCACGAGACCCAGAACGGCGGGAAGACCTGCGTCTTCCTGGACCTGAAATCCCCGGAGGGAAAGCGCATCCTCGATTCCCTCATCCGGGAGGCGGACGTCTTCCACTGCAACTTCGCCCAGGCCGCCTACGAGCACCTGGGGGTGACGGAGGAGGAGCTGCGAAAGAAGAATCCCGAGATCATCCTGTCCCAGATCAACATCCACTCCCTGGGCGGGGGCCGGGAATGGATGCGGGGCCACGAGGACCTGGGGGAGGCCGTTTCCGGCATGTCCTGCCGCTACGGCGGCTCCCTGAAGCCGGAGACCCTGCCCCTGCTGGTGCTGGACCACATGACCGGGCAGATGGGCTGCCTGGGGGTGCTCCTGGCAATCTACGGCCGCATGTGCTCCGGTAAAGGCCAGCGGGTGCAGGCCTGCCTCTCCCGCAGCTCCACCCTGGCCCAGCTCCCCTTCATGCTGGACTACGAGGGGAAGGTGTGGGACGAGCCCGCCGGGCCGGAGGCAGTGGGCTACGGACCCTTGGACCGCCTCTTCCGGGCGAAGGACGGCTGGTTTTACATGGTGGCGGAGAGCACGGAAGCCATCCGCGCCGTCCCCCTGCTGGCGGGCCTGCCGGAGGAGCCGGAGGCCCTGGCCGGGGCCCTGGAGGCGCGCTGCCCTGAGGGGACCGCGGAGGCCTGGGTGGAGCTGCTCAGCGTCCCCGGGGTCTGCGCCCGCCGCTGCAGGAGCTACCAGTCCGAGCCGCCGGAGGAGGACTACGCCAAGGCCCGGGGCATCACGAAGCGGGAATACCACCCCGGCGTGGGCGTGCTCCGCACCACCCACGGCGCGCCCCGCCTCTCCCTCACTCCCACGGTCTCCGTCTGCCCCTCCCCCTTCCCCGGCTGGGACACGGAGCGCTTCCTCGCGGACTACAGGGCAAGGCACGGGCTGTGAGAAGCCGGGGCCCTTGTATTCGCAGGCCTTGCTTGGTATAATCCATCCGTAATCGTTCGGCCGCGGGCCTTTCCGGCCCCGGCGGAGGAGGCGCTTTATGAAAAAGAAAGCGGAAAGGACCCGGGGCCGGGGGCTGTGCCGCCGGCTCTGCGCCCTCATGTCGGCGGCGCTGCTCTGCGCCCTCGTCCTGCTGCCCACTCTGGCTCCGTCGGAGGCGGCGGTCACGGCTCCCAACGCGGTGGGCGACGGGTATTCCGCCGTGCTCTACGACAACACCAGCGGCCTGCCCACCTCCGAGGCCAACGACATCGTCCAGGCGGAGAGCGGCTTCATCCTCATCGGCAGCTTCTGCGGCCTCATCCGCTTCGACGGCCGGGAATTCTACCGCTACGACGCCTCCACCGGGGTCTCCAGCGTGAACTGCCTCCTGGGGGATTCCCGGGGCCGCGTGTGGATCGGCACCAACGACAGCGGCGCCGCCGTGCTGGAGGACGAGCGATTCACCTTCTACACCCGGGACCACGGCCTGGCCTCCTCCTCCGTCCACGCCCTGGCGGAAGACCCGGAGGGCAACGTGTTCCTGGGCACCACCATGGGCGTCGCCTACGTGGACCCGGAGGGGACCCTCCATCCCTTGGACAATCCACAGGTGAATCAGGCCTACGTCCGCAGCCTCGTGCCCGACGGGAACGGGGTGATCTACGCCCTCACCCGCAGCGGGGACATCTTCACCATCGAAAACCGGCGGGTCTCGGGCTATTACCCCGCGGAGGACCTGCGTATCACCAGCACCATCAATTCCATCTGCCCTGATCCCCTGCAGCCGGGCTTCGTCTACCTGGGGACCCAGGGCTCCGACATCATCTACGGCAGCCTGAACCGGGGCATGGAGGGCAGCCGGATCTACTCCGTCAGCCCCCACAAGAAGGTGAATCAGCTCGTCTGGCACAGCGGCCTGCTCTGGATCTGCTCGGACAACGGCGTGGGCTATTTCGACGAGCGCTTCCGCTACACGGCCCTGGAGGGCATTCCCCTCACCAGCTCCGTGGACCGGATGATGGTGGATTACGAGGGGAATCTGTGGTTCGCCTCCTCCCGCCAGGGGGTGATGAAGATCGTGGAAAACCGCTTCACCAACGTGACCCGCACCGCCGGGCTCGACCCCATGGTGGTGAACGCCACCTGCACCTACCGGGGCGACCTCTACATCGGCACGGACGACGGGCTGGTGATCCTGGACCCCGCCGGGAAGGTGAAGCAGACGGCCCTCAGCTACCATCTCTCCGGCGTCCGCATCCGCTGCATCATGGCCGACAGCGCGGGCAGTCTCTGGCTCTGCACCTACGGCACGAACGGCCTCGTCCGCTACGACGGGGACTCCGGCAGCTGGCGGACCTTCAACGCCGACAAGGGCATGGCCTCCAACCGGGTGCGCTGCTGCATGGAGCTCTCCGACGGGACCCTGGCCGTGGCCACCACCGGGGGCCTCAACCTTCTGAAGGACGGGGCGGTCACCGCCACCTACAACAACAGCCGGGGCATCTCCAACCTGGAGATCCTCTGCCTGGAGGAGACGGCGGACGGCCGCCTCTACCTGGGCAGCGACGGGGACGGCATCTACATCGTGGACGGCAACAAGGTCTCCCGCCTGGGTCTGGAGGACGGGCTTCTGAGCGAGGTGATCCTGCGCATCCGCCGGGATCCCGCGGCGGAGATCTACTGGATCGTCACCAGCAACTCCATCGCATACATGATCGACGAAAAGATCACCACCGTCCGCAATTTCCCCTATTCCAACAACTTCGACCTCTGCTTCGACGACGACGGGAAGCTGTGGATCCTCAGCAGCAACGGGGTCTACGTGGTCACCCGGGAGGACATGCTGGCCGACGGGGACATCGCGTATACCCTCTACGACAACAGCTGCGGCCTCCCCTGCGTGGCCACCGCCAACGGCTACAGCCAGCTGGACGAGGACGGCACGCTGTATATCGCGGGCTCCACGGGGGTCTGCAGCGTGAACATCAACGACGACGGGACGAAATACGGCGAGGTTCGCCTCTCCGTGCCCTTTCTCATCGTGGACGATCAATACGTCTCCGTGCCGGAGAGCGGAGAGCTCCGCCTTCCCGCCTCCTGCCGCCGCCTCACCATCTACCCCTACGCCTTCACCTATTCCATGAACAACCCCCACGTGAGCTACCAGCTGGAGGGCTTCGACGAAAGCCCCTCGGTGGTCACGAAGCAGGAGCTGGACAGCGTCACCTATACGAACCTGGACGGCGGGTCCTACCGCTTCATCCTCTCGCTGATCGACGTCACCAGCGGGAAGGTGGAGCAGACCGCGTCGGTCACCATCGTGAAGAGCAAGGCCATCCACGAGCAGATCTGGTTCTGGGTGCTGCTGGCCCTGCTGGCCGTGCTCCTGGTGGGCGGCTCCGTGGTGCTCTTCTTCCGCAAGAAGACGAAGGACCTGGAGCGCAGGAACGAAGAGAACAGGCACATGATCCAGGACATCAGCGGGGCCTTCGCCAAGTGCATCGATATGAAGGACGCCTATACGAACGGCCACTCCACCCGGGTCGCCCACTACACGGCCCTGCTGGCCTCCCGCCTGGGGAAGAGCCCGGAGGAGGCGGACCGCATCTACAACATCGCCCTTCTCCACGACATCGGCAAGATCAGCATCCCGGACAACATCCTCAACAAGCCCGGCCGCCTGACGGACGAGGAATACCGGGTGATGAAAAGCCATTCCTCCCGGGGCTACAACATCCTCCGCGACGTGTCCATCGCCCCGGAGCTGGCCCTGGGCGCGGGCTACCACCACGAGAAGTACGACGGCACCGGCTATCCCTCCGGCCTGAAGGGGGACGATATCCCCCAGGTCGCCCAGATCATCGCCGTGGCGGACACCTTCGACGCCATGTATTCCACCCGCCCCTACCGGAAAAAGATGGCCCTCAGCGCCGTGGCCGACGAGCTGCGGCGGATCGCCGGAACGCAGCTGAATCCCGAATACGTGGCCCTGTTCCTGCAGCTGATCGAGGAGGGCGAGGCGGAGAAGATCGACCGGGAATACACCTCCGCTCCCGCCGCCGCGCCCCCCGCCGCCGACGGCGCGGCCGCCGCGGCCGGCGCTTCCGGCGGATAAGCGGCGCAAACGCACCCGCCGCGTCTGCATTCTTGCAGGCGCGGCGGGTTTCGTCGTTTACGGGGTTCGGAAGGGTATGCGGCTTATGCGCGGGCCAGGAGCCGGACCGGGGCGGGAAGGAGATTGCCTTCTTCGTCGGCGGAGCGGAAGACGAAGGCCGTGACCTCCGTGCCCGCCGGGACGGGCGCGTCGTAGTCCACGCGCAGGCTGCGCCGATCCGCCGCCCAGGTCCACCCGAAGCCGGAGACGGTGTTCACCGCGAGGCCGAAATCCCCGGTGCTCACGGGCGCGCCGAAGTCCAGGGTGAAGCCCGATCTGTCCGAGGAAAGCAGGGTGATCTTTGCCCTGTAGGCGCCCTTCGTCCGGGGAGAGCGGAGGGGCCGGATCTCATCCGGGGGCCGAAGGCGGCCCTCTCCGTCCCAGTCCGAAGCCCAGTTCCCCAGGAGCGGCCAGCGCTCCTCCCCGGCGGGGAGGCCCAGCCTCGGCGTCGTCTGCCGCAGCTCCGGGGGCCAGCTGGGGGTCTGGGTATCGGGAGCCCGGCAGAGGGTGCGGAAGCGCATCCGCTTCTGCGTCCCCGGCCTTCCCCCGTTGGGGTCGTATTTCTCCAGGGCCAGGTCCAGATTCAGCACGAAGTCCCGCAGGGCCTCCAGGCGCACGTTCCGCAGGGAGAAAACGGCCTTTTCCCCATAGGGGAGCTTCCACCCCTCCGTGCCCTCGTAGAGCATGAGGGAGGCCCCGTAGGGCTGGAGATAGCCGCTCTGCGCTTCCTCCCTGCCGTTCCGGCGCACGGTATTGTCGTAATCGAAGCGGTCGGCGGGGAGGCGGCGGCCGTTGAGGTACAGCCGGGGCGGATCGGTCTCGCTGTCACAGTTCAGAACGGGCGTGGTGAAGGCCGCGCCGGAGCCCACGTCGTGTCCCAGGGCGCTGTTGTCCGTAACGGCGTGGCGCAGGGCGTCCGTCACCGTGAGGCCCCAGAGCTCGATCCGCTTCTCTTCGCCGCCCCGCCGGGCGGAGGCGAGGTAGCTTCCGGGCATGGCCTGGGCTGCCGTGAGGCCGAAGACGGCCGCGCCCCCCGCCGCCGGGGCGGTGAGGCGTTCCCCGTCGGGCAGCAGCAGCTCCGCTTCCCCGGCATCGGTGTAAAAGCGCAGGGTCAGAGGCACCCCCGCGGTGACGGAGCCCGCTTCGGTCCAGAGGGTGGGCTTTCCCGGGCGGCTCCAGGGGAGCAGGGCGCTGGGGAGGAAATAGGGATTGCGCTCCATCTCCCGCAGGGAACGGAAATCCTTATCCGGCAGGATCGTCCCGCTCCCGTCCTTCGCCGTTCGTCCGTCCGGCCCGGCCAGGGAGGCGTGGCGCTTCCGCCGGAGGGTCTCCGCCCCGTAAAAAGCGTGGTCCATGAGGGCGATGAGCTCGCAGAGGTCCCGGTCCTGATTGGCGTGGGCCTGGTCCCGCACGACGACGGCGGCGTCCTCCCCCCGGCCCAGGAACTCGAAGACCTCCCGGGCCGCCTGGGTGCAGAGCACCGTGGCGGGGCTGTTGAGCCAGGCGTCCTGCCCCTCCCCCGTCCAGATGAGGATCCAGCGCCGGGTCCCGGCGGAGGCGAAGGCGGCCAGGAGGGAGTGGGCGTCGAAGGGCATGTGCTCCGCCAGCTCCGGACGCAGGGAGAGGATCTGGGCCCGGTCGCAGAACCAGTGGTCCTCCCCGCTGTTCTGCACCGCCCGCTGGGTGGTCTCGTTAAGCCCGTAGGCGTAATCGTGGACGGTGACGCCGCCGGGAGAATTCTGCACCGGGGGCTCGTAGCCGAAGAGACGCCCCTCGGTGGAGCAGCGGAAGCCGGAGGCCCCGCCGCCCCCCGGGTCGCTGGGGGCGATGATGCGGAAGCGGCTGTCTCCCCCGTCCCCCCGGTCGAAGACGCCTCCCACGATGGCCCGCTTCCCGTTGTTGGAGCAGCCGGTGATCGCCGAGGCGCAGACGTCCACCTCCGGGAGGATCACCCCCGGGTTCAGGGCGGCCTTCTCCGCTTCCGTGAGGCGGGCGTAGTTCTCCAGGGCGTCCAGGGCGCGGCTGGCCATCCAGCCGGATTGCATCAGGTTCCCGCTGTCCAGCGGATAAGGGCTGGCATAGCACTCTCCCCTGTGCACGACCGGGTCCCTGGGCGGATAGAGAAGCTCGTATTTCGCCAGCTCTCCCCGGTCGGGGTCCGCGGCGTCGTTGACGCTGAGATAGACGTAGCCGTTTTCGTTCAGGGTGACGATCTGCTCCTCCGGGAGCCCGCCCATGCAGACCAGCACCGGCCAGCCCCGGCCGCCCCTGGCCGACGGACCCCGGAGGACCCCGTCCACCCTGGGCGCTTCGGCGGGGAAGCGCAGCTCGAACTCGTGCTTCACCCCCGTCTCCGCCGCGGCGGAGCGCCAGGGGGCGTTCAGGGGTTCCGTGTCCCGGATGGTGATCTCCACGGTGACGGCGGGGAGCTTTTCCCGACGGCAGGCTTTCCGGTGGGCTTCCCAGCCCTCCCCCGCCCGCCAGAGGCCCAGGCTCCCGGGGAGGGGGAAATCCGCCCCCGTGTGGACGTAGTCCTCCTTCGGGGCGATATCCCCGTAGAACACGCCCATGCCGAAGGCAGTGAAATCCAGCCTCCGGGCGGTATAGCTCCCCTCCGGCAGCTTCGGCGGTTCCGGGCTCCCGAAGGGACCGGCGGCGGGGGGCAGGATCCCCTCCGCCCAGGTCCAGCGGTAGTTCTCACGCACGGCGGTGACCGCGGTGTCCTCCTTCCGGGGCTCCAGGCGGCTGCCGTAGAGATAGTACTGCAGCTCGTCCTTCAGCTCCCGCCGCCGGTCCTCCCAGTCCTCCGGGCTTTCCACCCGGCCCCGGCCCGGCTCCAGGAAGCGGAACAGGTCCGGCATGGCCCGCTCCGCCGGGAGCCGGTCCAGCTCGTGGGGACGGGGGAAATACGGCCGGGGCGCTTCGGTGTTTATCATGCTCATCACGCTCCTCACCCTTTTCGTTCTCGGAAGGCGAAATCTTTTTTCATTATACAGGAAGAGGGGCCTTCGGGAAAGCCCCCTTTTCCCCCGGGGCCGAGGCCCTTGCTTTTTCCCCGAAAATCGTGTTTACTGATACCGTACGATCGCGGGCCCGTCCCGCACGAATAACGGAAGGAGAGAAGACAGATGTCAACGACGAAGGATCTGGACCGCCTGCTGCAGCGCTTCGTGGACCGGGGCATCCCCGGCGCGGCGCTGTCCGTATACCGGGGAGAGAAAAAGCTCTACGAGGGCTTCTGCGGGCACCGGGACCTGGCCCGCACCAGGCCCCTCACGGCGGACACCCTGTTCCGCATGCACTCCATCACCAAGGTCTATTCCTCCCTCTGCGGCATGATGGAATACGAGCGGGGCGCTTTCCTCATGGACGATCCGGTATACGAGTATCTGCCGGAATACCGGCACATGAAGCTCAGCGTCAAGCAGCCCGACGGGAGCTGGACGGTGGAGGACGCGAAACAGCCCATGCTCATGAAGCACCTTTTCAACATGAACGTGGGCTTCTACGCCTTCGACGACAGTCCCACGGCGAAGGGCCTCGCGGAATGCCACGAGAAGCTGGGAGGCAGCAAGTTCCAGGCGGACTACAGTCTGCGGGAGGAGATCCGAGCTCTGGCGGAGGTGCCCATGCTCTTCGAGCCGGGGACCCGCTGGCAGTACGGCTACGGCATCGACATCATGGCCGTGGTGGTGGAGGTCACCAGCGGCCTCAGCCTTGGAGAATACATGAAGAAAAACATCTTCGAGCCCCTGGGCATGCAGGACACGGGCTTCCGCTTCCGCCCCGGCTGGCGGGAGCGCCTGGCCGAATGCGTGCGCCGGAAGCCGGACGGCACGGTGGAGCTCTGCAGCGACCTGCTGGGGGACCCCCTGGACACCATGTACCGGGAGGAGGCGGCCTATGAGGCGGCGGACGCCGGGCTCCTCTCCACCCTGGGAGACCTCCAGGTCTTTTCCGCCATGCTGGCCTGCGGCGGCACCTGGAAGGGCGAGCGCATCGTGGGCCGCAAGACCCTGGAGCTCATGCGCCAGGATCTGCTGACGGCGGACATGAAAAAGGAATTCATCGGCCCGGACACGAAGGGCTACGGCTACGGCTACGGCGTGCGCACCTATGTGGATCCCGCCGCCGGGCTCAGCAGCGGCAGCGTGGGCGAATTCGGCTGGGAGGGCGCGGCGGGGGCCTGGATGCTGGCGGACCCGGCGGAAAAGCTCTCCATCGCCTTCATGATCCAGGACATGATGCCGGACAGCCGCTATTACAACAACCGCCTCCGGGCCGTGAGTTACGGCCTGCTGTGAAGGAAGAAGAAACGCGCCCGCGCGCTCCGGGGGGAACCGGGGCGCGCGGGACCGGCGTCTGAACGGACCGCCCCGAGCTCCGGCGAAAGGCGCGAAGCAGACCGGAAAGGAGCCATGCCATGCGTTTTCTGCATATTTCCGACCTGCACCTGGGCAAGGTGATCCACGGGGTCTCCATGCTGGAGAACGGGGACCAGCCCCATTGGGTCGACCGCTTCCTCGCCCTGGCGGAGGAGCTGCGGCCCCAGGCCGTCGTCATCGCCGGGGACGTGTACGACCGGAGCTCCCCCTCCGGCGCGGCGGTGGAGCTGCTGAGCCGTCTGGTGCAGGGGCTGGCGGACCTGGGCGTCAGCGTGCTGCTGACGGCCGGGAACCACGATTCCGGGCAGCGCCTGGCCTTCGCCCGGGACATCCTCGCCCGGCAGAAAGTCCACATCGCCGGCTCCGTGGAGCGGGAGCTCGTCAGCGTCCCCCTGTCCGACGACTTCGGTCCCGTCGTCTTCCGGCTCATGCCCTACGTCTTCCCCGCCGCCGTCGCCCAGGTCCTGGAGGACGATGCGATCCGGGACTACGACACGGCGGTGCGGCGGCTGCTGGCGGCCCAGGAGCTCGATCCGGCGGTGCGAAACGTGATCGTCGCCCACCAGAACGTGACCGCCTTCGGCGCGGAGGCGCCCCGGGGCGGCTCGGAGAGCGCCGTGGGCGGCGTGGGACAGGTGGACTTCACCGCCTTCGACGCCTTCGACTACGCGGCCCTGGGGCACGTCCACGCGGCCTATCCCGTGGGCCGGGAGGCGGTGCGCTACGCGGGCTCCCCCATGTGCTACCACTTCAACGAAACGCGGCAGGCCGCCAAGGGGCCGGTGCTGGTGGAGCTGGGGCCGAAGGGCACGCCGCCGAGGATAACGACCCTGGAAATCCCGCCCCTGCACCCCATGCGGGAGCTGCGGGGCCCCTTCGAGGAGCTGCGGGACCGGGAGCTGGCCGGGGACCGCCGGGGCGAATACCTCCGGCTGGTGATCACGGACAGGCCCATGACGCCGGAGATCTCGGACCTCTTCCAGGGCCTGGCGGAGCAGCGGGGCAGCGTCCTCATGGAGCGGGTCTCGGAATACCGCCGCTTTGGAGAGGACGTCTCCGGGACGGACCCGGAGACGGCGCGGGCCAAGCCGGTGGAGGAGCTCTTCGCAGATTTCTTCACCGACCGGAGCGGCAGCGAGCCTGAGGAAGCGGACGTCGCCCTGCTGCACGAGGCCGGAGAGCTGCTGCGCAGCCGGCCGGCGGATCCCCGGCAGCGGACAGGCGTGGACGCGGAGACGGCGGAAGCCCTTTTGCGCTTCCTGCTGCGGAGGGAAGGAGCGGAGATATGAGACCGACAAAGCTGACCATGAAGGCCTTCGGCTCCTACGCCGAAGAGACCACGGTGCGCTTCGGCGACCTCACCGGCGGCCTTTATCTGATCGTCGGGAAAACCGGCGCGGGCAAGACCACGATCTTCGACGCCATCTCCTTCGCCCTCTTCGGCGTCCCCAGCGGCTCGGACCGCAAAACGGAGATGCTGCATTCGGATTTCGTCCCCCTGTCGGTGGACACGGCGGTGACCCTGGAGTTTGTCCATCAGGGACGGGAATACCGCGTGGAGCGCAGCCTGCATTTCAGCAAAAAGCGCGGCTCGGAGGGCTACAGAGACGCGACGGTCAGCGCGGTCATGTCGGGTCCGGAGCAGCCCGCCGTGGAAGGCGCGACGCGGGTCACCGCCCGCTGCGAGGAGTTGTTGGGCCTGAATTCCGAGCAGTTCCGCCGGATCGTCATGCTGGCCCAGGGGGAATTCCGGGAATTCCTGAAGTCCGGCAGCGAGAGGAAGAACGAGATCCTGGGCAGGCTCTTCGACAATTCGGAATACGTGCGCTTCCAGAACCTGCTGTCCGCCGCCGCCAGGAGCCTGGAGCAGCGGCGGCAGGCCTGCCGGGCGGAGATCGACACCGTCATGCACGGCCTCTTCACCCTTCCGCAGGGGCTTTCGGAGCGGGAGGCCGAGGATTTTCTGCCCGCCCATCCCCGGCTCGCGGAGAACCTGCAGGCGCTGGTCCGCCGGGAGGAGGCGCAGCTGGAAGCCCTGAAGGACGAGCATGGGAGGCTGAGCCTGGAGGTGCAGGAGCTGACCCGCCGGGAAGGCGCGGCGGAGACGGACAACGCCCTGCTGGAGGAGCTGGCGGGCAAGCGGGCCTTCCTGGCTTCGCTGGAGGCGCAGCGGGAGGCCTTCGCCGCCCGGAGGGAAGCGTATCTCGCGGCGGAGAAGGCCCTGCACCGGGTCAAGCCTAGGGAAGCAGAGGCCGAGCGGGCTTCCGCCCTCCTGACGCAGACCCGGCAGGAGATCGAAAAGCGGGAAGCCCTGGGGGCGGAGCAGGCCTCGGCGCTGGCCCTGGCCCGGGCCGCGGCGGAGGCGGACGGGCCGAAACGGCTGCGGGCGGACGCCCTGGCGGGGGAAGCGGCAAAGCTGGAGGCCGCCCTTCCCCTCTACGGGCAGGCCGCGGAGAAGGAAGCCGGGATGGCCGGGACCCGCCGGAAGCTGGAGGGCGCCCGGGAGGCCGTCGGGCGGCTCGGGGATGAGCAGACGGCCCTGGGCGAAGCTCTGGCCGCCCTCCGGGAAGACCTCGCGGCCCTGGAGGGCTGCGAGGCTGCGGCTGCGCGTCTTTCAGCGGAGCTGGACGCCGCCCGGGAAAGGCGGGACGGGGCCGCCGCACCGGGAACGGGGGTCTCCGCCCGGGTGGACGCCATCCTCGGGGAGGAAGGGGCTCTGGCAGCGGAGGCCGGGAAGCTGAAGGAGCTGACCGAAAAGGCCGCCGCGGCGGAGGAGCGCCGCCACGCCCTTTACCGGGCCTTTCTGGAGGGACAGGCGGGCCTCATCGCCGTGAGCATGGAAAAGGAGCTGGCGGAGACCGGGAAGACGGTCTGCCCCGTGTGCAATACCCCCTTCTGCCGGGAGGAGGCGCACCGCTTCGCCCTGCCCGCGGACCGGGTGCCCGATCGGACGGAGGTGGAGGCGGCGGAGGCCGCAGCCAAAGCCGCCGAGGACAGGCGGCAGAAAAAGCAGGCGGAGCTGGAGAAGCACAGGGGTCTCCTGGAGCAGCGGAAGGAGGATGCGGCCGCCCAGGCCCGGAAGCTCGAGCCGGCATGCTCCGGCTGGGGCGTCCTCGTCTCGCCGGGCTGGCTCCCCGCCCTCTGCCGCCGCCTGGAGGAAGCCCTGGCGGAAAAGGAAAGGGCCTGCGCCGAAGCGCAGGCAAGCTGCCGCCGAAGGAAGAAGCTCCTGGAGGATGAGAAGAGAAAGGCCGCGGAGCTGGAGGACCTGGGCACGCGCCTTTCGGAAGAAAAATCCCGCTGCGAAGCGCTGGAGCGGCAGCTCCACGGGCTGGACAGCGCCGTGCAGGAGATCCGAAGGCAGCTCCCCTTCCCCGCGGAGAGCGAGGCCAGGGGGAAGCTCGCGGCGCTGACGCAGGAGCGGGAGGCGCTGCTCGGGGAGATCGGCGTCCACGAGCGGGCGCTGCAGGCGGCGAAGGAAGCCCTGGACCGCACGTCGGGCGGGCTGAAGACCCTGCGGGACGCCCTGCCCGGGCAGCAGGAGGCCGCCGAGAGCGCCC
>JAFXUU010000035.1 GCA_017524845.1 Oscillospiraceae bacterium
ACGGTGAAGGTGGCCGTGCTGCCCACGGGCCCGACGTAGTTCTCCAGGTCGGCGGTGATCGCAAGCTCGGCAGCCGGCTCGCCGATGGTCATACTCACGGCGTTGGTCTGGACGGTCTCGCCGAAAGCGTCGGTGACGACGCAGTAGAGCTGACGGCCGGAATTGGCTTCCGTGAGGGTGACGCTGTAGGTGGGGGAGACGACGCTGGACTTGGAGAACTTGGTGGCGGTGCGGCTCTTGACCCACCACTGATAGGTGAGGACGGTGCCGGTGGCCTGCACGGTGAAGGAAGCCGTGCTGCCCTGCGCTCCGACGTAGTCCTCAAGCTCTTCGACGGAAACGGCTTCGCGGATGGTCATGGTCACGGTGTTGGTTTGTTCGGAGTGGCCGAAGGCGTCGGTCACCACGCAGTGAACCTGGTTGCCGTTCCGGGCGGCTGTGAGCGCCACGGAGTAGGTGTCGCCGGTGATGGAGGACTTGCTGAACTTGGTGGCCGTGGGCTTCTTGACCCACCACTGATAGGTGAGGCCGGTGCCCTCCGCCTGCACGGTGAAGGAAGCGGTGCTGCCCTCAGGTCCGGCGTAATCCTCCAGGTCGGCGGTGATGCTCAGGGGCGTGCCCGGCGTATAGGCTATCCGGATATACACGCTCTGGGGCCATTCCGGATCCAGCTCGACGAAGGGCTCATACACGTTCCCCTTGTCGTCCGTGATCACGTACTGCGTGTTCTCGGTGAAGCCCGCGATCTCGCTGTCGGCCAGAAGGTCGAAGTAGTAGGTTTCTCCGGCCTCAAAGGTCTCGAAGTCGTAGTCGAACCAGTCGTCCTCGTTTTCTTCACGAAGGAGATACCAGCAGCTCTCTTCCGTCATGAGATGGTAGACGCCGTTGTTCTCATTCCAGGAGATGGGCACCAGCTGCTCCCAGCCGTAGTTCGTATCCCCCACGTTGGGAGCCGTGAAGCTGAAGAGCACCTCTTCGATCTCGGGGAGGACGATCTCATATTCGCGGTAAACGGTGATGCTGACGGGGCTGAAGTAGTCGTAGTAGATCGTGCAGGCGACGCCGTTGACGGTGAAAACGGTGTTCTCATCGAAATAGTACTCATAGAGCAGATTGCCCTCGTCGTCCTCCAGCCATTCCATGTAGGCGGAGACGAGGAACTCAAGGGTCTCGCCGGCGGTGAAGACCTGCGACTGGGTCTGGCTCTGGAACCAGTATTCCAGGGAGAAGGGATAGAGCGCATCCAGTTCCTCGTACGACAGCTCGTTGCCCTGGGCGTCCAGCATCGTCACGTCGTAGATGCTCTCGCCGATGACCGGCTCGGCAATGTACAGGTCGACGGAGGCGATGGGCTTCCGCATGATCAGCCTGGCGGGCTCGGTGAAGTAGACGTCTCCGGTGACCTGGTCGGTGATCTTGCAGCGGTAGAGGTAGCCGTCGCGGGTGGAGTTGACGGGTATATACAGAGTATCTTCGTTGTAGCCCGTCGCGGCGGAGGAGTTGTTGCTCCAGGTCTCGCCGCCGTTCTTGCTGAACTGCCAGCGGTAGGTGACATCGCCCGCCACCTCCGTGTGGAAGCTGGCCGTGTCTCCGCTGAAGCCGTAAGCGTCCTGCGGCTGCTGAACGATGGCGGAGCTCAGGGTATAGTAAATGACGATCCAGCCAAGATGCCCTTCGGGATCCCAATCGTCCAGCACGACCTCGGCGCTGCGTCCGCCGGTGCTCACGGCGGTGAACTCGGTGTCCGGCGTGATGGCCTTGCCGTCGGCATGGACCTCGCAGGCGATGGCATAGGTGCGGCCGGCTTCGAATTCATCGAAATCCGTGAACGCCGTCTCGCCGTCTTCAACCACCACCAGCTCCCAGCCGTCGTACTCCAGGAAGAAGCCGGCGTCCAGGGCAACGTAAAGCTCGGGCTGTTCGCTGCTGCCGATCTCGGGCTCGTCGAAGGTGATCTCTCCGAGCATGAGCTCCTCGTAATCGGGGAGGATATTGATGACCTCGTAGAAACGGGTCCTCGCGTCTCCCAGGGACGTCTTCTGCTGATCGTACAGTTCCTCATAGAAGCTCGCATAGAGGGAACTGTGGGGCAGCTGATAGGCGGTGTATACGCCGTCCATCTCGTGGATGCAGACGTCGTAGCTGTCATAGAAGTCCAGATCCAGAAGGTAATCCACCGAGCCGTAAAGCGCAATGTCGCCCGGCGTCACGCCGCTGGATTCGTCGTTGTGCACGACGTCCATGCTCAGCCTGGGCCAATTGCCCTCGCCCATGGCGCCGAGGGTGGCGAGCACACGCTGCGCGTCGTCGGCGGGGATGTTCACGGCTCCATCCTGCAGATCCAGGGTGTAGACCGAAGGCTGCACGGAGAAGGGCAGCCTGGCCTCGCCGCTGCTGTAATTGTTGTCAAGCTCGGTGCAGGCCACGCCGTTGACACTGAAGGTCGTGTCGTCGGTTATGTAGTATTCGTCGTAATCTCCGCCCTCGATGTAGAACCAGACGCAGAGATAATAGTCCTCATCGCTGACGATGTAATCCGGGTACGACCAGTTGCCCTCCGAGTCCTTTACACCGAAGTACAGCTCGATGCAGACGTGATACATATTGATCATGGCCTGCTCGTCGCCGGTGATGTCGTTGCCCTCGGCGTCCAGCACCTTCAGGTCGGTGTACCGCATGCCGGCCTCAGGCGCCGTGGCCAGGACGTTGATGCTCTCAATGGGCTTGAACGCGGCGAGCCTTGCGGAATTGGATACGGCGGTATAGCCGTACTCGTCCGTGAGTATGCAGCGGTAGAGCCAACCGTCGTTCGTGATACTGACGGTCTTGGGCAGCGCGAAGCCGTCGCCGTCTGCGTCGGCGGTCCAGGTCGTGCCGCCGTCGGTGCTGTACTGCCACACGCAGCTTTCGACGTAGTCCTCACCGTCCACGTAGGCGTCGAACTCCACATTGTCGCCGAAATTCCCGTAGCAGTCGTAAAGGTACTCCGTGAAGCCGGGACCGGCGGTGTAGGCGATGGTCACGTTCACGGTTCCGTCCTGCGTGAGCGCGTAATCCACATCCAGGCTGCGGCCGTTGTCGCAATCGTCCTTGACGGTGACGCTCGGAGAGAAGGCGTAGCCGTCCCGGGGAACGAAGCTCATGTTCAGGTAATAGGTTTCCCCGCACTCGAAGACTTCTTCAGCCTGCATGGGATAGAAGCCCACGTCTGTCTCGCCGTCGAACATGCGCTCCCAGTAGGTGCCGCCCTCCTTATCGAAGCCGTCATAGTCGTTCGTGTATACGTAGGTGCTGTAATTGTTATTGGCGCCCAGCGGCGGCGCATAGAAGTAGACCTCGATCTCGTCGATCACGGTCGGCGTCTCCGACGCGGCTGCCGGCAGGACCATCAGGCCCAGGAGCAGCGCCGCGCAGAGCACAAGGCTGAACACTCTGCGGATTTGCATGCAACATCTTCCTTTCACAATATAGTATTATTGTTTGCTTTGCCGGAGCTGCCGCCCCCCCGGGGACGGCGCGGGGATCGGAGATGCCTGTGTTTATGCCCTCTCACTATACCACGATATCAAGGCATATGCAACGGGACGCTGACGGATTATGGCAATTTGTTTACGGATAATTACAGTATCTCCCCCGGTCCGGGGACCGGGGGAGGTTCGGGCTGTCACAGAGTTTTCAAAAACCGCTTCAGCCGCACGAGGGCTTCGGTGAGGTCGTCCATGGAGGCGGCGTAGCACATGCGTACGAAGCCCTCGCCGCCGGGGCCGAAGGCGCTGCCGGGGATGGCGGCCACCTTCTCGCTCATGAGGAAGCGCTCGCAGAACTCGTCGCTGGACAGCCCCGTGGAGCGGATGCAGGGGAATACGTAGAAGGCGCCCCGGGGCTCGTAGCAATCCAGACCCGCCTCCCGGAGCCCGCGCACCAGGAAGCGGCGGCGATGATCGTATTCGCGGCGCATGGCCTCAATGTCCCTGTCCCCGTTCTTCATGGCCTCGATGGCGGCATACTGGCTGACGGTGGGGGCGGACATGATGCCGAACTGGTGGATCTTAACCATTTGTGCGATGGCGTCCCGGGGAGCGCAGAGGTAGCCCAGACGCCAGCCGGTCATGGCGAAGGCCTTGGAGAAGCCGTTGACCACGATGGTGCGCTCCTTCAGCCCGGGGATGGACGCCGGGGAGCAGTGCTTCCCGCCGTAGCTGAGCTCCGCGTAGATCTCGTCGGAGATCACGGCGATCTCCCTGTCCTTCAGGATCTCCGCCACAGCCTCCAGGTCGGCCCTTTCCATGATGCCGCCGGTGGGGTTGCAGGGGTAGGGGAGGATCAGGGCCTTCGTTTTCGGGGTGAGGGCGCCCGCCAGCAGCTCCGGCGTCAGCTTGAAATCGTCCTCCTGCCGGGTCTCCACGTACACCGGCGTGCCCCCGGCCATGACGGTGAGAGGTCCGTAGCACACGAAGCTGGGGGTGGGGATGATGACCTCGTCTCCCGGCTCCAGCAGCATCCGCAGACTCAGGTCGATGCCCTCGGAGCCGCCCACGGTGACGATGATCTGCCCGTCCGGATCGTAGTCCAGGCCGAAACGGCGGCGCATGTAGGCGGAGATCTCCCTGCGCAGAGCCATCATGCCCGCGTTGGGCGTGTATTTGGTGAAGCCCTTTTCCAGGGAATAGACGCCCGCGTCCCGGATGTGCCAGGGGGTCTGAAAGTCGGGCTCGCCCACCCCCAGAGAGATGCCGCCCTCCATGGTCTCCAGCAGATCGAAAAACTTGCGGATGCCGGAGGGGCGCAGCGCCGTCACCTTTTCGGCGATCAGATCACGGAATTCCATCAGAGGTACTTCATCCTTTCCTCCTGCACCGGCTGGCTCTCGAAGGTCACGCCCTTCTCCTTGTATTTCTTCAGGATGAAGTGGGTGGCCGTGCCGGTGACGCCCTCGATGGTGCTCAGCCGGGCGGCGACGAAGGAGGCCACCTCCCGCAGGGTGCGGCCGGTGATGGTCACGGCGAAGTCGTAGGCTCCGGACATGAGGTACATGCTCTCCACCTCTTCAAACTGATACACCCGCTCGGCGATGCGGTCGAAGCCCTCCCCCCGCTGGGGCGTGGCCCGGACCTCGATGAGGGCCGACACCAGCTCCTCGCCGGTGCGGTCCCAGTCGATCATGGCGTTGTAGCCCAGGATCACGTTGTCCTTCTCCAGGGCGGAGATCTCCCTGCGCACCGTTCCCGTGTCCTCGCCCAGCATGGCGGCCAGCTGATCCGGCGTGGCGCGGCAGTCCTTTTCCAGCAGCTTCAGCAGTTCCGTATGGTTCATTCTGACAACCCTCGTCGTTTTTTTGGATTCAGCGGGCTAACCCGCAGTGAATTTTTAAATTATAGCACGTGAAGCCGAAGGATACAATGATTTTTGAAAAATCCCCCGCCGAAAGGCGGGGGATGCGGAGCGGTTGCGGATCGGACCGGGTGTCTATACGCCGAAATCGTGGGGAGCGGAGGCGACGGACTTCTTCACGGGCTCGCCCTCCCGCTTCTCGTTCCACTCCACCCGGTAGAAGGAGGGCTCCCCCTGCTGCAGGAAGAGGGAGAAGGCGGTGCTTGCGTCCCCGAAGGGGCTGACCCGGGCGGGCAGCATCCGCATGCCGGTCTTCAGGTCCACCAGGGCGTCCGCCACCCCCTTCAGCACCAGGGTCGTCCGGCCCCGGGTGAGGCCGCTGACGTAGGGGTAGAGGGCGAACACGTCCTTTTCGTAGGCAAAGAGGGAGACCTGGGCGGGCCCCTCCAGATAGGCGGGCACGTCCAAAGCGAAGACGGAGCGGATCACCCGCAGCACCTCTGCGGGCAGGTCATACAGATAGCCGTATTCATCGGGCACCGCCAGGATGTAGAGCTGGCCGCGGCCGTAGCCGTCCCGCAGGAGGAGCGGATAATTCTCCTCCCCGCAGACCCCCTTGCACAGGGCCCAGGTCACGTTGGTGCGGTGCTCCAGAAGAGGGAAGGTCATCCGGTGGCGGCTGAAGACGCTGCCGGGGGCCATCATCCCGTCCTCGATGAATTCGTCGGTGGTGAAGCGGCGGCCCCGGAAGCGGACGGAGCTCAGCTCCCCGAAGCCCCGGTCCATGGCCCCGACGGCAAAGCCGGAGCTGACGACGGCCCGCCCGCCGGCGGCCAGGAAGGCCTCCAGCTTTTCCATGATCTCCGGATCCTTCAGGGCCTGGACGGTGAGGAACACGCTTTTGCTGTCCTTCGGGAACTCCGGCACCGGCTCCAGAGGGATGCCCAGCATGCCCAGGAAGTCCTCCAGATGATCTTCCCCCTGGGCGTAGGGCGGCAGATAGCAGGGCACGCCCAGGCAGTCTCCGGCCTCGGAAAGCATGCGGTCGATGGCCTCCAGCTGCAGGCCGACGGGGGTCACCACCCGGTTTTTATACAGGGAGCCCCAGCAGAATTGGCAGATCTCCCGGGGGCGGGAGAGGGCCGTCAGCATAGCCTGCTCGCTGTAGAGCTCCATGGGGCTGCAGCCGTAGGGATCGAACCAGCCGCCCCCGTTGCGCCCCGGCGCGTAGTGCTCCATGAGCCGCATGAGGCTCCAGGAGCAGTATTTGGGCAGGTGCTGGTCGCTGTGGGCGGTGTCCCGGGTCTCCGTGCCGGTATAGATCATGTCGAACAGCTGCCGCTGCCGCCAGGGATCGTAGCCCGCCTCCTGATAGGATTCGGACCAGTTGGGGAATTTGACGATGACGCGGCAGTTGGGATTGGCCTCCTTCGCCTTTTTCAGGATCAGGTTCTCGCTGACCTCCGCCAGCAGCGCCGTGCGGAAGGCTTCCCAGCTTCGGTCTCCCTTTGCGGCGCGGCACTCGTCGCAGGTGCAGGTCGTGAAGAACCAGTCGTCGATGATGAATTCGTCGAAGTGGCGGGCGGTGTAGACGACGGTCTTCACCAGGAAGTCCCGCATGGCGGCGTTGGAATAGCAGTAGGTGCCGCCCATGCGCTGCTTATAGGCGTCGGCTTCGCTCAGGTCCTCGCAGGTGGTGGTGAGGGCGCCGGAGACCTCGATCCCGTTTTCACGGAAGACCCGGATGAGCATCTCCAGCTGCGCTTCGGGGATCATGAGCCCGTCCCGATAGGGCTCCAGGTAGACCTTGTCCACCCCGGTATACTTCTGAAAGAATTTCAGCTGCTCCCGAAGGGCCTCCTCGCTCATGTTCACCATGTTCTGGGCCGTGCAGTAGATCACGGATTTGAAATTGCGGTAGCATCCCATGGCCGTATCATCCTTTCCGGCCGGCTCCCGGCCGCTTTTTTTCCAGCATAGCATGAAAAACCCTCCGGGGCAAGCGCGGAAGCTCCCCGGAGGGTCAATGCCGTCAGTAGATCCAGCGCAGCGGCTGGAAATAGTCGGTATAGATGCCCGTGAGGCCCCGGTCCTTCCACTCGTCGAAAAAGTCCAGGGCGTTCACCGTGTGGCAGTAGAGGGCCGTGCCGCTCTCCCCGACGGCGTCAGCCAGCGCCGGACTCATGCGCTCCTGGGGGACCGTCACCGCCCAGAGGGGCGTTTCTGCTAGGAAGTCCGCCAGCTCCTCCGGCGTCAGCTCCGTGCGGTACAGGGTGAGGATCACCCGCTCCCAGCCGTCGTCGAGGAGGGCCGCCGCCTCCGCAGGAGCGTAGGCCTGGGGAATGAAGCGACCGGCGAGGTCTCCCGCCGCCTCCCGGATCGACGCGAGCACCGCGGGGTTTTCCTCGCTTTTCACGTCCGTGATCACGGCGCAGTCCGGGTGCGCCTCCAGCCAGTCCAGCAGTCCCTTCAGATCCAGCAGGGTGAGCCCCGCCAGTGCTTTGCGGCCGCGGAACTCCCGAAGGCTGAGGGGCCCCGTTTTTCCCAACAGCCGCAGGGACATGGCCTCCCAGTCGTGGATCAGCACGATCTCCCCGTCGGAGGTCAGCTCGAAATCCAGCTCGACATAGCGGAAGCCGACCGCATAGGCGGCGTTCAGGGCCTCCAGGGAATTCGTGTAGCGG
>JAFXUU010000002.1 GCA_017524845.1 Oscillospiraceae bacterium
GCCTCTGGCGGACCGGGCGGCCAGTGACCGCCCCTACGGGCGTGGTGCAGAGGGGAGAGCTGGTACGTGTGGCGGGCGGCCAATGACCGCCCCTACGATGGATCGGCTGATGAAAGCCGATAACCAGAATCGGGGTTTGTCGGGATTCCTCCGTAGGGGCCGGCGTCCTCGACGGCCCGCAGGTATCAGTTACATGTACGTTCGGGGCGTCGAGGACGCTGCCCCCTACGGTCTCACAAATCCGCATTCGTCACCCCACAAAAAACGCTTCGATCGCTTTGCGGGGGGCGTTCACCCGGCCCTGAGCGAAGTTGGGCTTGCCGCCGCCGCGGCCGTTCAGGGTGGCGTTCATCTCCTTGACGAAGGCCCGCAGGTCGCCGCCCGCCTGACCGAGGGCGTAGGCCCAGCCGCTTTCGTCGTCGCCGGAGAAGACCGCGCAGCGGCCGCCGCAGACCTCCATGAGCTCCACGCAGAGCCTGCGCAGGGCGTCCGGGGCCAGGCCCTCCTCAAAGAGCAGCACGTCCCCCGCGTCCCGCAGAGCGGCGGCCCGGGCCTGGACGCAGCGGCTCTCCCAGAGGGCCTTTTCCTGCTTGATCTGGGCCAGCTCCCCCAGGGTCCGCTCCACGGCTCTGGCGGTCTCGAAGGGCTTGGCGGAGAGCAGGCCGGAGACGGCCCGGTTCTGGGCGCAGACGGCGGAGAGGTATTCGTAGGCCCGCCTGCCGCAGACCAGCTCGATCCGCACGCCCTGGTGGAATTTCACCACGGAGAGCAGCTTCACCGGGCCAATCTCGCCGGTCCGGGCCACGTGGGTCCCGCAGCAGGCGCAGAGGTCCACGCCGGGGAACTCCACCAGCCGCAGGCGGCCCGCGATGGCCTTCTTGCTGCGGTAGTCCTCGGGGCAGGTGGCCTCGCTGTCGTAGTACCGGACCTGTACGGGGCGGTCCAGCCAGATTGCGCTGTTGACCTGAGCCTCCACCACCAGCAGCTCCTCCCAGCTCAGCACCCGGTCGAAGTCAATGGTGATCAGCTCGGCTCCCATGTGGAAGCCCACGTTCTCGACGCCGTAGAGCCGGTGGGCGGTGCCGGAGATCATGTGCTCGCCGGAGTGCTGCTGCATCAGGTCGAAGCGGCGCTCCCAGTCGATGGTCCCGGAAACGGTCCCGGAGAGGGGCGCGTCTACGGTGTGTAGGATCGCACCGTCCCGCTCCTGCACGTCCAGCACCCGGGCCCCGCCCAGGACGCCCAGGTCGCAGGGCTGTCCGCCTCCCTCGGGATAGAAGGCCGTCCGGTCCAGCACGACGGCATAGCCGCCCTTGCAGGCCTCGCAGGAGAGGACCTGCGCCGTAAATTCTTTCAGATAGGAATCGCTTTCATAGAGCTTTTGCGTCATCATAGTATCACCTTATCGTGTAAAATTCGGATTTGTCGAAACGCTCCCGTAGCGGCGCACACCAGTGCGCCACCGGAACCCGGTCTCGTGGCGCACTGGTGTGCGCCGCTACAGGGCGCTTGCATTGTGCGCCGCTACCGGACGTTTGCAAGAGCTCGCCAAACCCCGATTTTTCGGGAACTTTTCGGGCGGGCTGCCGTCTGAATAACAGAAAATGCCGGGAGGTGCGCACAATGAAGGGCAAGAACAAGTGCAAGATCCTGAAGGAGATCCGCCAGCGGATCGCGGACGAGAACGACATCCCCTATGTGACCCGGGAGTGCACGTATCAGGGCGAATGCAGGGGCACCTGTCCCAGGTGCGAGGCGGAGCTGCGCTATCTGGAGCAGGAGCTGGAGAAGCGCCGCCGTCTGGGGAAGAGCGTGGCCGTGGCCGCCGTGGCGGCGGGGCTGAGCCTCTCCCTAAGCGCCTGCGTGCCCGGCGGCTCCGGCAGCGGCGGGACCAACGCGCCGACCCTGCAGACGGTGAATCCCCCGATCTCCAGCAGCTGCCCGGAGCTGGAGGGAGAGCCCATGGAGACCATCGCCGGGATGATCGACACCATGCCGCCGGAGACCATGGAGCTGGTGGGCGAAATAGCCGCGCCGCCGGAGACGGAGGAGCCCCTGATGGGGAAGGTCCTCCCTGCCGATAGCACCGAGGGAGGGACCGCGCCGGACACGACGGAGGAGCCGGAGCTTCTGGGGGACGTGGCCTATTTTCCGGACACGATGCCCGGCGATGGGCTGCCTGCCGACGAGGTCCCGGAGACCACCGAGGCCCGGTGAGCGAGATGGGGGAACGGATTCCTCGCTGCGCTCGGAATGACGGGAATGGGGAACGGATTCCTCGCTGCGCTCGGAATGACAGGGACGGGGGATGAAGCATGAGCGAGCCGAAATACCCGCTGCTGGGGCTGTCCCGGCATCGGATGGAGATCGACGGGGAAGGGGTCACGACCCTGGTGGCCGGGGCCGGCTGCCCCCTTTCCTGCGCCTATTGTATCAATAAAAACGCCCTTCGGCAAGCCCCAAGTTACGTGACGGCGGCGGAATTATATGAGAAAACCCGGATCGACGACCTCTACTTCCGGGCCACCGGGGGCGGCCTCTGCTTCGGCGGGGGCGAGAGCCTGCTGCATCTGGATTTATACGAGAGCCTGCGGCCCCTCTGCCCGGGCTGGCGCTTCACCGCCGAGACCTGTCTGAACGTCTCCCCGGGGGCGGTCCGGCGGGCCGCCGCGGCCTTCGACACCTTTATCGTGGATATCAAGACCCTGGACCCGGCCATCTACGAGGGCTACACCGGCAAGGCCCCGGGGCCGGTTTGGGAGAACCTGAAATACCTGGTTGGCGCCCTTGGCCCGGAGGCGATCCACCTGCGGGTGCCGCTGATCCCCGGCTACAACGACGAAGCGGATCAGGACCGCAGCGAAGCCGCC
>JAFXUU010000036.1 GCA_017524845.1 Oscillospiraceae bacterium
GGAGCCGGTCGGCGCGTTTTCCCGCGCCGTATTGCTCTGCTGCGGGGCGCTGCCGGACGCATCCTGCCGCGGCGCGTTCACGCTGCCCTGCGGCGATGCAGAAGAGGCCGTCTGCGGCCCTTCTCCGCCGGAGGGACGGGAAGCCGGGATACTCACCGGCTCCTGCCGCTGCGCGGTATAGGCCGCGCTCTGCGGCGCGCCCCCGCTCTGCCGCCGGGAGGTCGGGATGTTCACCGTGCTCTCCGACCGGGGCTCGTAGCTCCGGGGGCCGGTCGGCGCGTTTTCCCGCGCCGTATTGCTCTGCTGCGGGGCGCTGCCGGACGCATCCTGCCGCGGCGCGTTCACGCTGCCCTGCGGCGATGCGGAAGAGGCCGTCTGCGGCCCTTCTCCGCCGGAGGGCCGGGAAGCCGGGATATTCACCGACTCCTGCCGCTGCGCGGTATAGGCTGCGCTCTGAGGCGCGCCCCCGCCCTGCCGCCGCTGGGAGGCCGGGATGTTCAGTTCGATTTCCTGCCGAGGTTCAAAGCTCCGGGCGTCAGCCTGGGCGCTCTGCGCCTGAGGCGCGCCGCCGGAGTCCTGGCCCCGGTAATTCACAGAGCTCTGCCGCTCCGGCACGTTCCCGTCGCTTTGGGACTGCCGCGGCTCTTCCGGGGGATACTGCCGCTGGGGTTCATACTGGGGCTGGGAACCGCTCACGGCGAAGCGGCTCTGCCGCTGGGGACGGTTCCCCTGCTGCGCGCCGGACCCCTGCCCGCGCTGAGAAGCTCTGCCGCCCTGGCTGCCGGACCTGGGCCTCCCCTGCTGCCGGGGAGGCGGACCGTCCAGACTGTATCCGCTTCTGGGAGCCGTGTATTCCCGCCGGGAGATCCGGTTCTCTTCGTCCCGGGATCCGGAGCCCGGAAGGGGACCGTACTCCCGGGCGTCGCCGCCGGGATCCTGGGGTCTCTCCTGACCTTTGCCCTCCTGCCCGTTTTCTTTTTCGGGCGCATCCTCTGCTTTCGGCGGGTTCCCACGGTTGTCGCGCTGATGTTCGGGCATGTCAGGGCCGTTCACATGGTTGTCTTTGGGACCCGCCTCATTAGGGTTTCCGCCGCCACCGCCGCCTGCGCCGCCGCCCCGGGCGCCGGGGGCTCCTTGTCCAGGCTGGGACGGCTGCCGGTGTTGTTCATCTCCCGGGACCTTCTGCCGCCGCCGGGACCTTTGTCCAGGCCCGAACGCTCCCGGATGTCGGCCACGCGGCCGCCGGGCTTCGGACCGCCGTGCCTCTGGGTGTCCTCCGCCTCGAAGCTCTTGTTGGCCCGATTCGGGATGGGAGGCGGCTGCTTCGCCGGGCCGGGCTGTCCGTCGCCCGAGCCGCTCCCCTTCTTGTTATCCGGGTTGTCCCCGGTGCCGCCGGGATTCTTCTCCGGCGTCTCGGAGCTTTTCTTGTTGTCGCCGGAACCGCTGCCGCCGCCGCCGGGGAGGTATTTGGCGTCCTCGGGGTGGCTTTCCTTGTATTTCTCGATGGCCTTGTTCTTGGCGATCTCGTCCTTGATCGCCTTCTCCCTGCGGGACTGTCCCTCGCCGGTGCCCAGCTTGCGCCACCAGTCGCCCATGGCCTTAAAGGGCCGCTTGGCCAGATTGGTGACGGGACTGAGGGCAAAACCGGCGACGCCGGCGGCCATACCCAGAGCGCCGCTGGCTGCGCTGGTGGCCTTGTTGATCATCCGGCCGGCCGCGCCGCTCATATCGCCGGAGCGGATGGCCTCCATGCCCGCCTGATCTGCCAGGATGCCGGTCACCAGGCTGCCCGCCTTCTTCGCCGCCTCGGAGCCGCCGTAGACCAGCATGATCTGGGCGATGGCGTTGAGCATCGGCCGGTCCTTGAACAGGACCAGCTCCGGGCTGGCCACGATGGGCAGATAGATGAGCATCAGCTGCATGGCGATCACCGTGCCGAACACGCTCAGGGACTGGATGGTGAAGGCTGTGGTCCACTGGCGGAGCTTGCCGCCGTTGTCCAGAGGCGCGGAGGCGATGAAGGGCGGCGCGATGATGTACAGCAGCAGGAGGTTGAAGATGCGGGCCACGCAGTTGAGGATGATGACCACCAGGTTGAAGATCAGGGCGATGGAGGCGAACCACACCAGAAGGTAGTCCGTCTGGAAGCCGATGTAGAAATCGTCGTTTACTTGGTCGTAGTTGTGGATGCTCCGCCCGTCCTCGTAGAAATAGGGGCCGCGGAGAGCGTCGTCAAAGGCGGGATGCTCATTGAACGCGGAGTTCTTCGCCGCGCGGAAGGTGCCCAGGAGGAAGACCATGCGGTCCAGGTGGACCCGCTCGTTCACAACGTAGTTGATTTCCGCCTTGCTCACGGGCCGGGGGGTGGAATTGGTCTGGAGGTAGTTCATGGCAGCGGTGATGCTGCGGGCGATGCCCTCATGGTAGACGTCGATGCTCACGTCCTGCCGCAGGTCAGAGCTCTTGGCGATCTGGCTCAGCACCGACTGCCAGGATTCCTCCTTTGTCCCGTCCTTCGTATCGTTGTAGGAATAGTTGAAGACGCCCTGCTTCTGGAGGAAATCCATGTCTCCGCGGATATCGTTGAAGCAGAGGTTGAGGTTATAGCGGTTGTTGCTGTTGGGAATCATGGAATAGTTGCCGATGGTGGCCAGCACCCGGCCCATGGCGGCATATTCCTCTTCCGTGAACTCCCGCTCCTGGGGCTGGTCCAGATGGTAGGCGTTGTTGAAGATATAGTCGATCTGGCGCATGAGGATGCTCGTGGCGCTCAGCACCACGCTTACCACCAGGGTGAGGCCGATGATCAGGAAGAGGCTGCGGATGGCGGACCAGATGATCTGACCCAGGGACTGCTGCTGCTTACCTTCCAGATCGAACATCTTGCGTATGACCGACCAGATCGTGAACACGAAAATCAGGACCATGCCGATGATCGCCATGCCCCAGTAGATGTTGTTGATGGCCTTGTTGGAGAAGAAGACGTTGATCAGGTAGTCCTGCTTCCCGTTGTAGGTGACGGGCTCCAGCCCGGCAAAGACCTCGAACAGGTCCATCAGGATGCCGATGAGCCAGCAGAGGCCCCGCTCGATATAGTAGCAGAGCTTGAAGATGGTGGCGTTGAGGATGCTTTCCAGCAGCGAGCTCAGACCGTCGCCCAGAAAATCGCTTATACCGCCCCAGAGGTCTTCCAGCATATTCGTTCACTCCCCCCTTTCCCGAGCGTTTTTCACTGTCGAAGCTATCCGATCTTCAGCCGCTTCCGCCGGACGATGATGTAGGAGATCACCGCCGCAAAGATGGCCAGTACCAGCAGGAAGAAGGCCCAGCTTTGCAGATCCAGATACTGCAGAATGATGAAATCGTATTCCACGCTGTTCCCCGCCGCGTCCGTGACGATCATCGCGTAGGCGCCGGGGTCGTAGACGACGCCCGTGCCGTCGCTTTTCAGCTCCGGAGCCGCCGCCGTGCCCGAGCGGGTCATGTAGATCGTGTCCCCGTACTGCAGGCCCTCGAACTCCACCTTGCTGCGGACCCGTCCCTGGGGGTCCACCTTCCCCCGGAAGCTGAGGGAGGGAGGCGTGCGGTCGATCGTGGTCTCCAGCTTATACACCAGATTGGTGGCGGAGCATTCGTATTCGATGGAGTAGAGCCCCTCCGCCTCCATGTCCACGCTGTAGCGGTCCACGTACACGCTTTCCCCTTCCCGCATCGCGTCGATGATATAGAAGCCGTCGGGAACGACGAAGGTATGCAGGACGCTGGTGCTCCTGCCCACCAGGGTGAAGCTCATGAGCCGCCGGGTGGTGCCCCCCACCAGGGCCGAGATCACGTATTCCCCCGCCTCGCTGCAGTTGTACAGGTTTCCCTTGTATTCGCTGCCGTTGTGGTGGACGGTGACGGAGGTATCGGTCCCGGGCACGATGGCCACAGGGGAGGTGAGGACCATGCCGTCCGCCGCGCCCACGTGGACCTCGCCCAGGGAGCCCGGGATGGGATAGACGTAGTCGTGGGTCGTCCAGTCGTAGTACATGCTGCCGGAGAGGGCCACCCGGTCCCCTGTGTCCCGGACGGCGTCCTCGCCGTAGGGCTCGCCGGTCTCCGGATTGATCTCCCCCGTGTAGCCCGTGTCCGCCAGGGCGGGGAGGCTCAGGCAGAGCACCAGAAGCAAGGCCAGCGCCAGCGTGAATATTCGGTTTTTCATGCCCAGCGGGCCTCCTTTCTTCGAAGCAAACTGCGCTCGCTCCGCTTCCGCGGTAAGCCTTCCGGCTTCCCGTGAAATCTCCGTATCGCTTCGTTGCTTCTCCTCTCCAAATCGAACCCGCTTCGCTGGGCTTCGATTTGGTTCAGTCAGCGGTAGCTTCGTCGAAGCAAACTGCGCTCGTTGACATTATTTGTCAGGCTCCCCCCGTCAGGGGAGGCAGGGCTTACGGCAGGGTGTAGCCGTTCAGATCCACGTCTTCCTTCTTGATGGGCTTGCCCTCATAATTCATGGGGTCGCCCAGGAAGAAGCCGCTCGCGTAGGAATACCAGTAGTACTTGCCCGGATGCTCGCCGGTGGCGACGATGATATAATACCGATCCTCTTCCTTCTGTACCTTGGGCTTGGCGTCGGGGTCCGTGTCGGGATCGAAGTAGCCCCAGTTCACCTGGGTCTCCGTCAGGCCGCCCTGGGCCTCGCCGTCGACGATGGTGTATTCCTTCGGCAGGAACTTCCGGTATTTCTCCATCCACCAGAGCTTCGTGCCCTCGACCTCCACGCAGAACAGCCCGTTTTCCACCGTGACCTCCGGCTTGCCGAAGGGGTTCTCCACCTCGGTCATGCCGCTCTGGTAGAACAGGGCGGAAAGCGGCAGACTGTTGTACATCGAGGAGGGAACGAAATCGTGCTCATAGGGGGGCGGCGGGTCGAGCTCATCGGGGCATACGCAGTAGGTGTTGTTGTCGAACACGTGGATGTACTTCTGCAGCGCCGGCTCATAATAATAGCAGTTGACGCCCGAATAGAGCCAGTAGACGTTTGCCTGCCAGTCGTAGTACAGGTCCTCGTTGAACTTCTGACCCACCACGATGCCGCTCACGAGGATATAGCCGTCGGGTAGGTTTTCCTCGGTGAATTCTTCCGACCTGGAGGGCATCCGGTAATCGTAGAAGGACTCGTGGCCCCCCTCCTCGATGTTCACCCAGCGGTCGATCAGGCTGTGGTACTGGTAGATCTTCCCGCCGACCTTGATGTAATAAGCGCCATAGCGGGTATCCGTGTAGATGGGGATGCCGGCGGGCAGCTCCGCCGGGGACACGTAGGAGCTGCCGTCGATGGAGGCAGTAAAACCGGAGACATAGCCCTTCTGTTTTTCCGGCTGCGTATAGGTGACCGTATTGGCAGGATTCACGTAGAAGCGCGCCGCCCCGTCCCCGTACACCCCGTCCCTGGTCACGGCCACGACCGCGATGCTCTCCCGGGTCCCCTTGGCGTTGTAGTCCTGGCCGGTGATCTGGGTCCGGCTGAGGGCGTAGCCGGAGTCCGTGACCCCCCAGCCCGCGAAAACGGCGCTGGTATCCCCCCGGTTTTCAATAATCTGGTTCGAATATACGCTCAGGTTTTCCGCAATGATCTGGCCGTAGTTCACCACCTGGGCCGTTGAACCCAGCTCCAGGCCGTACGCGCCGGCGCAGGTGAGCTTGCAGTCCCGGTTGACGATGATGGTGCCGTCGCAGGCGATGCGGCCGCTGCCGCTGCCCGCCTCCACGCCCACGCTGGAGATGCAGCCGAACTGATAATCCCCCGTGGCGGTATCCCGGTCCTGGAGGATGAGCATGCCGCCGGGCTCCACGTTGATCTGCCCGTTGTTGATGACCCAGCCGGAGCAGGCCAGGACGCCCCCGTCCTTCACGGTGACGGTGCATTGGTTATCCAGCACGCAGGGTCCGTCCAGGGTCACCACCTGGCCTTTGACCACGGTGAAGCTGTTCCGGTAGAAGCTGACGATGTTGGGGTCCGCGTAGTAGACGGTGTAGCCGTCGGTATTGTCTACGGTGTTGACCCGGTTCTTCCAGTCCTTGTTCTTCACCGTCGGCGTGCTGGCGCCGATCTTGGCGCCTTTGTAGTACAGATTCACCCGCGCCACGTCGTTTGCGTGGAACCAGTTACGCATCCGCGTGCGGTTCCAGTCCCTTCCGTAGCTGCCGGTGATGCGCCCCCAGTCTTCGATCAAATTCTCTCCCATGGTCCAGAAGTGGTACAGGCCGTTGGCGTCCTGCTTGACGGTCCAGTAGTGCTGGTCCGCCCCCTCGGTGTATTCGTAGCTCTTGTGCGCGTTCACGTCGTACATCGACCGCCAGCCTTTATAGACGTAATCCTTGTTCAGGAACTGATCCGACTTCCAGTGTTCGTAGTCCAGCTCCCACTGCACGACGCCGCCCATCCAGTTATCTGTACCAAACATGCCCGTTTCGACCCACTCCCAGTTCCTGGTGGAACCGATGAGCCAGTAGTCCTTCCCGAAAACCTTTTCGTCCAGACCGATGGCGTACTGGTCCTTTGACGTGTCGGTGGGCACGATAAAGGGCAGGCCCGAGGCGTCCATGCTCACCGCCTCCCCGTATTTCTTCAGGGAGTTCAGGTCCAGGCCCAGCTTGGAGAGCAGGGAGCTGTCCGTCGTGTCATAGAGATAGCGCATGTAATAGTCGGTGTCGCCCCAGACCCGGTCGTAATCGTCGGCCGAGAAGGAGTCAGAGGCGACATAGCCGCTGCTGATGCCGAAAAACTTATAATGATCGTTCTTCTTTTTCTGCTTGGAGTGGGTCTCCAGGAGCTCATTCTTGAAATTTTCATCCGTGCGGAGGCAGTAGGTGTCCTTCCAGGTGATGAGGATGGGATACTTGATGTAATTGCCCTGTTTGTCCTTGGTGACGCTGGGCAGCCCCTTGTGCCAGAAATACATCATGCAGGTATCGTACTCCGGCTCGTTGAAGGCGGAGCCGTCCAGCTCGAATTCCGCGCCGTCCGCCCGCACACGGGCCCTGGGGTTCCCCAGGGGAACCGCCAGAAAAACCATGACCAGGAGCATAAGCAGCGCCCGGCGCAGATTGTCTTTCAGCTTTTTCATGGGACTTTCCTTTCCAGGCGATTGACAGAGGGGCTCTGCTCCGGCGCGGCCTCTTGGAGCTTCGCCGCCAGGGTTTCCAGCTTTTCGGGGGTGATCTGCTCCTCCGGAGAGCGCTTTTCGTTGACGGTCTCCAGGAGCTTCCGAAAACCCTTCTCCGGCAGCAGGATCTGCAGGGCGCGGGTAAACTGCAGGGTCGCCTCCCGCCGATAGCTCGGGTGCTTCGGGTCCCCCTCGGTCATAACGTACTGCGCCATGCTCAGGGCCAGGGCGTCCCGCTCCTTTTTGGAGGGCTCCTCGGGAGAGGAGAGGAAGCGGTCCAGAGCGTTCATGCTCCGGTGGTAGGCCGCGGTCTGGCCGGAGGACTTGTCCCGGAGGGCGTCGCGCACGACGCCGAGGGCTTCGTCCCGCGCCTCCAGCTCCCGGTCCAGGGCGGTGAGGTCGCCGTGGGTTGCCTCCAGCCCGGTGTTCTGCGCCGCCGCCAGGAGGCTGCCGGGGTGTTCCTTCATATAGAGGCGGAAGGCCTTGGAGCCGGATAGCTGCATGGCCCGGGCGTCCGCCAGCTTTTCGCTGAAAAGGGGGCTGTCCTTCTGCTCGTACGCCGCCAGCATATAGGCGGCGGAGGTATACAGCTCGTCCAGGTTGCCGAGCTCGCCCTCCTCCTCCCGGGGAAGAGCCTGGTGCCGGACCACGTACTCCCCCCAGGTCACCTCGCCGTCCTCCGGGGGCGGCGGCAGAAGGTCCCCGTCTCCTTCCTTCAGGCGGCCCTGCTTCACAAGGCCCGCGCAGAGGTTCCGGTAGATGTGCTTCGGGGCGACGGAGCGCAGGAAGGTCAGCTCTAAGCGGAGGCGCTCGTGCTCCCGCTCCGCCTCCGCCGGGTCCTGTGCCGCCGGGGGCGGGGAGTCCTGCATGCGGCCCGGACGCAGGTGGACGGCGTTCCGGCGGCCCCGCGCCAGGATCTGTTGGGGGGCCTCCGTCACACAGCGGCTCAGGGAGCGCTCGATCTTGTCCGTGGCCTTGGGGTCCTCCCTGATGTCGTTCAGCAGCTCGCGGAAGGGGCTGTTCTGCTCCTTCCCCAGATCGTCGATCTTTTCCAGCAGCTCAACGGCGGTGAACTCCCCGAAGCCGATGGCGAAGAGTCCTTCCTGCTTCTCCCGCTCGGCCAGGAGCTTCTCCGCCGCGTGCTTCTCCCGGAAATAGTTGATCATGTATTCCGTAATGAGCTGGGGACGGTTCTGCTCCACCTGGCGATCCATCTCCCGGTGGTACTCCTGGTTCAGATAGTAGACGATGACCCGGTTCCACCACTCCGCTTCGCGCCTTTTGCGCTCCGCTTCCGCTGCCGCGGGGTCCTTTTTGATCGTCGGGCTGTTCTTTTTCATGCCGTGCCTCCGTGAGGGAAAAGTGCGGCTTCATTTGAAGCGCGGGCCGCCCCTCCTGCGCCGTCTCCGGCGGGGCTCATCCGATCCCAAAGCGCAGTTCCCTGCGCGCTCGGATCGAGGTCCGCAGCGGGCTGCGGGCCGACTGACCGGGCCGGTTCTCCTCCCCCAGCCCCCGCTCCGAGGAGCGGGGGACAAGGGAAAAAGTGAGGATCGATCGCAGATCAGGGCGCGGGGGTCGCCGAGACGATGGCGCCGGAGTTGATGACCTGGCTCCCGGCGCTCGCATTGGTCCAGTTGATCAGAGCGGGCATGAGAAGCTTCAGGGCCAGCAGCAGAACGAAGATCAGGACGAAGCCGATGATGGCGTTCTTGAGAGCCTGCTTCGCCTTCTCACGGTCCTGCTGCTCCTCCGCCTTGGCAAACTTGACACCCAGGATCACGCAATAAATGGCGCCGGCCGCGCCTACGATGCCCAGCAGGGGCCCAAGCAGGGAATTGATCAGGCCGATGATCGGAGATGCTACGCTGTCAAACACGTCTTTTTCCTCCTTTCCCAGAGATTCGCCAGAATCTATGTAGAACGCTCCGTCCTCTCCGGAGGGCGGGTGTTTACACGACTCCATAGTAATACGGTACGGATTCTACTCCCCCAAACGAACATAAGCGTAACAAAGCGGGGAGGGAGAACCGGGGCATAAACAAAAAAAAACTGCGCCAAAAACCGACGCAGAGACGGCCGCAGCCGTACGGAACCTTAAAACACCGCACAATCCACGGCGCGCAGCCTGTCTGCATTATGCGGTGTTGCCTTATAACCTGCCGAACTGCAGGGCGGCCAGGGTCATTTCCGCCCAGCTGTACTGCTTCATATATTCCCCGTTGTAGGCGTTCAGGGCTTCGGGTTCTCCTTTTTTCATGCGGTAATAGTCGCAATCCAGCTTTTCCGTGCGCACTGCCCACTGGCCGTGGGCGCGGATCAGCACGTCCTCCATCCCGATGGCGGCAAGCGTGGTGCGCAGGTCCTGGGTCAGCACCCGCAGATAGGCTTTCGGGTTCCGGATGGTCTCGTTGTCCTCCCACAGGGCGGTGATGATCTCCCCGCCGGTGCAGGCGGCGCCCTCCCGGTCCACCAGATAGGCGAAGAGCTCCCGCGTCTGGGTCCTGGCGAAGATCAGGGGCTCGTCCTTCCAGAACACGTCGAAATACCCGAAGCAGCGGACGCGCAGCCTGTCCGGCTTCGCCGCCCGCAGGGGCAGATTCAGGGCGTCCAGCTCCTCCCGCACCATGCGGGCGTCCACCGGCTTCATCACGTAGCCGTTGACGTGGCGGCGGTAGGCCTCCACGGCATACTGCTCGTAGCTCGTGACGAAGATCACCTTCACCTCCGGCACCGCCGTCTTCAGCCGCACCGCCAGGCTCAGGCCGTCCACGCCCGGGAGCTGGATGTCCGAAAAGACCACGTCCGGCGTCTTTCCCTCCGCGACGGCGGAAAGCGCGTCCGCCGCCCGGCGGAAATCCAGCACCTCCGCGGAGGGCTCCGCCTGAAGGATGGCCTCGTGGAGCTCCTCCAGCATAGCCTGTTCATCGTCAATGGCGAATATCCGCATGGTCTCTCTCCTTCGGCAGCACGATGGTAACACGGCTCCCCCGTCCCGGCGCGGAATCGATCAGCAGCTCGCCGCCGGAGAGCCGCCGCACCCGTTCCCGTACGTTTTCCAGCCCGATGTGGGAGCGGCCGTCCTCGGGCTTCCGTCCGGGCTCGAAGCCCGGTCCGTCGTCGCTGACGCTGATCTCAAACCGGTCGTCCTTCTCCCGGGTGGCGACCGTCACCGTTCCCGTGCCGCTCTCCTTGGCCCGGACCCCGTGGACCACCGCGTTTTCCACCAGGGGCTGGAGGGTGAGGGTGGGGATCAGGAACTCCGTGGTCTCCAGGTCGTACACGACGGTCAGCTCGTCTCCGAAGCGCAGCTTCTCCAGGTCCAGATAGGCCTTCGTATGGTCCAGCTCCACGGAAAAGGCCACGGGCTCCCGATGGGCAAGGGAGTCCATGTTTCCCCGGAGATAAGTGGAGAACCTGCCGACGGCCTCCCGGGCCTCCGGGTCGCTGCGGCAGAGCCGCCGGATCGCCCCCAGGGTGTTGAAGAGGAAGTGGGGCCGGATCTGGCTGAGCATGATCTCCACCTGGAGGGCGGCGTTTTCCTCCACCTGGCGGGCATAGCGCTCTGTCTGGTCGGAAACGACGAAGATGAACATGACGAAAGCAGCGATCACCGAGGAGAAAACGATAACGGAGATCCCGTAGATGAACAGCTGCAGCATCATG
This sequence comes from Oscillospiraceae bacterium, assembly GCA_017524845.1. Lineage (GTDB taxonomy): Bacteria > Bacillota > Clostridia > Oscillospirales > Oscillospiraceae > UBA1774. The sequence goes on from JAFXUU010000036.1 coordinate 10,812, forward strand.
GCGGCGATGGGGATGGCGAAATACAGGCTGAAAGCCAGGGTCTCCTTCTCCGAGAGCCGGGCCGAGCCCTCGTACAGCAGATGGACGTCCGTCCCCATCATCACCAGGGGGATGAGGTAGGACAGGGCGTAGGCTTCGCTGCGGTGATAGACGTTGCCTTCGTCGATGACGTAGTAGAGGCCGGTGAACTGGGAGACGACGAGGAGGATCCCGTGGCCCAGCAGCAGGGCCAGCAGCAGGGTCCGCAGAGAACTCTTCTCCCGCTCCGGGTCTACCCGGGACAGAAGGTAGACCGTCACGGTGTACACCAGGATCATCGGGGCAAGAAATTCCACGAAGTTGGATATGTAGAGGGCGGCGCGGTACCCGATCCCCGGGTGCCCCCGCATGAGCTGCCCGGCCAGGTTCGCTCCGGTAAAGCAGAAGAGAATGAGATAGATCTGGAGAAAATACCGCTCCGTGGTCTTGTCCGTCCGCGTGCCGATGCGCACCTGAAGGAAGCCCATCAGGCACAGCATCAGGCCGCTCAGGCCAATGGCCAGGTTCAGGATGCTCATTTGCTTCTCATCTCCCGCCGCAGTCCTCTCCCCACACTCTTTTATGATACACCCTGCGGCGTCGCCGCGCAATGCCCGCCCTGCATTTTCATTCATTTCCGAAGTTCCCCGCCCGGGAACCTGCTTCCGGCGTTCCCCCGTCGAGCTGCGGCTCTCTGCACACGGACGGAGGCAGGGGCAAAAGCCCCTGCCTCCGTCAGCGTGTCGACATGGTGTCGACACGCTGAGCCGCAAAATCAGAAAATGCTTTCTGATTTTGCTTGGATTGAACGAGAGGGGGGATTCCCGTCCCCCCTCTCAATCCCCCCATGCTCGTCGATACGTTGTTTTGAGTTTTTGACCGTGCGCACGGAGGCAGGGGCAAAAGCCCCTGCCTCCGTCCGTGTATGCCTGCCTGTTTCCGTTCTCGAAACGTCCGTCTCCCGGCGCGGCGCTGGTTTTGCCGGCGGCGCCTCCGCGCCCGAAGGGGGGACGGCATTACGGCATTGGGATCTGCGGTCCTTCCTCGACGTTGACTTCGGGCTCAGCCTCCGGTTCTTCTTCCTCCGGTGCCCAGCCTCCCGCGATGGAATTGCGGCGGCGCAGCGGCTCCTTTTCCTCCTGAGCGAAAGCCTTTCCCACCTTTTTGAAGATCTCCTGTTCTTCCTTCTGCCGCTGCTTCGCTGGCTTTGACTTGTGATACTGATCCTGGATCGCGTCGATGAACTCCTCGTGGGTGCTTTCGGCCATCCGCCTCAGCCCCACGTCGATGTTGTCCGGATCCAGCCCCGCCGTCAGCGCCCGGACCACGGGCACCTTGTCCGGATCCTCCTTCACGCTCTCGATCTTCCTCCAGGGCACGTTCGCTTCCATCCTACGGGGATCGATCTGCTTCGTGTTCGGATCCCGGCTCAGCATATCCAGAGACAGGTATTCCGCCATGAGCCCCTTGGACTCCTGCACCAGCTTCTTCATCTCGGGGCTGTCTTCGTCGTATTCAAACCCGGCCTCCTCCAGGCGCTCCTGCAGCTCCTCCGCGTCCTTTCGGATGGTCTTCAGCCGCCCGCCCACGGTGTTCTCCTGGAGGATCTCCGTCACGGGCTCGCTGCGCTGCGGGGAGACCTTGTCCCGAAGCCGCAGCTCGTCCACCAGGGCGCCGCCGTGGCCCTCCAGCACCAGGTCCCGGAGGTCGCGGTCGCCGTTGGCGCCCAGGCCGTTCGCATACAGCGAGCTCTCGGCCAGCGTCTTCGTCTGCACGTCCAGGGTGCTCTCCGCCTTCGTGGGGATCTTCTTCTCCAGGCTGCCCTTCTTATACCGCTCCGCCTTGGCCAGGTTGCGGAGGACCGTGATCTCCGCCGCCTCATCCGTGCAGGAGGCGATGCCCCGCAGCTGCTTTCCTTCCGTCTGACGCTGCAGCTCCTCGATGCGGTCTCTCGCCGTGGGCATGTAGCGGTCCAGGAGCTGTTCGTTCTTCAGCTTTCCGGCGGGCAGCTTCTTCAGGAAGCTCTTGAACATATCGTCCAGGCCGCCGCAGTGGCCCGTGCCAACGGCCGCCTCCGCCTTGGCCAGCTTCTGTCCGCTCCCGGCCAGAGAGCTGATGAACTGCTGGAAATGGCCGTTCGTCATCAGCTCCCGGGCCTTGTCGTTGATCTGCTCCTCCGTGAGCTGCGTGTTCCGCAGGCGCTTCGCGCTGCCCCGTTTGGAATCCGCCAGCATGCGGGCGGCCATAAGCTTCGCATAGTAGGCCGCGGGATAGTCCTGCCTCTGCTTCTCCCGCTCCAGATCCTGCTTCCAGCCCTCGATCCACTGGGCGGCGGAGCGGGTGAGATGCCCGGGGGCCGCGGGCTGCGGCGCCGGCTCCGGTTCCTTAACGGCCGGCCGGGACCGGGAAGGCCGGACCGGCTCCGGCTCCCCGGCGACCGGCCGGGCCTCCGGCTGCTGCTTCTTCTGCTGGGGCTCGGCCTCCGGCAGGACGGGCAGGTCGATGGCGAGGCCGGCGGCGTCGCTCATCCGCTTGATCGTCCGGTCGAGCTGCTCCTTTTTGAAGCTCAGGGCCTTTCCCCTTTCCAGCATGACCTGGTAGTTCGTCTTCCCGTCGGTCTCGCCGTTCAGAAATTCGCCGAAATCGTCCAGGGTCGTGAGGGCGTCCACGAGCTTCTCTTTATTATCCTCGCGGCCGTCGGCCCTGACCGTATAAAGCGTGATCAATGCCTTGCGATACTTGTTGAAGCTCCGGCCGAGCTCTTTGGGCAGCGCGGCGTACGTGCCGTTGAGGACCGTATACGCTTCGCCGTTTTTCAGCGTCAGATCCTCCGCCGTCCCCTGCTTTTTTCTCAGGTTTTCATACAGGCTGAGGATCTCTTCTTTAGATCTGGCCACTTCGTTTCCCTCTTTTCACGAATCGTTTGTCTGCCGCCGGCTGCCGCCGCTCAGCTCCGGCCGCCCTTTTTGGCTTTCTTGTCCTCGTACATTTTCCGGTCCGCCTCGGCCAGCAGCTCCTCCAGATCGTAGCCCTGCTCCCCGTAGGCGAAGCCGCAGGCAACGACACAGCTCACCCCGTCGTCCCGGCGGTTCAGCTCAGCCAGGCCCGCTTCCCACTTCGCCTTCAGCTCCAGCGCTTCCTCCCGGCTCATATGCAGGGCCACCGCCATGAACTCGTCGCCCCCCACCCGGAAGGTGAGCACGTTCCGCGCCTCGATCCGGCGCAGGCTCTCCGCCGCCTTGTTGATCAGTGCGTCCCCGGCCTCGTGGCCGAAGTTGTCGTTCATCTGTTTCAGGTCGTTCACGTCCATGTTGAACACGGCCAGGGAGCTCTGGCTCTGGAAGAGGGAGCGCTTCAGGACCATGAATTTGCCCTTGTTGTAGAGGCCCGTCAGCCCGTCGTGCTCCTTTTCCTCCTGCAGGGTCTGGGAATAGGCCCCCATGTCCCGGAAGAGTTCCATGTACGCGCTGCTGTCCGCCAGATGGTGCAGCTGCAGGGTCCTGTCCCCCTGCTTCATGGTGGAGGTGAGGACCATATAGGTCTGGTCGCTGTCCTTGTCCAGCAGGTCCCAGCGTTCCCCCCGCTGGCCCTCCCGGGGCGGGGGACAGGCGGCTGCCCAGTTCGTGTTCCCCCGGCGGATGCGGCGGACCCTGGCGTCCTCGTATACGGTCCTTCCCTCGGCGTCGGTGATCAGGTTGCCGCCCACGTCCTCCAGGAAAAACCGCAGGAAGATCTCGTTCAGCTCCGTTTGCACGTTCGTTTCCTCTCAGTCCGGAAAACCGGCCAGCGTACCGTATTCCTCGATCCAGACGAATTTCTCCCAGTCCGTCTGGCTCAGGAACGCCCTGGCCACCACGTAATGGTGCCGCTTTCCCGCCTCGCTGCTCATGGCCCGGCGGTAGACCTCGTCGCCCACGCACTGCCGGAAATATCCCAGGGCCGCGTCTCTGTAACGAAAGCCCGGCCGGTAAACGCCGAGCTGACCGGCTCCGCCGGCCGGTTCCGCCTGCCCGGCGCGCCGCTCGCGGTCATCCTCATGCTTCCTCATAGCACCTTGCCCTCTCCGTTTTCGGGCGGACGGTTCTCCCCGCGCCGCCCGCATCCTTATTCGATGGACAGGATGCTGGAAAAACCGGTGATCTCGAAGATCTCCATCACGGTCTCGTTCACGTGGGTGAGCTTCATTTCGCCCTGCTTGTTCATGGTCTTCTGCGCCCCAAGCAGCACCCGCAGCCCGGCGGAGGAAACGTATTCCAGGCCCTCGAAGTCCAGCGTCAGCTCGCTCACGCCCTCCAGCGCGGCCTTCAGCTCCGCCTCCAGCTCCGGCGCGGTGACCGTGTCCAGACGCCCGGAGAGCCCGATGGCGGCCTTCCCGTTTTCGATCTGCTTTGTGATGTTCAGCATGGTGGTTCCTCCTCAGAGCTTTCGGCTTTCCGCAGCAGTTTATCGGGCCATGTCCAATAAATGTCCAATACGATCCTGGATTTTTTTGAATCTTTTTCGGCCCGCAGGAGCTTTTCCCGCAAAAAAGACCCGCGCCGGGCATGAGCCCGGCGCGGCGATTGCGGTCTGACTATTCTTTGTCCATGACCTTCCAGTACATGGTGCTCTCTGTCATGCTGGCCCAGGAATAGGCGCTCATGTATTCCCCCCGGTAAGCGTTCACGGCGTCGCTGTCGCCGGAGAAAAAGAGATAGGCATCGCAGACGAACTGCTCCGGCCGGACTCGGACGATGCCCCGCTGCATTTCCAGCATCTCCCCGATGCCGTTCTGCCGCAGGGTCTCCCGCAGGGAGCGGATGTACACGTCCAGCTGTTTCTGCATCCGCCGGTCGTAGGGCCGGTCCTCCCACAGGACCGCGCTGAGCTCCGGACGCGTCACGCCGCCGCCCTGCCGGTCCACCAGGTAGGCCAGCAGCTCCTTGCATTTCGCCATTTTGAAGCTGACCGGCTTCCCCTCCACAAAAACGTCGAAGCTGCCGAAGGTCTGCACAAGGACGCGGCCGCCGGGCTTCTTCGCCCTGCCCTCCAGGGCGTAGGCCACGTCGGCGGCCAGGGCCTCCTTCGTCACGGGCTTCAGCAGGTAGCCGGAGGCCCGGACCGCAAAGGCGTCCACCGCATACTGGGCGTAGCCGGTGAGGAAGAGGATCGCCGTTTCCGGCGACCGCTGCTTGATCTCCGCCGCCAGCCGGATGCCGTTCATCTCCGGCATGTCGATGTCCAGCAGCGCCAGGTCGGCAGTGTTGTGTTCCAGCCATTCCAGGGCGTCCCCGGCCCGGACGAAGCCCCTGGCCTCGTCGATCTCCGGCAACTCCAGACACATGGCGAGGGTATCCTCCATCAGGAGGCGCTCGTCGTCCACACAGATCGCTGTCATGCCCTTATCTCACCTCCGAGGCCCCGGACGGCCGCAGTCTGCTCCGTACACCCGCCCTCTTTATCATATCAGACTCTTCCCGGGGATTCAACCTCGCCGTGTCCCATATACCCGCCCGACGGGGAGAGCATGGGGGAATGCTCCGCATATCCTCCCTTCCCCGACCGGATCCCGGGCCGCTTCGTCCCGGAGGAAGGGACCATCCCCGGCTTCCCCGGCGGGGGGAAGCCGAACGGCGCCGCCTCAAGCCGGCCACCGGGGGCCGGGAGGCGGCGCCGTATTCTGTCGGCGGGTCCGTGGGATCAGCCCACGGTCATGGTGACGGTGTTCGTCCGGGCCGTATTGCCGTAGGCGTCGGTGACGACGCAGTAGAGCTGTCTGCCGGAGTTGGACGCCGTGAGGGTCACGCTGTAGGTCTCGGCGGTGACGCTGGATTTGGAGAATTTCGTCGCGGAGCGGCTCTTTACGTACCACTGAAAGGTAAGCCCTTCGCCCTCGGCTTCCGCCGTGAAGGTGACCTCGCTGCCCGCGGGTCCGGTGAAATCCCGGAGCTCGGCGGTGACGCTCAGAGGCAGGGCGACGGTCATGGCGGCGGTGTTCGTCCGGGCTGTATTGCCGTAAGCGTCGGTGACGACGCAGTAGACCTGATTCCCGTCCCGGTCTTCGGTGAGAGTCACGGCGTAGGTTGGCCCGGTGACGGAGGACCGGGAGAATTTCTTCGCGGTGGGCTTTTTGACGTACCACTGGTAGGTAAGTCCCTCGCCCTCGGCTTCCGCGGTGAAGGAAGCCGTGCTGCCCGCGGGGCCCCGGTAGTCCTGCAGCCCGGCGGTGACGCTCAGGGGCAGGGCGACGGTCATGGAAACGGTATTGGTCTGAGCGGAACCGCCGTAGGCGTCTGTGACGACGCA
>JAFXUU010000003.1 GCA_017524845.1 Oscillospiraceae bacterium
CAACGGTTTTTGGTCCGAGTGACTGGATTCGAACCAGCGGCCTCTTGAACCCCATTCAAGCGCGATACCAAACTTCGCCACACCCGGAAATCCTGAATGCTCGCATATAGTAGCACAGTTTTCAGGGGATTGCAAGCCCTTTTTACAGATTTTTGCTGACGCCGCGCCGCAGTCGAAACCGCGGCGCGGCGTCCGGCGTTCACTTCAGATACTTGTCAAAGAAGGGGAGGACCTCCATGCAGTTTTCCGTGCCCATAAAGGCGCCGTCGGAGTGGGTGCGCTCCGGGTAGAGCCTCAGATCCACCCGGTCTTTGCCGCATACCTCCTCGATCCGCTTGGCCAGGAGCGTGCTGTTCTGCAGGGGAACGATGGGGTCCCGCATGCCCTGCTGGATCATGGTGGGCGGGATATCCTTGTGGACGTACTGTATGGGGCTGATGAGGCGCAGCATGTTCATGTCCGAGGTGAAGGCCGCGCCCATGCCGGAGGCGGGGGCCCCGTCGCCGGAGGGCGGCGCGCCGAGGGAGAGGGCGGGTACGCCCGCTTCCTTCAGGAAGGCGTCCCGGTCTGCGTCCAGGATGCTGGGCCCGTACATGTCGATGATGGCCTGCACGGCGCTGCTCACCCCGGGCCAGCCGTACTGCTCGCCCTCGTATTCCGGGTGACCGGCGGTGAAGCCCACCATCAGCGTCAGATGTCCGCCGGCGCTGTCGCCCACCATGCCGAAACGGTCGGGATCGAAGCGGTATTCCTTCGCGTTGGCCCGGGCCCAGCGGACGGCGGTCTTGACGTCGAAGAGGAATTCGGGGAACTTCACGCCGGGGGCCAGGCGATAGTCCACGGAAATGACGGCGTAGCCGTATTTGATGGCGTCGATGATGCAGGGGAGCGCGCCCTCCCGCTTGTTGCCCATGCTCCAGCCGCCGCCGTGCACGTAGATGATGAGGGGGAAGGGGCCGTCGCCCTCGTCGGGCAGGTATACGTCCACCAGCTGCTGGGGCAGGCTGCCGTACTGCACGTCCAGATATTTGCGGCGGATGGGACTTGGATCGAAGACCGTGGGGGTGACCATGCGCTTCAGCATCGCCATCTGTTCTTCCGAGAATGCCGGTTGGCTCATTTGGGATCGCCTCCGTAAATCATATTTGCCATTATCATACCACAAAGGTTTGCGTTGTGACAATACCTGTGGTATACTGTTCCGTAAGAGCAACCATATATGGAGGAGAGAGCATGAATAAGAAAACAGTCGCGGCGAAGGCCGCCGGGATCACGCTGGGTGTCGCTTCCGCCGTCCTCGTCGGCGCGGCCGCAGCGACCGCCGTCAAGCTGTGGAAGTGGTCGAAGGACCCCTATTCCACGCAGCTGTGGCTCGGCTGCGCCCCCTGCGGGCGGGGCATCCTGATCCGCAAGACAGACGAGCCGGGAGAATACCGGGTGCAGACCGGCTATCGCTGGCATAACGACGAGCATGCTTCGGACGCGGAGGAGACCGGCGTGCCGGTGATGGAGATCGACCTGCCGGAGGAATACCAGGCCGCGGCGAAGGACGGGGACGAGTGCGCAGAAGCGGGGGAGGCGGAAGAGCCCGCGCCCGAGGCCGAAGCGGCCGCGCCGGAAGCCGGGGATGAAGCCTGAGATCCTCATTTCCTTCGGGAAGGAGCCGGTGCCGAATTACCCCGCGGCGGTGGAGGCCTTCGGGGGCACCCCTTCGGGGGCATACCTCCCCGCGCCGGAGCCGGAGCGGTATGACGCGCTGCTCCTCTCCGGTGGGGGCGACGTGGCTCCGGCCCGCTACGGGGAGGAGAACACCGCCTGCTTCCGGGTGGACGAAGCGCGGGACGAGGCGGAATTCCGCCTCATCGACGCGTTCCTGCGGGCCGGAAAGCCCATCCTTGGCATCTGCCGGGGCCACCAGGTGCTGAACGTGTATTTCGGCGGCAGCCTGGTGCAGCATCTGCCGGGGGCGGAGAAGCACACGCCCACCCCCGCGGGGGACGGTGTGCACCGCACCCGCGCCCTGGCGGGTTCCTTCCCGGCGGAGCTCTACGGGGCGGAGTTCTCCGTCAACAGCGCCCACCATCAGGGCATCGGCCGCCTGGCCCCGGAGCTGGAGGCCGTGCAGTGGGCGGAGGACGGCGTGATCGAGGCCTGCCGGCACCGCAGCCTTCCCGTGTGGAGCGTGCAGTGGCACCCGGAGCGCCTGTGTCTGCGCCATGCCAGGCCGGACGCGGTGGACGGCGGGGTCCTGTTCCGATGGTTTCTGGAACAGGCGGCGAAGAAATAAGAAAAGATCGGGGCAGACGGCCGTCTGCCCCGACGATCTTTCTCCCGTCAATCCAACCCGCCCAGAACCGCCGAAAGCTCCCCTCATTCCCGTATGTGCAGACAGGGTACGTCGATCTGCACCCGGTCCGCCTCCGAGCGATAGGGGCAGACGAGGTCGTTGTCATACCACACGGGCAGCAGCCCGGCAGCGTGGGCCCCCAGCACGTCGCAGCGGGGGTTGTCCCCGCAGTACCACACCGACCCGGCCGGAAGCCCGGCCTTCTCCAGCGCCAGGGCGAAGAAGTCGCCCCGGGGCTTCCGGGTGGCGTATTCGCAGGAGCAGAGCACGAACTCGAAGCCGTTGTCCGGCAGCAGCCGGTCGATGCGCCCGCGGACGCTTTCTTCCCGGAAGTTCATGTTGCTGACGACGGCCCTGCGGATGCCCTTCGCCGCCAGCTCCCCCAGCAGTTCCGAGACCCCCGGCATGGGCGTGCCGGGGCCCGCCGCGTCCCAGAAGACCTGCTCCAGCACCGTGAGATCCGCGGAGAAGCGCAGCCCCAGGCTCTCGTATATGCGCCGCTTGGCGGCCATGTCCATGAAATCGCAGTCCGCCCGGCGGGAAGCCTCCAGCAGCCGGTCCAAAGCTTCGCGGTAGAGGCCGTCCAGCGCCTCGGCCGTGACGGCGCGGGGATTTGCCGTACAAAGGGACAGCACCGCCCGGAAGCCCGCGGCGCAGTCGAAGGCGGGCTCATATACCAGCGTGTTCCCGTAATCAAAGAGGATCATTTCCGGCTTTCGCATCCCGCGGGACCTCCCTCCGCCGTTTTTCCGGAAATTATATCCGCTTTTTCCCGGCCTGTCAATTTCGCCCCGAACACTGAGCGCCTTGACTTTCGCCGCCCCGGCGGGTATGATAAACGAAAAGCAACGGCGGAGCGCGGCTGCGCTCCGCCGGTTTTACAGGGAGGGAACCATGGACATCGAAAAAGTGAAAAACGGAGAATGGTCGCTGACGGAGCTGTATGAGGGCTACGATGATCCTGCCTTTACGGCCGACCTTCGGGAGATCGACCGTCTGATTTCCCTGGCCGAAACGCAGAGTCTTGCGCTGGAGGGGGATCCGAAGGACGTGCTCTGCCGTCTGCTGGATACCAGAGAGAAGCTGACGGAGCTGATCGGAAAGCTGGGACTCTATATTTCCCTGCGTCAGTCCGCCTGCACCACGGACGCCCGCGCCAGCTCCCTCATGGATCAGCTCAGCGGGAAGCTCAGTATGCTGGCAGCCCCGGAGACCCGCATGGATCAATACGTCGCGGGCCTCGGGAACCTGGAGGAGCTCATCGCCGCCGACCCGCTGCTGACGGACTACGCCTTCCTGCTGCGCAGCACGAAGGACGCCGCGAAATACCTGCTCAGCGCCGAATGCGAGGAGATCATCTCCCTTTACGAAAACTCCGGCTCCTCCGCCTGGGGCAACCTCCAGAGCTACCTCACCAGCACCGTGCCGGTGCAGTACCGGGGCGGGACCATCACCCTTTCCGACGTGCGCAACCTGGCCTACGACCCGGATCCCCAGGTGCGGAAGGACGCCTTCCATGCCGAGCTTGCCGCATATGAGCGCATCCGCGACGCCGTGGCCTTCTCCCTCAACAGCATCAAGCTGGAGGTGCTGAACCGCTGCCGCCTCCGGGGCTTCGAGAGCCCGCTGGCGGAGACCCTGTACCAGTCCCATGTAAGCGCCTCCACACTGGACGCGCTTCTCACCGCCATCCGGGAGTACCTGCCCCGCCTCCAGCCCTTCTACCGCCACAAGGCGAAGCTGCTGGGCCATGAGGGAGGCCTGCCCTGGTACGATCTCTTCGCGCCTCTCGGCGCCGCGGATGAGAAGTATACGAAGGAGGAAGCCCGGGATTATCTGATCGAGCGCTTCTCCTCCTTCGACGGTGAGCTGACCGAAATGGTGCGCACCGCCTTCGACGAGGGCTGGATCGACTTCTATCCCCGGGAGGGCAAGGTGGGCGGCGCCTTCTGCGCGGAAGCCTTCTCCATCCGGGCCAGCCGCATCCTCACGAATTTCGCCGGGAGCTTCAACGACGTGGTGACCCTGGCCCACGAGCTGGGCCACGCCTTCCATAACCTGAACCTCTATGACAACCGTCCCCTGAACCGGGATTATTCCATGCCTGTGGCGGAGACCGCCTCCACCTTCAACGAGACGCTGGTGATGAGCGACGCCATCCGCCGCGCCGAGGACCCGGTGAAGCGCCGTGCCCTGATCCACGAGCAGCTTTCCGGGGACCTGCAGGTCATCTGCGACATCTATTCCCGCTTCCGCTTCGAATCCGCCGTCTTTGAAAACCGGGACGAGAGCTTCATGTTCCCGTCCGAGCTCTGCGACATGATGCTCGCCGCCCAGAAGGAGGGCTACGGGGACGGATTGGACTGGACCGAGCCCCATCCCTATATGTGGCTCTGCAAGAGCCACTATTACAGCGGCGGCCTCAGCTTCTACAACTGGCCCTATGCCTTCGGCGGCCTCCTGGCCCGGGGCTTCTACGCCTGCTACGAGCGGGAGGGCGCGGACTTCGTGCCCAGGTACAAGAGGTTCCTGAAGGCCACGGCTGTCATGTCCGCCGAGGACGCGGGCAAGGTTGCCGGCATTGACCTCGCCAGCGCGGATTTCTGGCGCTCCGGCCTGGAAACCCTGGCCCGGGAGGTGGAGGAGTTCGGCGAGCTCTGCCGCAGGAACTGAAAGCATCCGGCGTGCGGGGATCATGCTCCGCGCGCCGGTTCCTGATATGTTTGGGGGGAGATATGTGCTGAAAACCCTTTTCATCGCCTCCACCTCCGCCTGCTTCGAGCTGGAGAACGCTTCGCCCTACTACGCGCCGGAGAAATACGCCTGCTACCTCAACGGAAAATGGACCCTGGAAGGGGAGACCAACGTCTTCTCCCTCTTCGGCCTGCTGCCCGGCTGCGAATACAGTCTGCTCCTGGCCTTCGAGGGGGGCGGGGAGGAACAGCTGCGCTTCCGCACGTCGGAGGAGCGCTGCGCCGTCAGCGTCCGTGATTTCGGCGCTGCGGGGGACGGGGCGCACGACGACACGCTCGCCATTCAGGCCGCCGTCAGCTTTCTTCCGGAGGGCGGCCGTCTCTATTTCCCGCCGGGGGTCTATCGCAGCCTGCCCCTGGCCCTGAAGAGCCATATCCACCTGGAGCTGGCGGAGGGGGCCGTCCTGCTGGCTTCTCCGGAGAAGGAGCGGTATCCCATCCTCCCGGGCTGGCTGCCGGACCTCAACAGCGGCCTACCGGTGCATTTCGCCGGCTTTGAGGGCGCCGCGCAGCCCTCCTATCAGTCCCTGCTCACCGCCTCCGGCGCCACGGACGTCACCATCACGGGGCCCGGCTGCGTGGATGGCAGCGGCGGCGTTTTCTGGAATGATATCCAAAACCTTCCCGCCGCCCGGCCCCGCCTGATTTTCCTCAACCGCTGCCGCAGGGTGCGCATCCACGGCCTGACCCTCCGGGATTCCCCCTCCTGGCAGCTGCATCCCTATTATTCGGAGGATATCGGCCTCTACGACCTGAAGGTGGAGGCCCCGCCGGACAGCCCCAACACGGACGCCGTGGACCCGGAGTCCTGCGATGGGGTGGAGATCGTCGGCTGCCGCTTCTGCGTGGGGGACGACTGCATCGCCGTCAAATCCGGCAAACGGGAGCTGGCGGAGGCTCTGCACCGGCCCGCCGTCCGCCATACCGTGCGCAACTGCCTGATGGAACGAGGCCACGGGGCCGTGACCCTGGGCAGCGAGATCGGCGCCGGGGTGAGGGAGCTTTCGGTCTCCCGCTGCCTGTTCCTGGGCACGGATCGGGGTCTGCGCATCAAGACCCGCCGGGGCCGGGGTGAGGGCTGCCGGGTGGACGGCGTCAGCTTTGACAACATCCGCATGGACGGAGTGAAGACCCCCATCGCCGTGAACATGTGGTATAACTGCTGCGATCCCGACCGGTACAGCGAATACGTCTGGTCCCGGGAGGCGCTGCCCGTGGACGGAGGCACGCCCTCCCTGGGCCGCCTCTCCTTCCGGGACATCCTCTGCGAGAACGCCCACGCCGCCGCCTGCTACGTCGACGGGCTGCCCGAGAGCCCGGTGGAGGAGGTGGAGCTGAAGCGGGTGCGCGTTTCCTTCGCGCCGGATGCGCGGCCTGCGGTGCCCGTCATGAAGAACTTTGCCGAGCCCTGCTGCCGCCTGGGCCTGTATTTCGACAACGTGCGCCGGGTCCGCCTGGAGGACGTCGTCCTCCGGGGCGCGGCGGGGGAAGGACTTACGGCGCATAACTGCGGGGAGATAAGCCGGGACGGGCTGTCCGTCCTGCCCTGAAGGAGGGAAAAAGTGCGCTATCCGAAGGTCTGCGAGGCCCGGTTCCTGGACCGGCCCAACCGTTTCGTCGCTCACGTTTCCCTCGCCGGGGAGACCGTCGCCGTCCACGTGAAAAACACCGGGCGCTGCCGGGAGCTGCTGCTCCCCGGCGTTCGCGTCCTTCTGACGCCGGGGGAAACGCCCGGGCGGAAGACCGCCTGGGACCTCGTCGGCGTCTATAAGAACGACGAGCGCCTGTTCAACATCGACAGCCAGGCGCCCAACCGGGCGGTGGGGGAGTGGCTGCGCCGTCAGCCCTTTTCGGAGATCCGTCCCGAGGCGGTCTTCGGCTCCTCCCGCATCGATTTCGCCATGGTCCGGGGAGAGGAACGCTGGCTCCTGGAGGTGAAGGGCTGCACCCTGGAGAAGGACGGCGTGGGCTGGTTCCCCGACGCGCCGACGCTCCGGGGCGCGAAGCATCTCCGGGAGCTCACGGCGGCGGCCGGGGAAGGATACCGCTGCGCCGTCGCCTTCGTGATCCAGACGGAGGGGGTGACGCGGGTGCTCCCCAATGGGGAGACGGATCCCGCCTTCGCCGAGGCCCTGGCGGCAGCGGAGCGGGCCGGGGTGCGCATCCTCTCCCTGCCCTGCCGGGTAACGCCGGAGCTGCTGGAGATCCCCGACCGGCCGGAGGATATGCTCTGACGCGGCTCTTGTCAGGCTGGGGAAACCGTGGTAAACTGCATACAGCGTCCATCGATCGGAGGGGTGAACATGAAGGTCGTCAACGTCTACGAGCAGTATTTCAGGGGTGAATGCGTCTTCGGCGGCGCGGAACGCCGGGGCGTCCTCGTCATGCTGATCGCCACCTCTGAGGAGGGGATGATCCGCTACGACGCGGCGGTGACCTTCTTCCCCCATGCCGATCCGGAGGATTTCGCCGTCAGCTACGACGCCTATGCCGCCCGGGAGCTGTATTACGCCAGGGGCCGCCGCTCCAAAAAGCGGGAGGCGCAGCTGCTGGAGGGCTTCCGCGCCGAGGCGGAGGCGCTGGCGGAGGGCCTGGGCGGCCGGATAAGCTGGGACGAGCCTCTGCGGGACGCCCGATACGGCTGAGATAAGCAACAATTGACGATACGGAGGGTAAACCATGGACAAAACCGCGTTCTACAAGCTGAGCTACGGGCTCTATCTCCTCACCGCAAGAGCGGGGGAGAAGGAGAACGGATGCATCATCAACACCGCTATCCAGTGCGCTTCGGAGCCGAAGCTGATCTCCATCTGCGTCATCAACAAAAACCTCACCTGCGACATGATCCGGGAAACGGGGAAGTTCAATATCTCCGTCCTCACGGAGGATACGCCCTTCACCCTCTTCCAGCGCTTCGGCATGCAGTCCGGCCGGGATGTGGACAAGTTCGCCGGGGATGAGGAAATGCCCCTGATGGCCAACGACATCCGCTATCTGCCCTCCGCGGCGGCGGTCTTTGCCTGCCGGGTGGTGTCCTCCACCGATCTGGGCAGCCACACCCTGTTCATCGCCGAGCCGGAGGATGCGATCAGCTTCAGCGACAAGGCCCCCATGACCTACGCCTACTATCAGGCCAACGTGAAGTCCGCCGGAGCGAAGAAGGCGGTCTCCGGCTGGCGCTGCAAGGTCTGCGGCTACGTGTACGAGGGCGAGGAGCTGCCCGCGGATTTCGAGTGCCCCCTCTGCCACCACGGCCCCGAGGATTTCGAGAAGATCGGGCCCGAAGCGCCCGCCGCCCCCAAAAAGTGGATCTGCACCGTCTGCGGCCACATCCATGAGGGCCCGGAGCCTCCCGCGGAGTGCCCCGTCTGCCACGTGGGCCCCGAGCTGTTTGAGGAATACAAAGGCTGAAACCTGTATAAGCATCACGCCCCTCCCGGGTTCGGGAGGGGCGTGATGCTTATGAAGCTCATTTCTTGAAGATCTTTTTGTACAGGTCTTCGCCGAAGGCGGTCTCCAGCGGCTCGCCCGGCTGGATGGAGAAGGTGCGCCGGCCGTCCTCCAGGCGCTCCGCCCGCAGATACTGCACCTCGTCCCGGCCCTTGAAGGCGGTGGAATAGGCGTGCAGGTGGGTGACGGAGAAGACCTCCACGTTGTTCTGCACCAGGGCCTCCGTCACCTGGCGGCCGATCTCGCTGCCCTCCCGCTCGTTGGTGGCGGCGAAGGCCTCGTTGAGGAAGAGCATGTCCCCGGGCCGGATGTAGTTGGCGATGCGGCTCATGCGCTCCAGCTCCTCGTCCAGCTTGCCGCTTTTCATCCACCGGTCCTCTTCCTTCTTGAAGTGGGTGTAGAGGCAGCCCCGGAGGGGCGCCGTGAAGCCAGAAGCCGCGACGGGCATGCCGCACTGGGCCATGAGCTGCGCCTGGCCCAGGCTGCGGAGGAAGGTGGATTTGCCGCCCTGGTTGGCGCCGGTGATGAGATAGAGCTTCTTGTGCTCCGCCGTCAGCCTGTTGCCGTTCACGGCGCTCTTCTTCGTGAAGACCAGCGCTACGTCGTACATCCCGTCCCAGCTGCGGGAATCGCCGTCCCCGGGCGTCAGGGTGGGGATGCAGGTGGGCATGCCGTAGCCCTTCATCTTTTCCATGAAGTTCAGACAGGCCACGTAGAAGCCCAGCTCCGAGCGCAGCGTGTCGAAGAAAGAGGCCAGGTGCTCGGCGGACTGGGCCAGGGCGTTGGTCATCTGGTTGATGGCCCGGTCCTGGCGGGCTTCGAAGTCCCTGGCGGAATCGTCCTTCTCCGTGTACTTATAGGTCTGCGCCTTTACGAAGTCCAGGTTCAGCAGCTTCTTGCTCCGGCGGTGCAGAACGTAATCCACGCCCTGGAGGTAATCCCCCAGACGGGCGCTCACCAGATACCCGTCCTGATTGCTGAGCTCCGTCAGCTGGGCGCGCACCTTTTCCAGATAACTGTCGGGCAGCTCCTCCTGCAGGGTCCGGAAGAGGGCGGTGAAGCCCCTGGAGCGGAAGCTGCCGACGTTGGCGTCCGCCTGCTGCCGCAGCTTCTGCAGGGTCTCCGTGAAGTTGATGAGGTATTCGATCGCCCCGGAATAGGTGGAGGAGAGATAGTAGTTCGTCATCCAGTGGACGGTGCTCTTGCGCCGCTTTTCCGCCTCCAGGCAGAGACCGTAGATGCCGCGCACCACGTCGGGATGGGCGATGACGTCCTGCAGCACCTCATGCCGGTAATCCAGCAGGCTCAGATCCTGCAGAGGGGCCATGAGAGCGGCGAGGCAGGCTGCGCGGATGGACTTGTCTCCGTCGGAGATGGCGTCCAGAATGACGTTCAGCTCCAGGTCGGCCTTCAGGGCGTCCCTGGCCAGCACCAGCAGATTGGCGGGCTTTTCGCAGCCCTCGGGAAGCATCAGATTTACCTTCATGCCTTCAGCCTCCTGTCCAGCTGTTCAAAGGTGAGCCCGTGGCGCGCCGCGACCTGCAGGGCGTAGGCCTGACCGTCGGGCGCCTTCCGCAGGATGCGGAAGGTGCGGGCGTGCCGTTCGTCGTCGGAAACCGTGGTCACCATGCTGACGGTCTGGGGACCGTAGTCCGCCAGCTCCTCCAGGAAGGTGACGACCATCGCCGGAGCGCCCCGCTCCACCAGAGCGTCCAGCATGTGTCCGCCCAGCTGCAGCGCGTCCTTCAGGGTGGTGGAGGCGAAGATCTCGTTGATGATCACCACGGACTTGTCCGTGGCGGCCTCCAGCAGGCTGTGGAGGCGCACCAGATCGTCCTGCAGCTTGCCGCTGAGATTCTGCAGGTCCTCCTCCCGCTCGAAGTGGGTCAGCACCTTGTCGCAGAGGAACACGTCCGCCTCCCGGCCGGGCACCATGAGGCCCAGGGAGGTCAGAAAGTGGATCTGCCCGAAGGAGCGGGCAAAGGTGGTCTTGCCGCCCTGGTTGGGACCGGAGACGATGAAGATCTGCTCCGGCGCCGTGAGTGTAAAGCTGTTCGTCACGATCTTGTCCGCCTTTTCCAGAGCCAGGGCCAGATCGAAGCAGTCCAGGGCTTTGACGTCGTCCAGCTTCTCGTGGATCACCGGGTAGCAGAAGGGGAGACCCGCCTGCTGCAGCGGCTCCAGAAAGTCCAGCCACGCGAAATAGAACTGGGCCTCCGCCACGAAG
Organism: Oscillospiraceae bacterium; assembly: GCA_017524845.1. Lineage (GTDB taxonomy): Bacteria > Bacillota > Clostridia > Oscillospirales > Oscillospiraceae > UBA1774. The sequence continues at coordinate 10,778 of JAFXUU010000003.1, forward strand.
CGCATGAGAACGTCGTCGTCGAAATGCAGGAATTCCCTGCAGAAGGCGGTGAGATCCTTGAATTCCTGGGGATAGAAATGGGCCAGCATCTCCAGGATCTTGTTCTCCACGATCTCGGATACCGGATCCTCCTTCATTTTCCGGCGGTAATCCAGCACGTCGCCCTGGCGGAAGCGGGCGAAAAGCTCGCCGATCCGGTCGGAATAGTCCTCCTGCCCGTCATAGGGCATGACCCGGACCAGGTTGTCCTTGATATGGAGACAGTAGCGCAGCTTGTCGAAGGAAGCCCGCAGACGGTTGGCCCAGTCCTGAAGGTTGCGGAATTTCTCTGAGGCGCAGTAATCCTTGAGATAGGCCACGAAATTCCGCAGCCCCTCGGAGCGAAAATCCATGTGGCTGACGCCGGCTGCCAGGCCGCTTATGGCCCCGGTGAAGATGGAAACGCTCTGGAGCATACGGCCCATGTCCAGGTATTTTCCGGTGACCTTATCGTCCGTCATGAGCTTTTGCCGCAGCCCGTCCATAAACGCGCGCAGGAAGCTGATCTGCCCCACCAGGTTCTCGATGGCCGAGCGGGTCGGCGCATCCTGCAGATCCTTCATGACCTCGTGGCGGTAGCGGATGACCGCCGGATCCCGCAGAGGCGTGTAGTAGAATTCCTCCAGCTCCTCCTGTCTGTCCTGCAGCGCCCGCCGGATGATCCTGTCCAGATTCAGGTCGCGGAAGCTCTCCGGGGCCTGTTTCCGGCGGGGGAGCCGGGCGCTTTCCTCCGTGGGAAAAAGAACACTGTAGAACATCATTACCTCCTTTTTATACGGTGGTCCTCCGGCGGGAGAAAGCTCATACCAGGAGCTGCCGCTTCTTCCAGCGACCGGAGAGATAGTAGAAGACGCAAACGACGCCGATCACGTTGCCGGCGATCGCGCCGCCCAGCCAGTAGCCTTCGATGCCCATGTGCATCACTTCGCCGAAGAGCAGGGAGAAGCCGATGCGGGCCACGATCCCGTCCAGGATGCTGGCGCCGAAGCTGAGGGAAGCGTAGCCGATGCCGTTGAGAAGGGAGAAGCCCGCGGCGCGGGTGGCGAAGCCCAGCAGGTTGATGATGCAGTATATCGCGTAGCGGTGGGAGAGCTTCAGCACCTCGGGATCCCGGTCGAAGACAGAGAAGATCTGCTCCGGGAAGATGAGAAGCAGGATGCCCAGCAGCAGACAGAAGACCAGGCAGAAGCAGAGGATGCTCAGCAGCGTGGAGGAGACCCGATCGAATTTCCGGGCCCCGAAATTCTGGGCCACGATGGAGTTGCCCGCCGCCTGCATGGCCTGGGTGCAGATGGTGGCGATCAGGGTGATCTTGTTGCCGACGGCTGTGGCCGCAGCCGCGATGATGCCCAGGCTGTTGATGTGGGAGTTGATGTAGAGCATGGAGCCGGAGATGGCGATGCTCTGGATGGAGATGGGAAGGCCCAGGCGGACGATGGGCTTCAGGGCCTGCCTGTCGATGCGGAAGCTCTTCCGCCGGAAGTCGAAGCCGAAGGAATCCCGGTGCTTATAGAGGAAGATGATGGAAACGACGAAGGATACCGTCTGGCTGATGACGGTGGCCAGGGCCGCGCCGAAGCATTCCATGTGGAAGACGCCCACGAAGAGCAGGTCCAGAACGATGTTCAGCACGGCGGAGATGGCGATGAAGACGAAGGGGTGCTTGCTGTCGCCCATGCCCCGGAGGATGGAGCTGACCATGTTGTAGCCAAAGACGGGGATCATGCCGCAGAAGTATGTAAAGGCATAGTCGTGGGCGTACTTCATGGCCTCCCGGGGGATGTTCACCAGCCGGAGGCCCGGTCGCAGAGGCAGAGGGAGAGTACCGTGCAGCAGGCCGCCAGGATGAAGCCGAAGGTGAAGAGCGTGCCGATGGTGGTCCGGAGCTTGTCCCGGTTCCCCGCGCCGATGTGCTGGGAGATGATGACCTGCCCGGCGTTGGCGAAGCCCATGCCGATGAAGAGAAAGAACATGGCCAGCTCGCCGCTGTTGGAGGCGGCGGCCAGACCGGCGGAGCCCACGAACTGGCCGATGATGACCATGTCCGCCATGTTGTAGACCTGCTGCAGCAGATTTGCGAAGATGAAGGGGAGGGAGAAGACCAGCAGCTGCTTTGTGGGACTGCCCACGGTCAGGTCCCGGATGATGGCTTTTTCCTTCAAAACGACTTACCCCCTGCAATGGTATTTTATTATTATAAACGAAGCGCCGCAGGTTTTCAATGTAAATCGAAAAGAAATCATGCCGGAATGAATTTCCCGGCATGAGGTTTTCAATCCGCCGCTTCTCCGTCCCCCAGCTCCGCGCGGAGCTCGTCCAGCAGCTGGCGGTCCCGTTTGTCCGGCGTGAAGCGCTCCAGCATGTCCGGCCGCCGCAGCAGGGTGCGCCGCAGGGCCTCCTTGCGCCGCCAGCGGGCGATGGCGCCGTGATTGCCCGAGAGCAGCACGGGGGGCACGTGCATGTCGTGCCAGTTCTCCGGCCGGGAATACTGAGGGTATTCCAGCAGGCCGCTGTAGTGGCTCTCGTCCCGGAAGCAGCTGGGGTCCGCCAGCACGCCGGGCACCAGGCGGCAGACCGCGTCCGCCACGGTCATGGCCGGGAGCTCGCCCCCGGTGAGGACGAAGTCCCCCACGCTGATCTCCTCGTCCACGCACTCCTCGATGAAGCGCTCGTCCACGCCCTCGTAGTGGCCGCAGACCAGGATGAAGCGCTCGTGCTCGTCCTTCAGCCGGATGGCGTCCGCCTGGGTGAAGCGGCGTCCGGCGGCGGAGAGAAAGACGGTGTGCAGCCGCCGTCCGGCCTGGCGGCACACGTCCGCCCAGCAGTCGTACAGGGGCTGCACCTGCATCAGCATCCCCTGGCCGCCCCCATAGGGATAATCGTCCACCTGCATCTGCCGGTTTTTCGTGTAGCTTCGGATCTGGTGGGCTTCGATGCGGATGATGTCGTTTTTCTGCGCCCTGCCCAGGATGCTCTCGCCCATGACGGCGTTTATGGAATCCGGGAACAGGGTGAGGATGTCGATGTGCATGGCGACCATGGTCACATTCCCTCCGGCAGCTTGACGGTCAGACGGCCCAGGGCAGGATCCAGGGAGGTGAAAAAGCCGCCCTTTTCCGGGATCAGGCGCTCCGTTTCCCCCTTTACCACGAAGATGCGCCCGGCAGGATAATCCATGACCTCCGTGAGGACGCCGAGCTCGGCTCCGTCGTCTTCAAAGACGGGCAGTCCGATCATATCCTGGATAAAGTAACGCCCCTCCGGCAGGGGAAGATCCGCCCGGTCGGCCCGGAGGATCTTCCCCTTCATGGCCATGGCGTCCTCTACGGTTTCGACGCCCTCCAGCTTCAGGATGAGAAAACGGCCGTGGACGCGGCACTGCTCCAGGGCCGCCGCCCGACCGTCGAAAAACACCCGCTTCAGGGCCTTCAGCTGCTCCGGGGAATCCGCCCAGGGCTCCAGCTTCACTTCTCCCCGCACGCCGTGGGTATTGACGATCCTGCCGATCTCCAGATAAGGGCTCGCTTCCATGCCTGACTCCTTTACGTTTCCCGCAAAACCGGAAAATTGCCGGAGAGCGATCTCCGGCAATGCTTCCCGGCCCGGGGGCGGTTCAGTCCACGATATCGACGCTGACGCGCTTGTCCGTGCGCTGAGCCAGCGATTTCACCAGGACGCGGATCTCCTTGGCGATCCGGCCCTGACGGCCGATCACCTTGCCCATGTCGCCGTCGGCGACCCGCAGCTCCAGGATGGTCTCGCCGTCCTCCTCGCGCTCCGTGACCGTCACCTCGTCGGGATGGTCCACCAGGTTCTGCGCGATATACAGTAAGAGCTCTTTCATTGAGAAAAGTCCTTTCGGCCCCGGATCCTCAGATCACGCCGGCCTTCTTGAGAAGATTCTTCACGGTATCCGTGGGCTGCGCGCCGTTCTTGATCCAGGCCTGGGCACGCTCGGCGTCCACCTTCACCTCGCTGGGCTCGGCCAGGGGATTGTAGGTGCCGATCTCCTCGATGAAGCGGCCGTCCCGGGGGAAGTGGGAGTCTGCGACGACGATGCGGTAGTAGGGGTTCTTCTTGGCGCCCATTCTGCGAAGTCTGATCTTGACCATGATGATACACCTCTGAAATGTAGTTAAAATGATATGGAAAGACGGTCCGGCCGCGCCGCCGTCCTGTTCCCTTAGATTATTGTCTTATCAGACAATGGCTCAGAATCCGAAGAGGCCGCGGCGGGGCTTTTTCCCGCTCATGAGCTTCTTCATGTTTTTGCCGCTCATCTGCTTGGTGAGGGCCTGCATCTGCTCAAACTGCTTCAGCAGCCGGTTCACGTCCACCACCTGGGTGCCGCTGCCCCGGGCGATGCGCTTTTTCCGGGAGCTGTTGAGGATGGCGGGGTTGTCCCGCTCCTCCTGGGTCATGGAGAGGATGATGGCCTCCGTCCGGCTCATGGCCTTTTCGTCGATGCTGGCGCCGGCCAGGGCCTTGGCGTCCACCCCGGGGATCATCCCGGCGATGTCGCTGAGGTTCCCCATGCCCTTGAGCTGGATGAGCTGCTCGTAATAATCCGACAGGGTGAAGCGGTTTTTCAGGAGCTTGTCGGCCAGCTCCTGGGCCTTTTTCTCGTCGAAGGACTGCTCCGCCTTTTCGATGAGGGTGAGGATATCCCCCATGCCCAGGATGCGGGAGGCCATCCGGTCGGGGTGGAAGGGCTCGATCCCGTCCAGCTTTTCCCCGACGCCGGCGAACTTGATGGGCTTTCCCGTCACGGCCCGCACGCTCAGGGCCGCGCCGCCTCTGGCGTCGCCGTCCAGCTTCGTGAGGAAGATGCTGTCGATGCCCAGGGCGTCGTCGAAGGCCTTGGCGGCGTTCACCGCGTCCTGGCCGGTCATGGCGTCCAGCACCAGCATGATCTCGTGAGGCTCCACGGCGGCCTTCACGTTTTTCAGCTCGTCCATGAGAGCTTCGTCGATGTGGAGGCGGCCAGCCGTGTCCAGAAGAACGACGTCGTTGCCGTTTTTCCTGGCGTGCTCCACCGCGGCCAGGGCGATCTTCACCGGGTCCTCCGTGCCCATCTGGAACACGGGGACGTCCACCTGCGCGCCCACGGTCATGAGCTGTTGGATGGCGGCGGGACGGTAGATATCGCAGGCGGCCAGGAGGGGGCGCTTGCCGCCCTTCTTCAGCAGGGCCGCCAGCTTGGCGCCGTTGGTGGTTTTGCCCGCGCCCTGCAGGCCCACCAGCATGACCACCGTGGGAGGCTTGGAGGAGATGTTGATCTTGGCGTTTTCCTTGCCCATGGTCTCCGTGAGCTCTTCGTTCACGATCTTGATGACCATCTGGGCGGGGGTGAGGCTCTCCAGCACGTCCTGCCCCAGGGCCCGCTGGCTGACCCGGGCCACGAAGTCCTTGACGACCTTATAGCTGACGTCCGCCTCCAGCAGGGCCAGGCGCACGTCCCGCATGGCCTCCTTGATATCGGCCTCCGTCAGGCGGCCCTTGCTGCGCAGCCGCTTGAACGTGGCCGACAGCTTTTCGGATAAGCTTTCAAATGCCATTGTCTGCACCTATGCGCTGTGCGCTTACAGCTTCATTTCGTCCAGCTTTCGCTGCAGACGCCCGCAGAGACTCAGCAGCTCCGGACTGTTCAGACTGCGGGCGTTCAGCTCGCCCACGTCCCGGAGGAGGCCCTCGGCCTCGCCGATCTGCCGCTGCAGCTTCGTATAGCGGGCCAGAAGGCCCGTTTTTTCCTCGGTTTCCCGCAGACTCGCCTCAGCCCGCAGCAGCGTATCCCGCACGGCCTGGCGGCTGATCCCGCCGTTTTCCGCGATCTCGCTGAGGGAGAGGTTTTCATTGTAATAGAGATCCGCCAGCTCCCGCTGCTTTTCCGTCAGCAGTTCACCGTAGAAATCCAGGAGGAGGGAGAGATAGACCGCTTTTTCCACCCGTTCCGCCCCCTGATCTGTAAAGTGAAATCCCCTTACAGCGGAGCATTGTAACCGATGGCCGCCCGATTGTCAAGAGGAATTTGCGAACGCAGGCGAGAATCCCGCCGGTATATTGCGCCCCGGGGGAGGAAAGCTAATCGGGCTATGAAAACGAACGGTTCTGAACGAAAGCCCGGCTCTGCCGACCTGCGGGCCCTGGGCCTCCGGACGGCGGAGGGCCTTGTCTGCGCCGGGAGGCGCGGCGGTGGGGCGGCAAGGGAATTGAAGGCGGCGCAAGCCGCTCTGGAGGACGTCTGTAAAGGCGGGAGCCTTGCCGGAACTCCGGCCGGCGAGTGGCTGCGGGACAATCTCCACGTCCTCCGGCGGGACGCGGCCTCCGCCGCGGACGAGCTGCGCCGGGCACGGGGCCTCCGCCGGACGGACAGCGGCGGCCCCGTCGTCTGTCTGGCGGCGGAGGCTCTGGTTGACGCCTGCGCCTCGGAGGCGGACGAAGGGCGCGTTATTGCCTTTCTGGAGGGCTTCCAGCGCCGTCTGCCCCTGGAGGAGCGGGAGCTTGCCCTTCTCCCCGCCGCCCTGCGCCGGGCGCTCATCCTCCGCCTGCGCCGGGAACCGGGGGAAGCGGAGCGGGTGTTCTGCTCCCTCCGGTGGCTGGAGGAAGCGCCCCTGTGGAAGCTGGCGGAGAAGCTCAGCCCTGTGGAGCGCATCCTCCGGCAGGATCCCGCCGGGGTCTACGAACGGATGGACGAGGATTCCCGCCGGGACTACCGGCTGCGGACGGCCCGCCTTGCGGAAAAGAAGGGCTGTACGGAGCCGGAGGCCGCAGAGCTGGCCCTGGAGCTTGCCCGGAAGGAAAACTGCCACGTGGGAGAGTTCCTCTTCCGCAGGCCCCTGGGGGAGGAACTGCCCGCCCG
>JAFXUU010000037.1 GCA_017524845.1 Oscillospiraceae bacterium
CCTCCGGCTCCGGCTCCGAGGGCACCATGGTCTCCGTCATCACCGACGACACCACCGGCAAGAAGCAGGCCATCTTCATCCATGCCACCATCGGCATCATCGACCCCGAGCTCACCCTCACCTGCCCGCCCAGCGTCACCGCCCAGGCCGGCTTCGACGTGATGGCCCACTGCATCGAGTCCATCACCGCCCGGGACCGCAACCCCCATTCCGAGCTGCTGGCCCTCAGCGCCCTGCGCCGCGTGCGGGACAATCTGGTGGAGTGCTTCAACAACGGCTCTAACCTGGAAGCCCGCAGCGAGATGGCCCTGGCCTCCAACTGGGCCGGCCTGGCCTTCGTGGACACCGACATCCAGCTGGGCCACGCCACCTGCGACTCCATCTCCGCCACCTGCCACACCCCCCATGGCATCGAGTGCGCCTGGGTCACCCCCGAGCTGCTGAAGATCATGGCGGACTACGTGCCCGTGGAGATCAAGAAGATCGCCGAGGCCATGCGCGTGGAGCTCACCGGCAAGGAGACGAACCTTGAGGTGGCCGAGAAGATCGGCGACGTGATCCACGACATGATGCGCCAGTGCCAGGTCAAGACCCTGGCCGGCTACGGCGCCACCAAGGAGCAGGTCCTGGCCGGCGCGCCGCTGATCGTCGCCGCCCGTCACCTGTGGCCCAAGTGCCCCGTCTACGTGGACAAGGAGCTCACCGTGGAGGACGCCGCGAAGTTCCTGGACGCCATCTGGGAAGGCTACAAGGGCTGAGTTCAAAACCTGCGGAACAGGGGCGCATAACTGCGCCCCTGTTTTTCGGAAAAGGAGGTTTGCAATGAAGATCCTGCTGGTCAACGGCAGCCCCCACGAGCACGGCTGCACCTACACCGCCCTCCGGGAGATCGGGCTCGCCGCGGAGGGAGAGGGACTGGAGACCGAAGTGTTCTGGATCGGCAGCAAGGCCGTGAACGGCTGCGTCGCCTGCCGCGGCTGCCGGGACGGGCACTGCGTCTTCGGAGCGGAGGACGGGGTCAACGCCCTCATCGACGCCATCAACGCTTCCGACGGGGTGGTCTTCGGCACGCCGGTCCACTTCGCCGGGCCTGCGGGCAACCTGCACAGCATGCTGGACCGGGTGTTCTACGCCAAGCGTTCCTTCGCCGGGAAGCCCGGCGCCGCCATCGCCAGCTGCCGCCGGAGCGGCGGCACCGCCACCTTCGACGTGCTGAACAAATATTTCACCATCTCCTCCATGCCCATCGTCAGCAGCCAGTATTGGAACGTGGTCCACGGCAACTCCCCCGAGGAGGTCCGCCGGGACGAGGAGGGGATGCAGACCATGCGCACCCTGGGCAGAAACATGGCCTGGCTCATCAAGTGCATCGCCGCCGGGAAGGCGGCCGGGGTGGAATTCCCTCCGCGGGAGGCGAAATTCGCCTTCACCAATTTCATCCGATAGGAAAGAGAACCATGACGGATTTCGAGAAGAAATATTACTGGGACCGGCGCGGCTCCGGCTGCGCCAAGTGGGACGGCATGAAGATGGGCTTCGGGTCCGACGATCTCATCGCCATGTGGGTGGCGGACATGGACTTCCGCTGTCCCGATTCCGTGCGGGAGGCCATGGTCTCCCTGGCGGAGATGAACACCTACGGCTACACCTTCCCCTCCCCGGCCTATTACCGGGCCTTCATCGACTGGGAGCTCAAGCGCCACGGCTATCGGGCGGAGCAGCCCTGGATCCGCTATACCCCCGGCGTGGTCTGCGGCATCTACCGCTTCCTGGGGGCGCTCACGCAGCCCGGGGACGCCTGCATCATCCTCAGCCCCTGCTACTATCCCTTTATGAGCGCCGTGGAGGACACGGGGCGGCGGCTGGTGTGCTCCATCCTGAAAAACGAGGGCGGGTATTACACGCCGGACTTTGCGGATTTTGAGGAGACGATCGTGCGGGAAAAGGTCAGGGCCTTCATCCTCTGCTCCCCCCACAACCCGGTGGGCCGCGTCTGGACGAAGGAGGAGCTGGCGAAGCTCCTGGCCATCTGCGAGAAGCACGGGGTCTTCGTGATCTCCGACGAGATCCATCAGGATCTGGAGCTCACGGGGAAGCACGTGCCCACCCTGGCGGCCTATCCCTGCGAGAAGTTTGCCGTGATGCTCACCGCCGCCAGCAAGACCTTCAACATGGCCGGCCTGAGCCATTCCATCGCCGTGGTGCCCGACGAGGAGCTGCGGAAGAAATACGACGCCTACTGCAAGCCCTTCACCGGCATGAATTCCAATATGACGGGCTACGTGGCCGTCGAGGCCGCCTACCGGGGCGGCGAAGCATGGCTGGAGGGCTGCCTGGACCTGCTGCGCTCCAACGCCCGCTGGGCCGAGGAGACGCTGACAGCCGCCCTTCCCGGCGTGACGGTGAGCCCCCTGGAGGGCACCTACCTTCAGTGGGTGGACCTGGGGGCATATCTGAAGCAGGAGGAGCTCAAGGCCGTGGTGCAGGACGAGTGCCGCATCGCGGTGGACTGGGGCCATCAGTTCTTCCCCTCCGAGTCCCGCTCCGAGGGGGACCGGAAGGCCGTGGAGGCCGGGAAGACGGACGCCCACATCCGCCTGAACCTGGCGACCTCCCGGGAAAACGTGGAGCTGGCCGTGACCAGGCTGATCGACGCGCTGAAAAAGCGCTGAACGTACAGGAAGGGAGACGGATCGGATGGGGAAGACCCTGGTGCTGGCGGAGAAGCCCTCCGTCGGCAAGGAGCTCGCCCGGGTGCTGGGCGCGGGCCGGGGCGGCGAGGGCTATATGGAGGGCGGCAAATATATCGTCACCTGGGCCCTGGGCCATCTGGTGACCCTGGCCGATCCCGAGGAATACGACGCCAAATACAAGACCTGGGACATGGAGACCCTGCCCATGCTGCCGGAAAAGCGGAAGCTCACGGTGATCAAAGAGACCTCCCGCCAGTATCGGGTGGTGCAGGGCCTCCTGAAGCGGCCGGACGTGGAGGAGCTCGTCATCGCCACCGACGCGGGCCGGGAAGGGGAGCTGGTGGCCCGCTGGATCCTGGAGAAGGCCGGCTGGCGGGGGAAGACCCGCCGCCTGTGGATATCCTCTCAGACGGACAGGGCCATCCGGGAGGGATTCCAGAACCTCCGCCCCGCTTCGGAATACGACAACCTCTACCGCTCCGCCGAGGCCCGCAGCCAGGCCGACTGGTTCGTGGGCCTGAACGTGACCCGGGCCCTCACCTGCCGTTACGGGGCCTCCCTCTCCGCCGGGCGGGTGCAGACGCCCACCCTCAGTCTTCTGGTGGAGCGGGAGAAGGAGATCCGGGATTTCGTGCCCAAGGAGTTTTACACCGTCTCCGCCAGGACGGAGCAGGGCTTCGAAGCCCTCCGGCGGGACGCCTCCGGCCAGAGCCGCATGTTCGACCGGGGGGAGGCCGAGCGGATCCGGGACCGGCTGCAGGGGAAGACCGGGCGCATCGTCCGGCTGAAGAAGCAGGTGAAGCAGGTCCCGCCCCCCGCCGCCTACGATCTCACGGAGCTGCAGCGGGACGCCAATGAAAAATACGCCTATTCCGCCAAGGAGACCCTGAACCTGATCCAGAGCCTCTACGAGCGGCACAAGCTGCTGACCTATCCCCGCACGGACAGCCGCTATATCTCCGACGACGTGGTCCCCACCCTGCCGGAGCGTCTGCAGGCCATGCGCTTCGGGGACTATGCGCCCCTGGTGAACCGGCTGCTGCGCAGCCGTCCCCTGCAGACGAAGTACCTGGTGAACAACGCGAAGGTCACGGATCACCACGCCATCCTCCCCACGGAGGAGCCCGCGGATTTCCGTTATCTCTCCGGGCCGGAGCAGAACATCTACGATCTGGCCGCCCGGCGGTATCTGGCGGTGCTGCTGCCCCCCTTCTCCTATGAGGAGATGGAGCTCACCGTCCAGTGCGAGGGGGAGACCCTGCGCTGCAGGGGCCGCCGGGTGCTGGAGGAGGGCTGGCACGCCGCCTACGGCAGCGCCGTCCCGGAGGAAGAGGAAGAGGAGGAAAAGAGCCAGAACCTGCCGGAGCTGAAGGAGGGGGAGTCCGTCCGCTTCCGGGAGGTGAAGGTCTCCGTGGGGAAGACTTCGCCCCCCGCCCGCTATACCGAGGCGGCCCTTCTCACCGCCATGGAGCACCCACCCGCCGCCGGGGAGGACCGAAAGACCCTGGAGGAGACGGGAGGGCTGGGCACCCCTGCCACGCGGGCGGACATCATCGAAAAGCTGCTGAGCTCCTTCTATGCCGAGCGCAGCGGGAAGACGCTGACGCCCACCTCCAAGGGCACGCAGCTCGTCTCCCTGGTGCCGGAGGAGCTGCGCAGCCCCCGGCTCACCGCCCGCTGGGAAAACCGCCTGGCCGCCATCGCGGCGGGAAAGGAGGCCCCGGAGAAGTTCATCCGGGAGATGAAGGACTACGCTTCCCGGCTGGTGACGGAGGTGAAGGCCTCCCAGGGGCAGTACCGGCACGACAACGCCACGAAGGAACGCTGCCCGGACTGCGGCCGGTTCCTGCTGGCCGTCACGGGGAAGAAGGGCAACAAAATGCTGGTCTGCCCGGACCGGAGCTGCGGCTACCGCAAGAGCCTCAGCGTGGTCACCAACGCCCGCTGTCCCAACTGCCACAAGAAGCTGGAGCTCCGGGGCGAGGGGGACAAGCGCATGTTCGTCTGCGTCTGCGGCTACCGGGAACGGCTGGCGGATTTCGAGAAGCGCCGGGAGGACAAGGGAGCCGGGAAACGGGACGTGCAGAAATACCTGGCCTCCCAGGAGCGGGGCGGCGGGAACACCGCCCTGGCGGAGGCCCTGAAGAAATGGTCGGAGCAGGAGTAAGGAGGAAAGACTATGGAACTGAAGGAAACGCGGCTCAGCCGGGAAGAGATCTATGAGGGACCGGTATTCACCGTGACGAAGGACGCAATCCGTCTTCCGGACGGAAGGGAGGGCCGCCGGGACCTGGTCCATTCCTACGGCGGCGTGGTCATCCTGCCGGTGGACGAAGAGGGGAACGTGACGCTGGTGCGGCAGTTCCGCTATGCCCACGGCCGCGTCCTGCTGGAGGCCGTGGCCGGCAAGCTGGAGAAGGGGGAGGAGCCCTATTCGGCGGCCCTGCGCGAGCTGCGGGAGGAAACGGGCCTCACGGCGGAAAAGTGGGATTTCCTGGGGGCCATCGAAACGAGCCCCGGCTTCCTCACGGAGCAGCTGTACCTCTACCTGGCCAGGGGCCTCCGCGCCGGCGAGCAGCAGCTGGACGAGGGGGAATTTCTGGAGCCCCTGCGCCTGCCGCTGGCGGAGGCGGCGGCCATGGCCGCGGACGGCCGCATCGACGACGGGAAGACCGTGTGCGTGCTGCTGCGCGCGAAGCATCTGATCGACGGGGAGGGCTGAGCATGCCGAAACGGATCCTGGTGGTGGACGACGAGCCCAACATCGTGGATATCCTGCGCTTCAACCTGCAGCGGGAGGGCTACGAGGTCGTCGCCGCCTACGACGGGCCGGAGGGCCTGGACAAGGCCCTGACCCAGGGGCCGGACCTGATCCTGCTGGACGTGATGCTCCCGGGGATGGACGGCTTCCGGGTCTGCGAGGAGCTGCGGAAAACGGACAGGCTCACCCCCATCATCATGCTCACCGCCCGCGAAGAGGAACGGGACCGGGTGATGGGCCTGGAGCTGGGGGCCGACGACTACGTGGTAAAGCCCTTTTCCGTGCGGGAGCTCATGGCCCGGGTGCGCACGAACATGCGCCGCCAGGAGGTGCTTTCGGAGGAGGCCGCCGGAGAGAGCGGCGTCCTGCGGGCCGGGCGCATCAGCGTGGACCCCGGACGGCAGCAGGTGCTGAAGGACGGCGCGGCGGTGGACGTGAGCCAGCGGGAATTCGAGCTGCTGCGGCTCCTGGCCGCCAGCCCCGGCACCGTGTTCTCCCGGGAGCAGCTGCTGAGCCAGGTATGGAACTACGATTATTACGGGGATACCCGGGCCGTGGACGTGGCGGTGCGCCGTCTGCGGGAGAAGCTGGAGGACGATCCGGCGAACCCGGCCTTCCTCTGCACCCGCCGGGGCGGCGGCTATTATCTCAGCGGAGAATGACCGGACCAGACCCGCTTCGCCGATATCGCGGGCGCCGCGGGGCATGAGCCGGGAAAGGAGGGAACTGACGTGCGCAGGGGACTGCATTTCAAGGTCGTGCTCATCATGCTGCTTCTCATCCTGTCCCTGATGGTGGTGGTCAGCGCCTTCCTCATCCGGGGTGTCACCCGCTTCTATCTGCAGCAGTTCTACGACCAGATGCAGAGCGCCTTTTCCAACGCGGAGTTCGTGCAGGAGCTGCGCAGCGCCGCCGGGCAGGAGGGCACGGAGGCCATGGCGGAGATCCTCAACGCCTATTCCGGCGCTTTGGGCATCGAAGAGAACACCCGGGCCTTCTATATCCTCGCCGGGGATACCGGCCGCCTCCTCTACGCCTCCGACGGCAGCGAACGGGCGGTCCTGACGCCCAATATCGTCACGGCCCTCACCGGCACGGAGGGCTACGCCGGAAGCATGACGGCGGACTATATGGACGTGGCGGTGCCCATCTCCGGCGAGGGGGGCAGCTACGTGATCTCCGTGCGGGACAACCGGCAGACGGCGGCGGCCCTCATCGGGGCGATGCTCACCATCGTGCTGGAGGCCCTGGTCATCGGCCTGCTCATCTCCGTGCTCCTTTCCTTTCTCCTGGCCAAGACCCTGGTGCAGCCCATCCAGAGCCTCACCCGGGCCGCCCGCAGCATGGCCGCCGGGGACTTCTCCGAGCAGATCGAGGTGAAGGCGGGGGACGAGATCGGCATCCTCACCAGCACCTTCAACGAGATGGGCACCCGCCTCCGCGACACGCTCCAGGACATCGAATCGGAGCGCAACAAGCTCGCCACCGTCTTCCTCCACATGACGGACGGGATCGTGGCCTTCTCCGGGGACGGAGAGGTCATCCAGCTGAACCCCGCCGCGGAGCGGCTCCTGGGCATGGAGATCGAGGGAAGCTCCCTCTCCTTCGCGGATATCTTCGGGGATATCGCCTCTCCGGAGCGGGTGCGGGGCATGAAGAACGACGAGGTCATCGAGGACGAAAAGGAGACCGGCGGCCGGAGCCTGGACATCTTCCTGGCCCCCTTCTACGGGGAGGGCGTCCAGGGGGGCATCCTGGCCGTCATCCACGACGTCACCGCCCAGCGCCGCAGCGACGAGCAGCGGCGGGAGTTCGTGGCCAACGTGTCCCACGAGCTGCGCACCCCCATCACCAACGTGCGCTCCTACGCCGAGACCCTGGTGGACGCTGGGCAGGACCTGCCCCCGGAGACCGCGGCGAATTTCCTGGGGGTCATCCTCTCGGAGAGCGACCGCATGACCAAGATCGTGCAGGACCTCCTGGCCCTGAGCAAGTTCGACGCGGGCGAGGTGGATTTCCGCATGGAGCGCTTCGACGCCTGCCAGGCCGTGCGCAAGGTCTACGAGGCCATGCGCCTGGACGTGGCCAAGCACGGGCTGGACCTGAACCTGAGCCTCCCGGCGCAGCCCGGCTGGGTCTGGGGGGATCAGGACCGCATCGAGCAGGTCATCATCAACATCACCACCAACGCGGTGCGCTATACCGCCCGGGGCGGCAGCGTGGAGATGTCCGCCGCCCTGAAGGACGGGGAGGTGCTCCTGGCCGTGCAGGATACGGGCATCGGCATCCCCAAGGAGGATATCCCCCGCATTTTCGACCGCTTCTACCGGGTGGACAAGGCCCGCTCCCGCGCCCTGGGAGGCACGGGCCTGGGCCTCAGCATCGCCTTTGAGATCGTCCGCCGCCACAACGGGCGGATGGAGATCGACAGCGAGGTGGGAAAGGGCACCACCATGACGGTGCACCTGCCCTGCATGTCGGAGGGAGACGGGCATGAGGCGCTTTAAGGAGCCGGTCAAGACCGTCCTCATCCTGTTGCTGGCCCTTTCGGCGGTTTTCCTCGCCTGGAAGGGCAGCCTGTTCACCGCCTTTTTCCCCCAAAAAGCGCCGCCGTCCCCGGCGCCGACGGAGGACGCCGGACTCGTCTGCAGTCCGGCCTCCCTGCCGGTGTCCGCCGCCGTGACCCTCCCCGGGGGCCTCCGCTTCGGCGTGAAATACGATTCGGAGCAGATGGGAAGCCTCTACGAGAGCTTCAGCGCCCTGCTGGCGGAGGCCCTGGGCAGCGCCGGGGCCCCGGAGAAGATCGGCGAGGCGGAGTGGCGGGACGGGCTGCGCCAGGAGGGCCTCTGGCTGGATTACGGCTATCCCCTCCCCATCGCCGTCCTGGCGGCCTGGGTGGGGGTGGAGGCGGCCTGGGCCGAAGGGCGGAGCGCCTCGGCCTGCCTCCTGGTGAGCGGCGACGCGGGCAGCGTGTTCCTCTGCTTCCGGGACGGGAACGGGGACTGCTTCCGCTGCGCCACCTCCGCCTCCCGCGCCACCCTCCGGGGCCGGGTGTCGGAGTACCGGCCCAACGGGGCCGCTTTCGCCTTCGAATCGGAGAAGCTGGGGGACTGCGACCCCTGCTTCCTGGTGCTGGAGCAGCTTCCGGAGCTGTACGTCTGGCAGAGCGCCTCCGGGCAGCAGGCCGCCGCCCAGGCCCTGGGGGAGCGCTTCGGCATCAACCTGGGCGGGCAGAGCCGCTATACGGAGGCCGACGGGACCCTGGTCTACCCCGGGGAATCCGGCGTCCTGCGTCTGACGGCGGAAGGCGCCGTGGCCTACTCGGCGGCGGAGGGGGCCGTCCCCGCGCCGGAGACCGCCGCGGAGCGCATCGAGTGGGTGCGCCGGCTGCTGGAAGCCGTCCGGGTCGGCTGGTCCGGGGCGGAGGAGCTGTATCTCAGAAGCGTTGAGGAGACGGAGGACGGGCTGCGTCTGACGTGGACCTACGCCCTGGGCGGCGTGGCCGTGGAGCTGGCCTCCGGTCCGGCGGCCAGCGCCCTCTGGCGTCCCTCCGGCCTGGGAGAGATCGTGCTGCGGCCCCTGAGCTTCCGCCAGGGGGAAGCCGCCGGCGGCCTGCTGCCGGAAAAACAGGCGGCGGCCGTGGCGGGGAGCCTGCGCGCGGGCAGCGAAGCCCGGCTCGTCCTGCAGGCTGAGGACGGCGCGCGCTTCGCCCCGGTCTGGACCGTGGCGGTGGACGGGAGGAGCTTATGGACACGGGAAGACTGAAGACCATCGTGATCCTGATCCTCGTCTGCGTCAACCTGGCCTTCGGCGGCATCCTTCTGTCCGAGCGCCTGGGAGCCGCGGAGGGCAACGCCCACACCCGCAGCGAGCTGATGAAGGTCATGGCCGGTCTGGGCATCGCCATGACGGAGGACCAGCTGCCCGAGGGCGAGGTGCGCAAGCGCTGCACCGTCCCCCGGGACCGGGAGGCGGAGCGGGCCCTGGTGCGCGCCCTGCTGGGAGAGGCGGAGGAAACGGATCAGGGCGGCAACATCTGGTATTATGAGAATGAGAACGGCTGGGCCTGGTGCCGGGGCGGGGGCAGCTTCGAGTTCATGCTCCTGTCCGGCGGCGGCTCCCTGGAGCGGCAGCTCTCCGCAGGCGGCCTTCGGGTCCGCCGGGAGGGGGATTACTACGTCTGTCTCATGGGGGATACCCAGGTCTTCAACTGCCGCTTCTCCCTCGGCCAGCGCTCCGGCGGCGTGTATATCTCCGGCCGCTTCCTGCCCTGGGAGCCGATCGAGGAGGAGGACGTGGACTGCACCGACGTGGCCACCCTCCTGCTGCGCTTCTGCGACCGGGTCCGGGACGCGGGCGGCGTATTCTCCCGGGTGGAGGAGATCCGCAGCGGCTACGTGCTGAACGTGACGGCCTCCGGCATGGAGCTGGTGCCGGTGTGGCAGCTGCGTACGGACGGCGGCACCTGGTATATGGATCTGCAGGCCGGGCGCCTGGTGGCGGTCGCCTGAAGCCGGAAAATTCCGCTTTACAATTCGGGAACGCTTCTGTATAATATATCGGATACCAATCGAGCGATCATACGGCAGGGGAGCACCCCGGGGGGGCCTGCCGCAGGAGGACTGACTGTGACGCAACTTCTGATCCGAGGCGGCCGAAGGCTGCAGGGCTCCGTGGAGATCAGCGGCGCGAAAAACGCCGCCGTGGCCATTTTGCCCGCCGCCCTCCTGGTGGACGGAGAATGCCGCATCGAGAATATACCGCAAATCAGCGACGTGACGCTGCTCCTGGAGAGCATGGCGGACATGGGCGCGGAGGTGCGCACCGTGAACCGCACCACCATGGACATCGGCTGCCGCGACCTGCCCTACCGGGAGCCCGGCCCGGCCATGGGGGAGATCCGCGCCTCCTACTATTTCATCGGCGCCCTGCTGGGCCGCTTCGGCAAGGCCCGGGTGCCCATGCCCGGCGGCTGCGACATCGGCGTCCGCCCCATCGACCAGCACCTGAAGGGCATGCGGGCCATGGGCGCGGAGGTGACCGTGGAGAGCGGCTTCGTGAGGGCCGAAGCCCGGAACGGGCGGCTCCACGGGGCGAACATCTATCTGGACGTGGTCAGCGTCGGCGCCACGATGAACATCATGCTGGCCGCCGCCCTGGCCAAAGGGAAAACCGTCATCGAAAACGCGGCCCGGGAGCCCCACATCGTGGACCTGGCCAACTTCCTCAACGCCATGGGGGCCGACGTGCGCGGGGCGGGCACCAGCGTGATCCGCATTCTGGGCACGGATAAGCTCCACGGCGGGACCTACACCATCATCCCCGACCAGATCGAGGCGGGGACCTACCTCGCGGCGACAGCCGCCGCCGGGGGAGACGTGCTGGTGAAGAACGTCATCCCCAAGCACCTGTTCTCCATCACGGCCAAGCTGGAGGAGATGGGGGCGGAGATCATCGACCTGGGGGACGCCGTCCGCATCCGGACGGAGGGGCCCCTCCGCACCGCCAACGTGAAGACCATGCCCTATCCCGGCTTCCCCACGGATATGCAGCCCCAGATCGTCACCTGCCTCAGTCTGGCGGGGGGCACCAGCGTGGTGACGGAGGACGTGTGGGACAATCGCTTCAAATACGTGTCCGAGCTCGCCAAGATGGGCGCGAAGATCCAGGTGGACGGGAAGACCGCCGTCATCGAGGGCGTGAAGAAGCTCAGCGGCGCCACGGTGAAGGCCTGCGACCTGCGGGCCGGGGCGGCCATGGTCATCGCCGGTCTGGCGGCCGAGGGCGTGACGAGGATCACGGAGATCCACCACATCCAGCGGGGCTACGAGGAGATGGTGGAGAAGCTGCAGGGTCTCGGCGCGGACATCCGGGAAGAGGAAGTCCAGGAGGAATCCGAGAGCGGCCGGAGCCTGGCCTGAGGCCGGGGTTTCCCGCAGGCAGATTACGAAAGGAAGAGGCGCGTTAAAACTAAGTCGGTTTTAATGCGCCTTTTGAATGAGATGGAATACGTCAGCTTCGCCAGCGGCTCCGGCGGCAACTGCGCCCTTCTCCGGGGCGGCGGCGTGAATCTGCTGATCGACGCGGGCATCTCCATGAAGCGCATCCGCCAGGGCCTCCGCAGCCGCGGCCTGGACCTGGAGGATATCGCCGCGATCCTGGTCACCCACGAGCACACGGATCACGTGTCCGCCCTGCCCATGCTCTCGAAATACACGGACATCCCCGTGCGTCTCAGCGCCGGGACGGCGAGGGCCCTGCTGGCGGAGAAGAAGTGCGCGGAAAAGAACCTGCGCCCCCTGCCGGAGGACCTGTGCCTCTCCCTGGGGGAGCTGCAGATCCGGGGCGTCCCCCTGTCCCACGACGCGGCCCAGCCCCTGGGCTGGCGGATCGAGGGGGAGAAGAGCGCCATGGCGGTGCTCACGGACCTGGGCATCCTGTCCGCTGCGGTGCTGGACGCCGTCCGGGGCTGCCGTTTCGCCGTGGTGGAGGCCAATCACGACGTGGAGCTCCTGCGCCGGGGCCCCTACCCGCCCCGGCTGAAGCGCCGCATCCTGGGGGAAAGGGGCCACCTGTCCAACGAGGCCGGGGCCGAGCTGGCCCTGCGTCTGGCGGAGAGCGGCGGGGAGGAGGTCCTCCTGGCCCATCTGAGCCGGGAGAACAACCGGCCGGAGCTGGCCCTGGCCGCCCTGCGCGCCCGGGTGGGGCAGGACCTGCGGGCCGCCGCCGCGCCCCGGGAGGGCTGCAGCGGCGAAATCAAGCTGGAGTAAAGGAATATGCTGAACATAAAGATCGTCTGCGTGGGCAAGCTGAAGGAAAAATTCTGGATCGGCGCCGCCGCGGAATACGCAAAGCGCCTGGGCGCCCACTGCCGCCTGGAGGTGGAGGAGCTCCCCGAGAGCCGCCTTCCTGCCAGCCCCTCCCCGGCGGAGATCGCCGCCGCCCTGAAGAAGGAGGGGGAGAGCATCGCCCTGCGCATCCCCCCCGGCAGCCTGACGGCGGCCCTCTGCGTGGAGGGGAAGGAGCTGGACAGCGTCCGCTTCTCCGAGCTGCTGGAGGCCTGCGCCCTCCGGGGAAAAAGCCGCGTCTGCTTCCTCATCGGCGGCTCCGAGGGGCTGAGCGAGGAAGTGAAGGAGCAGGCGGACCTCCGCCTGAGCATGTCGCAGATGACCTTCCCCCATCATCTGGCACGGATCATGCTGCTGGAGCAGCTCTACCGCGCCTTTCAGATCCGGGAAGGCACCCGTTATCACAAATAGGAGTTGAGACAAATGGCCTGGTGTACGGAATGCAAAAAGGATTTCCCGGAGGGGACGCAGGTCTGCCCCGACTGCGGGGAGCTGCTGGAGCCGTCGGCCCCCAGACCCGAGGGCTGCGACGGCAACTGCGATACCTGCGCCCTTCACTGCCAAGAGGAGGAGGGCTGCACCGGGGACTGTGACGAGGGCGTCTGGCCCAGCTATGACGACGGGTCTCCCGTGAAGCCCGTGCGCCTTATGACCGTTACGGGCACCCAGCTGGATTATCAGATGGTCATCACGCAGCTCCAGAGCTTCGGCGTGCCCGTGGTGGGGACCTTCACCGCCGACGGGGCTCTCAGCAAGCTGATCTTCGGCTTTGCGGGCTCCGGGATGGACGTGCTGGTGCCGGAGACGATGGCGGACCTGGCCCGGGAGCTGATGAAGCCGGTGGAGGATGAGGAAGCATGAATTACCGTGAGGAATATGAACGCTGGCTGGCCTCCGACGCCCTGACGCCGGAGGAACGGCGGGAGCTGGAGGCCATCCGCGGGGACGATCAGGAGATACGCGAGCGCTTCTACGCGCCGCTCAGCTTCGGCACCGCCGGGCTCCGGGGCGTCATGGGCGCCGGCATCCGGCGGATGAACGCCCGGGTGGTGCGCCAGGCCACCCGCGCCCTGGGCTCCCTGATCCTGGCGGAGGGCGGCGAAGCCGCCGCGGCGGGGGCCGTGGTCTGCTGCGACTGCCGCAATCACAGCCGGGAATACGCCGTGGACGCGGCCCGGGTCCTGGCGGCCATGGGCGTTCACGTGCGCCTCTTCGAGGCCCTGCGCCCCACGCCGGAGCTGTCCTTCGCCATCCGCCTCCACGGGGCGGCGGCGGGGATCAACATCACCGCCAGCCACAACCCCAAGGAATACAACGGCTACAAGGTCTATTGGTCCGACGGGGCCCAGCTTCCCCCGGAGCGCGCCGAAACGGTGGCCCGGGCCATGGCGGAGCTGGATATCCTGGACCCCGTTCCCATGGCCCCGGAGGACGATCCCGGCATCGAGATCATCGGCCGGGAGACGGACGAAGCCTTCCTCCGCGCCGCCCTGTCCCAGTCCGTCTGCCCGGAGGCGGCGGCGAAGGCCGCCCTGCGCATCGTCTACACCCCCTTCAACGGAGCGGGGGCGAAGCTGGTGCCCGAGGCCCTGCGGCGCATGGGGGTGCGGGAGCTCCTGTGCGTGGAGGAGCAGATGGCCCCCGACGGGGATTTCCCCACCTGCAAAAACCCGAATCCCGAATTTGAAGCGGGCTTCGAGCGGGCTCTGATCCTGGCCCGGGAGAAGGACGCGGACCTCATCATCGGCACCGACCCGGACGCCGACCGCCTGGGCCTCATGGTGAAGACGGGGCCGGGGGAATACCGGCTCCTCACCGGCAACGAGGTGGGCGTCCTGTTCCTGGACTATCTCCTTACGGCGAAGGCGGAGCGGGGAACGCTGCCGGAGCGCCCCGTGGCCCTGAAGAGCATCGTCTCCTCGGAAATGGCCCGGGCCGTGGCGGAACGGCACGGGGCGGAGATGGAGGACACCTTCACCGGCTTCAAGTTCCTGGCGGAGCGGATGAAGCTCCACGAAAAGGACGGCAAGCACGTGATCTTCGCCTTTGAGGAGGCCATCGGCTATGCCTTCGGCGACGCCGTGCGGGACAAGGACGCGGTGACCGCCGCCCTCATGGCCGCGGAAATGGCCTCCTATCACGCCCTGCGGGGGAAGACCCTGCCGGAGCGGCTGGAGGAGCTCTATGCGCTCCTGGGCCATCGGGAGGAGGAGACCGTGAGCCTCGTCATGCCCGGCGTGGACGGGCTGGAGCGCATGGGGAAGCTCATGGAGCGCCTGCGCAGGACGCCCCCGGCGTCCCTTGCCGGAGAGAGGGTCCGCCGGGTGCGGGACTATCTCGGCGGCGAAGCCAGGGACGGGGAGGGGAACCGGGAAGCCCTGCCCATGCGCGGGGCCGACATGCTGTATTTCGACCTGGCCGACGGGTCCGCCTTCATCGTGCGTCCCAGCGGCACGGAGCCGAAGGTCAAGTGCTATCTCCAGGTCAGGGGCGCTTCCCGCGGGGAATGCGAAAAGAAGCGGGCCGCCCTGGCCGCTTATGCCCGCAGTCTTGCGGAAGCCTGACGGAGATTGACAGAACGGGGAGGGACACGGTATAATTGCCGTGTCCCTCTTGGAAACTGCGGAAAGGAACATAGAGCCATGGCGGAAGAAATCATCGGCAACGTATACGACATACAGAAATTCTCCGTGCACGACGGGCCGGGCATCCGGACCACCGTGTTCCTGAAGGGCTGCCCCCTGCGCTGCCTCTGGTGCCACAGCCCGGAGAGCCAGCGCTTCGAATCCGACCTGGCCTTCATGGAGATGAAGTGCATCGGGCTGGAGGTCTGCGGCCTCTGCGTGAAGGCCTGCGGGCAGGGGGCCATCTCTGCCGGAGAGAAGAAAAAGTCTCTCACGGAGGACAAGGAGATCACCGTGCCGGTGGTGGACCGGGCCCGCTGCGTCACCTGCCTGAAGTGCGCGGAGGCCTGCCCCAGCGGCGCGCTCTACGATCCCAAAAAGCCCATGACGGTGGAGGAGGTCTTCACCGCGGCGGCGAAGGACAAGAAGTATTACGACAAGTCCGGCGGCGGCGTCACCGTCTCCGGGGGCGAGCCCATGAGCCAGTTCCCCTTCACCCTGGCCCTGGCGAAGCGCTGCCGCGAGGCGGGCATCACCGTCGCCCTGGATACCACCGGCTTCGCGCCCACGGAGCGCTTCCTGGAGATCCTGCCCTACGTGGACCTGTTCCTCTACGATCTGAAGCACATGGATTCCAAAAGCCACAGGAACCTCACCGGCGTCCCCAACGACCTGATTTTGGAGAACGCCCGGGTCCTGACGAAGGCGGGCGGCCGCTTCCAGGTCCGCTTCCCCATGATCCCCAAGCTCAACGCCACCCCGGAGAACATCCGGGCCACGGCGGAGTTCTGCGTGGAGATCCAGGACGGGATCGACGTGGTGCAGCTGCTGCCCTACCACAAGTTCGGCGCCACGAAGTACGAACGGCTGGGCATCCCCTACCGGCTCACGAACGTGGAGCCCCCCAGCGACGAATTCATGCAGGAGACCCTGCAGCTCTTCCAGGGCATGGGCCTGAAGGCCATGATCCACTGAGAGGGCTGCGTGGGGTTTCACCTGACGTGCGTCCGATATAGTCGATACGGAAGGAGAGCACACTGTCACAGTTCCCCTGCCCGGCTGTGGCGGTCACTGATGCGGTGAACAAAATGATCCGATGCGAATACTGCGGCACACTCTTGGAAGACGGCTCCGCGTTCTGTACCGAGTGCGGCGCGAAACTGCCCGTCTCTGCCCCTGCTGCACAGACCACGCAGCAGAACGCCAACCCGCTGCAGCCGGACGATCCGAGGCAAGCGGCGCATGACGCCGACGGATCGCAGCCGACCACACACCGTGCCGCGACGGTGAGAGAGTTTCTCAAGCTGCCCGAGAACCAATCATTGCGCCGGCGAATCAATGCCGCTGCCATCATCTGTTATTTCAGCGCTGTTGTCAGCCTTATCATGGCGCTTCTTGCCGGACAGACGAGCATGATCGTGGACGTGCTGATCGTACTCGTGCTGGGTCTGGTGATCCAGCTTCGCCAAAGCAGGGTGTGTTCGGTCATCCTTCTGCTTTACGCAATTGGCAACTCGATCTACTTCCTTGCGGTTACTCACAGATTCAGCGGCTGGCTGATGCTGGTCGCCGGGATCTCCGCCGCAGCCGCTACCTTTAAGCTGAACAGGCTGTGGAAATCCTATCAGCAGCAATCCGGTTAAAAAGCAGCCGCGTCCCTTATCGGATCATCCGGGACCGATCGGAGCGGGACAGAAGAAGACCGACCTTATCGACAAAACCGCCCGGCGCTTCCGCATTCCGCGGAAGCGCCGGGTGAATCTTTATTGCCGTCTTTATTCTTCCTTGGCCGTGACGGCGATGTGCAGCTCGTCCAGCTGCTTCTGCGTGACCGCGCTGGGGGCGTCCATCATCAGGTCCTGGGCGTTCTTGTTCAGGGGGAAGGGGATGACCTCCCGGATCGTGTCCGCTCCGGCCAGGAGCATGACCATCCGGTCCACGCCGGGGGCGATGCCCGCGTGGGGCGGCGCGCCGTAGCAGAAGGCGTTGTACATGGCGGGGAACCTGGCCTTCACGTCCGCTTCTCCCAGGCGCACGAACTCAAAGGCCTTTACCATGATCTCCGGATCGTGGTTCCGCACCGCGCCGGAGGAGAGCTCCACGCCGTTGCACACCAGGTCGTACTGGTCGGCCATGATCGTGAGGGGATCGATCTCCCCACGCTCGGCCTTCAGCAGGGTCTCCAGCCCGCCCTTGGGCATGGAGAAGGGGTTGTGGCAGAATTCCAGCTCCCCGCTCTCCTCCCCGATCTCGTACATGGGGAAGTCCACGATCCAGCAGAATTCGTAGCGCTCCCTGTCCATGTGGCCGGGGCAGGCGGCGCCGAAGACCTTGATCATCACCCCCGCCATCTTCACGGCCAGGTCCCCGGCGGAGAGGACCACCAGGGTGTTGGGCTTCAGGTCCAGCAGGGTCTTCGCCTTCCCGGCGTCCACGAACTTCGCCACGCCGCCGGCAATGTTTCCCTGCTCGTCTGTCTTGAACCAGTAGCCCTTGGCGCCGCTCTGCACCTCGCAGTCGCCCAGGAGCTTTTCGATCTGCTTCCGGGTGAGGGCGCAGTCGGAGATCGCCACGGCCTTCACGGTCACGTCCCGGAAGGGGGCGAACTCCGTGCCCGCAAACAGGGCCGTCGCGTCCTTCGCCGTGAGGTCGATGCGCAGGTCGGGCTTATCGGTGCCGTAGGTCTCCAGGGCGTCCTTATAGGCGATGCGCCGGAAGGGCGGCTGAGAGGCCGCGTCATAGGTCCCGTATTTGGCGAAGATGGGGGGCAGCACCGCCTCGATGACGGCGAACACGTCCTCCTGGGAGGCGAAGGCCATCTCCATATCCAGCTGGTAGAATTCGCCGGGGCTCCGGTCGCCCCGGGCGTCCTCGTCCCGGAAGCAGGGGGCGATCTGGAAATAGCGGTCGAAGCCGGCGGTCATCAGCAGCTGCTTGAATTGCTGGGGGGCCTGGGGCAGGGCGTAGAACTTGCCGGGGTGCTTCCTGGCGGGCACCAGATAGTCCCGCGCCCCCTCGGGGGAGGAGACGGTGAGGATGGGGGTGGTGATCTCCAGGAAGCCCTGCCCGGTCATGGCCTGCCGCAGGGCGGCCACCACGTTCACCCGCAGGAGAATGTTCTTCTTCACGTCGGGGTTCCGCAGGTCCAGATAGCGGTATTTCAGCCGGATGCTCTCGTCCGCCTCCCGGCTGCGGTTGATTTCAAAGGGCAGCTCGTTTACCCGGCAGCGGCCCAGCACGGTCACGCTCTCCGGCACGACCTCGATGTCCCCGGTGGCCTGCTTCGGATTCTTGCTGTCCCGCTCCCGGACGGTGCCGGTGAGCTGCACGGTGGATTCCTTGTTGATGCTCCGGAAGGTCTTCAGCAGCTCCTCGTTCTCGATCACGGCCTGGGTGGTGCCGTAGAAATCCCGGATCACGGCGAAGCCGAGGCCGGAGCCCACCACCCGCAGGTTTTCCAGCCAGCCGGAAAGGGTCACCTTCTTCCCCGCGTCCGCCAGGCGAAGCTGGCCGCAGGTATGGGTGCGCATCTGTGTCATTTCGCTTCCTCTTTTCTTTCCCGAACGGGGGCCGCCGCAGGAGGCAGGCCCTCGCTGATCTTTTTCGCGGCCTCGGCGGCCGTCAGGATCTCCTGCGCGCCGCTGCCCAGATCCTTCAGAGACACGGTGCCGGCGGCCTTTTCGTCCTCGCCGATCACGACGGCGTAGGGGATGCGCAGCTTGTCGGCATAGGCGAACTTCGCCTTCGCCTTCTTCGGCTCCATGTAGATCTGGCAGCGGACCCCGGCCTCCCGGAGGACCGTGGCGGCGGCTGCGGCCGCGTCCAGCACGTCCCCCATGGGGATCACCAGGGCGTCGCAGGGGGGCTTCGCCGCCTCGGGGCGGAGCAGGCCCTGGTCCTGCAGGATGAAGAAGAGGCGGCTGACGCCGATGCTCACGCCCACGCCGGGGAGCTTCCGGTCGGTGTAATACTCGGCCAGGTTGTCGTAGCGGCCGCCGGAGCAGACGGAGCCCACCTCGGGATAGTCCAGCAGGACGGTCTCGTATACGGTGCCGGTGTAGTAGTCCAGGCCCCGGGCGATGGTGAGGTCCAGCCGCCATTTGTCGTCGGGCACGCCGAAGGCGGGGAGCAGCCCCGTCACCTGCCGCAGCTCCGCGATGCCCCGGTCCAGGGCCTCGCACTTCCCGCCGAGGCTGTCCAGCATGGCCGCCGGATCCGGCGCGGAGACGATGTCCATCAGCTCCCGCGCCTTGTCGGCGGGAACGCCCGCCGTCTCCGTAAGGAGGGCCTCCACCTTCTCCCGGCCGATCTTGTCCAGCTTGTCCACGGCGCCCAGCACGGCGGCGGACCGGTCCCCGATGCCCAGGTATTCGAAGAGGCCGTTGAGGAAGCGGCGGTTGTTCATGCGGATCTGGAAGCGCGCGATCCCCAGCCGCCGGAAGGTCTCGCAGATCACGGCCACGATCTCCGCCTCGTTGGCGGGGTCCAGGCTCCCGTCCCCGATCACGTCCACGTCCGCCTGATAAAACTCCCGGAAGCGGCCCCGCTGGGCCCGCTCGCCCCGGTAGACCTTGCCGATCTGGCAGCGGCGGAAGGGGAAGGTGAGGGAGCCGTAGTTCATGGCCACGTATTTGGCCAGGGGCACGGTGAGATCGAAGCGCATGGCGAGGTCCGTATCGCCCTTTTCAAAGCGGTAGATCTGCTTTTCCGTTTCCCCGCCGCCCTTGGCCAGGAGGATCTCGCTGGCCTCCAGCACGGGGGTGTCGATGTTGGTGAAGCCGAAGAGGGCGTAGGTGGAGCGCAGCACGTTCATCACCGCGTCCATCTGACTCTGCGCCTCGGGAAGCAGCTCCATAAAGCCCGAGAGGGTCCTCGGTTTGATTTTTTCCATGATTTCTTTCCTTTATATTGCTATTTTATATTGCTTTCTTTTTGGGATTCACGATGTCCCGCCAGGCCAGGTCGCCCCGCTGCAGGCCCAGGATCAGCATCTCCGCCGTGGCCACGTTGGAGGCGAAGGGGATGCTGTACTGGTCGCAGAGGCGGGCGATGAGGCCCATGTCCTCCAGATATTCCGAGCTGCCCGGGTCCGCCAGGAAGAGCACCAGGTCGATCTCGTTGTAGGCGATCTTCGCGGCGATCTGCTGCACGCCCCCCTGGCTCCGGGACATGAATTTCTCCACGGGCATGCCGGTGGCCTCGGTGATGAGCTGCGCCGTGGGATTGGGGGCGCAGAGCTCGTGAGAGGAGAAGATGCCGCAGTAGGCGATGCAGAGCTGTATCATCAGCTCCTGCTTGTTGTCATGCGCGATCAGCGCAACGTTCATGCTCCGTTCCTCCTTTGTTTTGCTATAATACGGGGACCCGAAGTCCCTCCAGGCGTTTCGCGATCCGGCGGAAGGCGGCCGCCGCGCCCCGCTTCGGGCGTTTGTCCGCCGCCAGCAGGGGCTGCCCCGCCGTCAGCGCCAGCGTGACGCGCATATCGTCCGGCACGTAGCCCAGCAGCTGCAGGCCCACCCGGTCCACGGTGTCGTCCAGGGTGGCGTTCCCCGCCTTCAGCAGCCGGGGATTGACCCGGTTTACGATGAGGCGCAGGTCCTTCGCCCCCTCCCGGCGCAGCAGCTGGGCCGTGCGCTCCCCGTCCCGGTGGCTGCAGGGGTCCGCCGTGGATACCACCAGCACCCGGTCCGCCAGGGCGGCGGCTTCCCCCACGAAGGGGCCCAGGCCGCCGGGATAGTCCAGAATGCAGTAATCGAAGCGGCTGCGCAGCTCCGGGAGCAGGGCGGCGGCCGCGCCGGGCAGGGGCTCCGACGGCGCAGCCAGGAGCCGCAGTCCGGGAAAGTCCGGCGACGGGGTGAGGGCCTTGTCCAGCCCGCAGCGGCCGGCGATCACGTCCCCGCAGTCCAGCAGGGCCTGATCACCCATGCCCAGGCAGAGGTCCAGGTTGCGCAGCTCCGCGTCCGCGTCCAGGCAGACGACGCTGCGCCCCAGCTCGCTGAGGGCGCAGGCCAGGGCCGCGGCCGCGGTGGATTTTCCGGTGCCGCCCTTGCCGGAGAGAATGGCGACGACGGCGCTCATACCTTCACCTCCGCTGAGTTCTGTGACTTATAATTATACAGCAGCGCAGCCTGTTTGACAAGATGCGCTTCCCTGCCCGCGGCCGGAGCGGCGCTCAGGGCAGGATGGTGTTCTCCGGCAGGGAGCCGGCCTCCGGCGCCTGGGTGAAGTACCAGTCGAAGATATCCCGGGCCACCTCGGCCAGATAGTAGCCGTTGGCGCCGCCCTCCACCACCACCGCCAGGGCGATCTCCGGGTCCTCCTGGGGGGCGAAGGCGATGAACACCGCGTTGTTCACGTTCTCCTCGCCCACCTGGGCGGTGCCGGTTTTGGAGCAGACGGGGATGCGGTAGTCGCCGAAGACGTAGGAGGCCGAGCCGTAGCGGGAGGCCATGAGCATACCCTCCCGGAGCACGGCGTAGGTGTCCGCCGAGGCGTCCACGGTGTCCAGCACCGTGGGCTCGTAAGCGAAGCCCCCCGGCCCGGAGACCCCGTGGAGCAGGTGCGCGGCGTAGCGGCTGCCGTCGGCGGCGATGGTGGCGGCGTAGGAGGCCAGCTGCAGGGGGGTGAAGAGGTGGTAGCTCTGGCCGATGGCCGCCTGCAGGGTGTCGCCCACGTACCAGTCCTCGCCGATGACCTCCTCCTTGTAGGCCCTGGAGGCCAGGACGCCGGTATTCTCGTAAAGCTCGACGCCGGTGGGCCGGCCCAGGCCGTAGGCGGCGGCGTAGCGGTCCAGAGCGTCGATGCCCAGGCTGCGGCCCGTGACGTAGAAGAAATAGTTGCAGGACATCTGCAGCGCTTCCTTCACGTTGATGGTGCCGTGGGAGCCGGGGTAGGCCCAGCAGGTGAAGGAGATGCCGTCGTATTCGTCGATAATGCCCCGGTCGTAGATGGTGGTCTCGGGGGTGATGACGCCCTCCGTCAGTCCGGCGGTGGCGGTCACCACCTTGAAGGTGGAGCCGGGGGCGTAGCGCCCCTGAAAGGCCCGGTTGAACATGGGCCGGGCCTCGTCGGCCAGCAGCTCGGCGTAGTTTTCCCGGAAAGTGGCCAGATCGTAGGTGGGATAGGAGGCGGAGGCCAAGATGTCCCCGGTGCCCACCTGGATCACCACGGCGGCGCCCCCCCTGGCCAGCTGTACGTTCTCCGGGCCGCCCGCCTTGGCGATGCGGTCGGCGTTGATCTTGGCGATCTCGGCGGCCAGCGCCTCCTCCGTGGCCTGCTGGCAGCCCAGGTCCAGGGTCAGCGTAACGTCCGCGCCGGCCTTCGGCTCCTCCGTATAGTAGGAGCTCACGATCTCCCCGGCGGCGTTGCGCACGGTGACGCGCTTCCCGTCCGCGCCGTGGAGATATTCCTCGAAGGCGGCCTCCGCCCCGTCCTGCCCCACCAGGGCGTTCATGGGGTAGCCCAGAAGGGAATACTTCTCCCACTGCTCCCCGTCCATGGGGCCGATGCGCCCCAGGAGATGGGCGGCATAGGGGGTGCGGAGGACCCGGCGGGAGCCCGCCGTCACGCTGACGCCGGGATAGCAGCGCTCGGACACGGCGGCGATCGCCTGCTGGTCCAGCCCGGCGGCGAACACGTAGTCCGGGATGCCGAAGAGGGCGCGCAGCTCCAGCTCCCAGCGGACCCCGGCGGCCAGCCGGGTCTCCTCCGGCGTGAAGTCCTCCGGGATGGCGTAGTGGCTTCGGAACCAGTCCATCAGCTTCCCGGCGTCGGCGTCCTCTCCCAGGTCGAAATGCCGGAGGTAGTCCCCGAGGCGGCCCGCCTGGATGCTGTCCATCTCCGTGTATTCCCAGGGCTCCCCGGCGCTGACGGGAAGGGTGTCCGTGTGGCCCAGCCGGTATTCCTCCGCGAGGGCGATGAGCTCCAGGAGGATGCCGTTTGGATCGGCGTCCGTGACGAGGACGCTGCGGTCGATGGAGATGTCGTAGCTGACGGCGTTGGTCACCAGGACCCGGCCGCAGCGGTCGAGGATGTCGCCCCGGGCGGCGGACACCGTTTCCGTCCGGGTGACGTTGTTGCGGCTCTCCTCCAGCACGGCGGCCGCGTTCATCACCTGCAGGTTGTAGAGGGCCAGCAGGAGTGCGCAGGCCAGCAGGATGGGCAGCGCCGCCAGCACGACGGCGCGGAAGGGTTTGATACCGGAACGCAGTTTCAATGGAAGTTCCTTTCCCTGCACCGCCGCCAGCTCCGCAGGGCCCGGCGGACGCAGAAATACAGCGGGAGCAGAAAGAGCAGGGAGGCGGCGGTCTGCTTCAGGCCCGTGCGCACCAGGGGCCAGAGGGCCGCCCCGTCGAACACCAGCAGGCGGAACATCTGCATGGCGGCGCAGAGCAGGAGGCTCCCCAGGCCCAGGAGCAGGAAGGAGGGAAAGCCCCTGGCCATCACGAAGTCCCCCAGGAAGCCGGCGAAGAAGCCCATGACCGTGAGGGCCGCGGTGAAGAGGATGCCGCCGCCCCCCATGGCGGCGTCGCAGAGGATGCCGCCCACGAGGCCGAAGTCCCCGCCCCAGCCCGAGCTGCCCAGCAGGCCCGCGGCCACCGCGGCCAGGGGGAGCAGCAGGGGCGCCGCGCCGAAGATGCGCAGCCGGGAAAACACGGCGCTCTGGAAGAAATAACAGAGGAGCATCACCAGGGCGAGGCCCAGGGCGCTCTTCAGCGTGTCAGCCCTCTTCACGTCCGGCCTCCCCGTAGTCCAGGATGAGGAACACCTGGCCCAGGCCCGAGAGCTCCGCGGCCGGAGTCACCACCCCGTACTGCCCGTAGCCCCCGTCCTCCGCGGCGGTGTCCGTGATCTTCCCGATCACCAGCCCCGCGGGGTATACGCCGCCGGCGCCGGAGGTCAGCACCGTGTCCCCCAGCTCCAGGGCGTTGTTCTCGAAAACGTAGGTGAGCTTCAGCTTCCCCTCGGTCATGAGGCTGAAATCCCCCTCCGCCACGGCGGAGAGGCCGGTGCTGTGCACCGTGGCCCCCATGGCGGCCTGAGGATCGATGAGGGTGCGCACGGAGCAGCTGTACAGCCCCGTCTCCGTGACGACGCCCACCACGAAGCCGTTTTCCGTGATGACGCAGTCCCCGGTCTGCACCCCGGAGAAGCTCCCCTTGTCCAGATCGAAGGTGGAGCTCCAGTTGGAGGAGCCCCAGGAGATGATGGAGGCGTCCAGCAGCACGTAGTCCGTATGGCTGCGCTTCAGCTCCAGCAGGGTGCGCAGCCGGTCGTTCTCCGCGTTGGCCCCCTGGCTCTGGCGCACCTCGGCCTCCATCTCCGCGATCCGGGCCTTCAGCGCCTCGTTTTCCGCCTTCAGGGCGTCGTAATCCCGCATGTAGGCCTGAAAGGCCTGCACCCGCTCCGCGCCGTCGTCGAAGAGCTTTTCCAGCGGCGCCGCGACGCTCTGGAAGGTCCGCGTAAAGAAATTCGGCCTGCCGGTGAAGTGGCCGAGGGCGGTGAAGGCCAGCACCAGGACCAGGGCGGCCAGGATCACGATCCCGGCGGTTTTCAGAACCTTACCCATCGTTCCCCCACAGCTCCGTGCCGAAGGCCTTCAGCATCTGTCCCAGGCGGCAGAGAGGCAGCCCCACCACCGTGTAGAATTCCCCGTCGATCCGCTCCACGAACAGCGCGGCCATATCCTGCGCGCCGTAGGCCCCCGCCTTGTCCATGGGGGAGCCGGTGGCGATATAGGCGGAAATCTCCCCGTCCGTCAGCTCCCGGAACCAGACGTCGGCGGCGGCATAATCCGTCGCCAGGCGCTCGCCCTGCCGCAGGGCCATGCCGGTGTATACCGTGTGCTTCCGGCCCGAGAGGGCCCGGAGCATGCGAAAGGCGTCGTTTTCGTCCCTGGGCTTTCCCAGCACCCGCCCCTCCAGGCAGACCACGGTGTCCGCCCCCAGGACGAGGGCCTCCGGCCCGGCCCGGCGGGCGGCGTCCGCCGCCTTCCCGGCGGCGATGGCCTGCACCGCCTCGGCCACCGGCGTCCCCTCGGGAACGGGGGCCTCCCCGGCGGCGGGCATCACGGTGAGCTCAAAGGTGCCCAGCATTTCCAGAAGCTCCCTTCTTCGCGGGGAAGCGGAAGCCAGAATCAGTTTCGTTCTCATAATACAGACCCTTGGTTTTGAAATTCGGCCGGTAATTCCCCATGCCCAGATACCGCTCCGCCACAGCCGTGCATTCCCCGGCGTTTTCCGTGGTGAAGCCCAGGCGCAGGCACCACAGTCCCAGCCCCTCCAGATCCTTCAGCCGGTCGCCCAGAAAGAGCTTGTCCGGGCTGTAAACCGTGCTGCGGCCCAGCGTATCCGCCACGGGCAGCTGCCGGTCCCGCCGGTCCCGCAGGGTGTCGCTCCCCCGGCCCGGCCCGCAGAGGGAGGGCTCCGTGGTGAGCAGGGGGAGCCGCCCGTAGGCGTAAAGCTCCGTGTCGATGCACTTGGCCAGAGCGGCGATCTCCCCCAGGCGCAGCTCCGGCGCCAGCACGGCGGAAACGGCCCCCAGCTCCCTGAGCACCCGGAGGCCCCAGTCGTTCCGGACCTGCAGGCCCAGGCCGCAGCGGAGGCGGAAGCCCAGCATGCTCGCCGGGAGCAGGGCGTTGAAGCTCTCCGCCATCACCTCGTTCACCTGCAGCTCCCGGAGCTGCCGGAGGCTGGAAAAGAGCTCCGTCGCCTCCCCGGCGCTGTAGCGGGCCGGAAGGACGGCGCAGACGGAGGTCACGCCGTTTTCCCAGAAGGGGGTCACCGCGGCGGGGGAGCGCAGCAGCTCGTCCAGGGGCACGTAGAGCACCCGGGGCTTCAGGGCGGCCAGCGCTTCGGAGAGCTGGGCGGCCTTCGCGACGGCGAAGGTCACGTCCGGCTTCGGATAGGTCGATTCCGGCCGCAGGAGGGGCGGCAGCTCGCCCACGCGGACGGAGGGGACCTGGCTGCGGATCTCCGCCAGGCGGTTCAGGGCCTCCCGGCGCATGCGCCCCACGTCGGCGCTGCCCAGGTGCAGCCCGGGCTCCACGCTCACGGCGGCGTCGGTGCAGAGGAAGGGGGTCCCCAGGGTGTTGAACAGCTGGGTGCGCAGGAGGGCGGCCGTCAGCTCCCGGCGTCCGGCTCCGGCGGAGGAAGGGATGGGGCCCGCGGCCCCGGCGGTGTTGCCGTCCCCGTCCGTGACGACGACCCGGGAGAAGCTCCCCCGGCGCAGCTCGGCCGTGAAGCGCACCGGCACCCGCTGGTATTCCCCTTCGGCGTCGTCGGTCTTCACGGGGGGGATACTGTTCTTTCCCAAGCTGGGCCAGCGCCGCTCTCCCTGCCCCGTGAGCAGGGCCTTCCGGGGCTCGCCCAGATACAGGGCGTCCGAAGTCCCCTCGGGAAAGAAGGCCTTTTCCAGCAGCTGCAGCTCCTTCGGGGAGGGCTCCTTCCCCTCCCGCAGGGCCCGCTGGAAGACGTCCGCCGCCATGGCGGCGCATTCGGGCTTCTGGCCCTCGCAGCGGAGGCTGAGGGCGCTGAGACCCGCCTCCCGAAGCTCCTTCAGATGGCTTCCCAGCTGGATCGCCTTCAGGGCGGGCCGCCGCTCCTCGTTCTGACTGAGGCAGACGTAACGGTCCCGGCATTCCCGGGCGCAGAGGCCGCCCTCGCCGGCGAAGGCGCTGAGACGGCAGGGGCCCAGGGCGGGGCAGACCCGGCCGAAGAGCACGGCCTCGGCCTCCGCCTTCAGCTTGGGACATAGGGCGCGCAGCTCGGCCGCGCCGAGCTGGGGCGGCAG
>JAFXUU010000038.1 GCA_017524845.1 Oscillospiraceae bacterium
CCGATGAGGCAGGGGTTGTTCTTCTGTCGCCGGTTCAGGATCTGGATGACCCGCTCCAGCTCCGTTTCCCGGCCAACGATGCGGTCCAGCTTTCCGGCCTTCGCCTTGCCGGTGAGGTCCTGGCAGTAGCTCTCCAGAAACTTCCGCTTCTGCCCCCGGGGCGGCGCTCCCTCGTTCTTGGGGGGCTCCCGGTTGGGCCTGGGCGGCTCCGGATTGGGGGCGGGGTTCCCGCCGAAGAGCTTGTTGAGAAACGGGAAGGTGGCGGTCTTCCCGCTCTCGTCGTTGGGATCGTCGGAGACCGGGATCTCCTCCACGCCGTTGAGCGCCTCCGTCATCTCCGCGCTGAGCCCGTCGATATCCTCATCGGTAATGCCCATGTTCTGCATAAGGTCCTCCACGGGCTTGATATTCAATTCCTTCGCGCACTTCAGACACAGGCCCTCGTTGACGGTCTTCCCGTTCTCGATCTTTCTTATAAATACGACGGCGACGTTCTTCTTGCATCTGGAGCAAATCGGAGGCTGCATTGTACCACTTCCTTTCCGGTATCCCTGGGGCCGCTGTGAGTATAGCACCGGCAGCGGTCATTAGCAAATCGAAGTCTTGCCAGCTCTGCCATTACAGCCCGAGGTAGGCCACCAGAGGGCAGGACTTCATCAGACGGCTGAGCAGCATCGTGGCGTCCACCTTGTCCTCGGATAACAGGAGGCCGGTGAAGCGCAGGATCCACGCGATGGCAAATACGTACAGCAGGCCCTTGGCCAGGCCCAGCAGCGTCCCCAGGACGCCGTTAACCAGCTCCAGGCCCGGGAGCTTGAAGGCCAGGTTGAAAAGGTTTCCGATCACGCCGAAAACGATGATCAGCAGGATGAACATGATCGCGTAGGTGAGCACGTAGGCCGCCGCCGCGCACAGCCGCTCCACCGTGACGCTGCGCAGCTCCCGTCCCAGCTCCGGGGACTCCTCGGCGATCTGCTTCGACACGTTTTCCGCGGCGGACTTCATGATGCCGATGCCCTCCATGGTCTTCATGGACATCTCATACACCCCGGGCGTCCTGCCCTTTTCGTTGAAGTAATCCTCCGCCTTCTGACTGGCCGTGTCCACGACGCCGCTTACGAAGGGCTCCAGCATCTTGGTGAACTCGCCGGAATAGGTGTCGGCCAGGATGTCGGCGGCGTAGAAGGAAAACAGGACGGCACAGACCGCCAGGATCCCGGCGATCAGGCCGGTGCGGAAGCCGCGCCAGGCACAGAGCAGAATGATCAGCAGAAGCACGATGTCCACGATCAGAGTAACCATTTGACTTGCCTCCTCACGGTTCAAAAACGGCGGCTTCTCCGCCGGAGATGATCACGGCGCTGCCCGTGGAGCGCATCATGGCCGCCTGTATCCCCACGGAGCTTTCCAGGCAGCCCAGCTCGTTGAGCTCGCTGTCATAGACCAAAGTACGGTCGCTGCAGCGCACGGCCAGATATTTCCCGGCTGCGTGCAGGCCCTGTACCTCGCCCTCGATATCCAGGCTCTTCAGCGGGGTCCCGGCGGTGTCGGTGAGCACGACGCAGCTGGCGCTGCCCGCCTGGTAGCGGCCGAGCAGCAGGGCGGCGAACCCGTCCCCCCAGCCGTAGTCCTTCAGGTATCCCCCGTCGAAGGAGAGGCTCCCCAGGCGTTTCCCGTCGTTTTTCAGGAACACGGCCCCGTCCGAGGCCAGCAGGAGGATGCGCCCGTCCCCGAGATACTCCAGCTCGAAGCAACTGCGTCCCTCCTCCCGGTATTCCGCCGTCAGCTCCTCGCTGTTCACGCCGTATATGAGCACGGAGCTGCCCTCCGCCGTCATGGTCAGGATCGCCACGCTGCGGGAATCCGGAGAGACGTCTGCGTCCAGGGGATAGCCGCTGCCCACGTAGACCCGGTACAGGGCCGTACCGTCCGGGGCGACGACGCTGACGGAGCCCTTGTAGCCCACTTCCCCCGCCAGCACGGCCAGGGTCCCTTCCCCGTTCACGTCCGCTGCGGTCACGCCCCCGACGACGCTGATATCCACGGGCCCGTCCGTCTGCAGCAGGGTGAGGGACGTGCCGCCCTCGCTCCAGACGGCGGCGTAGCCCTCCGCCGTGGCGATCTGCACGTCGGGATAGCTGCGGGCTGCGGTACAGAGGACCTCACCCCCGATCCCGTAGAGACGGCAGGACACGTCGGAAACGGCGGCAAAGCCGTTGCCCGCCGGCCGGAAGGCCGCGCTCTCATAGCCGCTGAGATCGGCGCTGTAGCCGGAGGTATCCCGTTTGTTCAGATTGCTGCCCACGACGCCGGCCACGGCCAGGACGACGACGGCCAGGACGACCAGCGCGATCAGCAGTTTTCCGAGAGCCTTGCCCTGCCTGTTCATCCTTCCATCAGCCTCCCCGCCGCTCCAGGATAGCGCACGTCCGTCATATACAGGCCCTGGGGCGGCACCGTGGGCCCCGCCAGGCACCGGTCTCCCGACGCGAGGATGCGCGGGACGTCCTCCGGCGCGAGCTTGCCCAGAGCGGCGTATACCACCGTGCCCACCATGGCCCGGGCCATATTGTACAGGAAGCCGCTGGCCGCGATGCGAAGGGAGATGATGCCCGCCTCCTGCCGGATGTCGAATTCGTACACGGTCCGTACCGTCGTTTTCACGTTGGTGCCCACGCTGCGCACCGCGGCGAAGTCGTGGGTGCCCAGAAAGCCCTCCGCCGCCCGGCGCATGACGCCGACGTCCAGCTTTTCCGGCCGGAACCATACCCGCTTTTCCTCAAAGGGATCCCGGTAGCCGCCGCTGCGGATATAGTAGGTGTATTCCTTCCGGGTGCAGGAAAACACCGCGTGAAAGTCCCCGTCCACCTCGCAGGCCCCGGTCACGGCGATGTCGTGGGGCAGGAGCGCGTTGAGGGCCAGGGGCAGACGCTCCGTGGGGATCGTTCCCCCGGCGCGGAAATTCGCCAGATACTTGCGGGCATGAACGCCCGCGTCCGTCCGCCCGCAGCCGACGGCATGGATCTCCTCCTTGTACAGGCGTCCCAGGGCCCTTTCCAGGGTCTCCTGCACGGTGACGGCGTTCTTCTGCCGCTGCCAGCCGTGATAGGCGGCCCCGTCGTAGCCCAGCCGCAGCGCGATACAGCTCAAAGCCCCAGCCTCCGCAGAAGGATCACCAGGACAAGGAGCAGCACGCCGACGGTCAGGGCGATCCAGTCCCGCCGCTCCATCCGCAGCACCTTCAGCTTGGTGCGACCCTCGCCGCCGTGATAGCAGCGGCTCTCCATGGCGGTGGCCAGCTCGTCGGCCCGGCGGAAGGCGCTGATAAACAGGGGCACCAGCAGGGGCAGCATGGCTTTTGCCTTCTGGAAGATGTTGCCGGTGTCGAATTCCGCCCCTCTCGCCTTCTGGGCGTTCATGATCTTGTCCGTCTCCTCGATGAGGGTGGGGATGAAGCGCAGGGCGATGGACATCATCATGCTCAGCTCGTGCACGGGCACACGGAGCTTTTTCAGGGGGTTCAGGAGCTTCTCCAGCCCGTCGGTCAGCTGGATGGGCGAGGTGGTGTAGGTGAGGAGCAGCGTCCCCGTGATGAGGAGCATGATCCGCAGGGCCATGAGCACCGCCGTGCGCACGCCCTCCCAATAGACGCTGATCTTCCATACGCGGAACAGGAGGTGCTCCCCCCGGGTGTAAAAGAGGTTCAGAAGCCCGGTGATGAGGATCAGGATCACCAGGGGCTTGAGGCCGCTGAGGATCGCCTTCAGGCGGATCCTGCTGAGGCAGATGCTGCATACGAGAAAGAGGAACACGACGCCGTAGGAGGCCCAGCTGACGGCGATGAACAGCAGCACGATATAGAGGACCGTGAGGATGAGCTTGGTGCGGGGGTCCAGCCTGTGGACGACGGTGGTCCCCGGGAAGAACTGGCCCAGGGTGATGTCCTTAAGCATTTCCGCCGCCCCCCTTCAGGCGCAGGAGCGCTTCCACGGCGGCGTCGACCGTGTAAATGCCCTCCGCGACCTCCAGTCCCCGGCTGCGAAGGATGGAAAAGACCTTCGTCACGCTGGGAACGGTGAGGCCGATCCTCTCCAGCTCCTCCACGTGGCGGAACACCTCCTCGGGAGCCCCGTCCAGGGCGATCTGTCCCCGGTTGAAGACCACCAGCCGGGTGGCGAAGCGGGCGATATCCTCCATGCTGTGGGTGATGTACAGCACGGTGCCGCCCACGGCGTCATGGTAGCGGCAGATGTTGCGGATGATCTCCTCCCGGCCTCTGGGATCCAGGCCGGCGGTGGGCTCGTCCAGAACCAGCACGTCCGGCCGCATGGCGATGACGCCGGCGATGGCCGCCCGGCGCTTCTGCCCGCCGGAGAGGTCGAAGGGAGAATGATCCAGCAGCGACGCCTCCAGGCCGACGAAATCCGCCGCCTCCAGCACTCTCTGCTCGATCTCTTCCTTCCCCAGCTTCATGTTTTTGGGACCGTAGGCGATGTCCGCCCGCACGGTCTCCTCAAAGAGCTGGTATTCCGGATACTGGAACACGAGGCCCACCCGGCCGCGTACCCGCCGGGTGACGGCTGCGGAGCCGTTCACGTCCTCCCCCTCCAGCAGCACGCTGCCGGAGGTGGGTTTCAGGATGCCGTTGAGATGCTGAACGAAGGTGGATTTCCCGGAGCCGGTATGCCCGATGATGCCGATGAACTCTCCACGGGCCGCGGAAAAATCCACGTCCCGCACGGCCACGTGCTCGAAGGGGGTGCCTTCGCTGTAGATATGGGTCAGTTTTTTCGTTTCGATCAGCGGCGACACGCTTCCGATCTCCTTATGCGAAAACTCTGTAAAGCGCTTCGGCGCATTCTTCCACGCTCAGCGCATCCAGGGGCAGGTCGAAGCCCGCCTTTCTGAGTTCAAACATCAGTCCCACGGTGGCGGGCACGTCCAGCCCGCTGCCCCGGAGCATCTCCACCCGGGGGAAGACCTCCCGGGGCGTCCCGTCGGCGATGATCTGCCCGTCCGACATGACGATGAGCCGGTCGGCTCCGATGCACTCGTCCATGTGGTGGGTGATGAGCAATACGGTGATGCCGTGCTCCCGGTTCAGGCGGTGCACGGTCTCCAGCACATCCCGCCGCCCGGAGGGGTCCAGCATGGCGGTGGGCTCGTCCAGCACGATGCAGCGCGGGCGCATGGCCACGATGCCGGCGATCGCCACCCGCTGCTTCTGCCCGCCGGAAAGGAGGTGCGGCGCGTGGGTGCGGTATTCGTACATACCTACGTCCTTCAGCGCCTCGTCCACCCGGATGCGGATCTCCGGGGAAGGCACGCCCATGTTCTCCGGCCCGAAGGCCACGTCGTCCTCCACCA
The DNA here is from genome assembly GCA_017524845.1 of Oscillospiraceae bacterium. Classification (GTDB taxonomy): domain Bacteria; phylum Bacillota; class Clostridia; order Oscillospirales; family Oscillospiraceae; genus UBA1774. The sequence goes on from JAFXUU010000038.1 coordinate 5,368, forward strand.
CGTTGGCAACGATCTGGTTGTCCGGGTTCTGGAAGACCATGCCCACGGTGCGGCGGATGTCCAGCAGCCGGTCTTCCTCCGCCGTGTCCATCCCGTCGATCCACACCTTGCCGCCGCTGGGCAGCAGGATGCCGTTCATATGCTTGGCCAGGGTACTCTTGCCGGAGCCGTTGTGCCCCAGCACCGCCACGAAGGTCCCTTCCTCGATCTCCAGATCCAGGGACTTCAGGATCGGTTCCCCCTTGTCCTCCGCGTCGTATCGGAATGTGAGCTTTTCGGTGCGAATGATCTTCATGTCCCCGCCTCCCTCAGGCCAGCCAGCGGCAGGCCGCGCCGCAGGGCAGCACCAAGCCGCTTTTCGTCACGGGAAGGCCCAGCTCCCGACAGTCGCTGCTCCCCCCGTAGCGCCGGGAAAATACCGTTTCCGACAGGTAGGTCAGCACGGAGGGGCTGAGCCCCGCCGTATAGGAGCTGATGAGCACGAAAAGCGGCTGATCGCTGAGCACGCCGCAGCAGAGCTGCAGGAAGTCCCAGAGGCTGTCCTCCAGCTTCCAGACCTCTCCGGAAGGCCCGCGGCCGTAGGAGGGGGGATCCATGATGACGGCGTCGTAGGTCTTGCCCCGGCGGATCTCCTTCTCCACGAACTTGCGGCAGTCGTCCACGATCCAGCGGATGGGCCGGTCGGCAAGCCCGGAGGCTGCGGCGTTTTCCTTCGCCCAGGCCACCATCCCCTTCGCCGCGTCCACGTGACAGACGGAAGCGCCCGCGGCGGCGGCGGCCAGGGTGGCGGCCCCCGTGTAGGCAAAGAGGTTCAGCACCCGCACCGGGCGGCCCGCGCCGCGGACGGTCTCCACGATGAAGTCCCAGTTGGCCGCCTGCTCCGGGAAGATGCCGGTATGCTTGAAGTTCATGAGCTTCACGTTGAAGGTGAGCTCTCCCAGGCCGACGCGCCAGGAGGCGGGCACCGCGGACTTCGTCCAGCGGCCGCCGCCGGATTCGGAGCGGCGATAGACCGCGTCGGCCTTCTCCCACTCCCCGCCCTTCTCCGTCTGCCAGATGGCCTGGGGGTCCGGCCTGCGGAGGATATAGCTCCCCCATCGCTCCAGCTTTTCCCCGCCGGAGCAATCCAGAAGCTCATAATCCTTCCACTGCCTGCTGACCCACATGGCCGGTCCTCCGTCGAACACGCACAGTTCATGTGATTTTAGAGTATAGCACAAAGCATACCGCAGCGCAAATGAATTTTTCGTGTACGGGCGCGGAGGAAAAGCGCACTCCGGGCGGAGCTTCCGCTCCGCCCGGTTCAGGCTGTCCAAAAACTCAAAAAACAACGTTTCGACAAGCATGGGGGGATTGTGAAGGGGGGACGGGAATCCCCCCTTCACGTTCCATCCATGCAAAATCAGAAAACACTTTCTGATTTTGCCGGACATCGTGTCGACTTTTTGTCGACACGATGTCCGGGCGGAGCTTCCGCTCCGCCCGGTTTTTCTATTTGCTTCGGCCCGCCAGCTTTTCTGTAAGCCACAGCAGGAAGCCGGGGCCTCCGAAATCCTTCCGCAGGATGTCCAGGGCCCGATCGGTCGTCTCCCGAATGAGCTCCCGGCAGCGTTCCTCGCCGTACAGGGAAAGAAGGGTCGCCTTCCCGTTCTTCTCGTCGGAGCCCACGGGCTTGCCCAGCTCCGCCGTGGTGCTCCGGGCGTCCAGCAGATCGTCCCGCAGCTGGAAGGCCAGGCCCAGCTCCCGCCCATAAGCCCCGGCGGCGGACAGGAGCTCGTAACGCTCCGCACAGACGCAGCCGATCCGGCAGGCGGCGGAGATGAGCGCCCCGGTCTTCCCCTCGTTGAGGGCCGTGATCTCCGCTTCGGAAAGCCTGCGTCCCTCGCCGTCCAGATCCAGGAACTGGCCGTGGCAGACGCCCCGGCTCCCCGCGGCCTCCGCCAGGATGGCCGCGGCCTCCGCTCTGGCCCGGTGGGAGCCGGGACCGGAGAGGATCGCGGCGAAGGCCTCCGCCTGCAGGGCATCCCCGGCCAGCAGGGCCAGCCACTCCCCGTAGACCACGTGATTCGTGGGCTTTCCCCGGCGGAGCCCGTCGTCGTCCATGGCGGGCAGATCGTCGTGGATGAGGGTATAGGTGTGGAGGAGCTCCACGCCGCAGGCGGCATCCAGCGCCGCCCGGTCCTCCCCGCCGCAGGCCCGGCAGAATTCCAGGGTCAGGATGGGCCGCAGCCGCTTCCCGCCGGCCAGAAGGCTGTAGCGCATGGCCTCCGTCAGCCGATCCCGCTGGGGGAGGATCGAAGCGAGACGCCCTTCGATCTGCAGCCGGTCCGCCTCCAGCCTGGCTTCATTCTCCAAGATCCGTCTCCGTTTCCACCGGCGCGCCGTCCGCACCCCTGGAAAGGACGACGACCTTCTTTTCCGCCGCGTTGAGCATATCGTCGCAGCTTTTCGCCAGCTTCGTTCCCTCTTCAAAAAGGCGCATGGCGTCCTCCAGGGGCGCGTCGCCCTTCTCCAGCTGCTGCACGATTTCCTCCAGGCGGCGCATGCTCTCCTCAAAACCCGGTTTCTGCTTTTTTTCGCCGGCCATACCGTCCCCTCCTTATTCCTTTTCTTCTTCCATCACGAGACAGGGCAGTTCTCCGTCCGCCAGAAGGAGGCGAAGCCTGTCCCCCGCCGAAGCCCCTGCTTTGCTGCGCAGGATCCTGCCGTCCGCCGTCTCCGCGATGGCATAGCCCCGGGCGAGCACCTTCAGCGGGCTCATGGCGTCCAGCGCAGCGGCGGCGGAGCCCAGCAGGGCCCGGTCCTTTGCGAGCAGGCCCCGATAAGCGGACAGCAGCAGGGACTGGGTATGGTCCAGGGCGATGCGCCTGTCCGCAAGATACGCCGAGGGATCCTGCAGCACCCGCCGCCCGGCGAGCTGCCGCAGCTTCTCCCGCTCAGCGCCCAGCCGGGCGGAGAGCAGGGCCTCCATGCGCCTGCGGGCGGCGGCGATGGATCCCAGCAGCTCCTGCCGGTCCGGCACGGCCAATTCCGCTGCGTTGGAGGGCGTGGCGGCCCGGACGTCGGCGACGAAATCCGCGATGGTCACGTCCGGCTCGTGGCCCACGGCGGAGATGACGGGGATCTCCGATTCATAGATGGCCCGGGCTACCCGCTCATCGTTGAAGGCCCACAGATCCTCGATGGAGCCGCCGCCCCGGCCGGTGATGATGAGGTCCGCCACGCGCCACTGATTGGCGTAGCGGATGGCGGAAACGATCTCCGGCGGCGCCTCCGTTCCCTGGACGCGGACGGGCATCACGATCAGCTTCGCTGCGGGAAAACGCGCGGTCGCCACCCGGATCACATCCCGCACGGCGGCGCCCGCGGAGGAGGTGACGACGGCGATCCGCTCCGGATACGGGGGCAGGGGCTTCTTATGGGATGCTTCGAAGAGGCCTTCCCGCCCCAGCTTCTCCTTCAGCTGCTCGAAGGCGGCGTGAAGGTCCCCCACCCCGTCGGGCACCAGCTCCGTCACGTAGAGCTGATAGGCCCCGTCCCTGGGATAGACGCCGATCCGGCCCAGGGCGATGACCCGCATGCCGCTCTCCGGCTGAAAACGCAGACGCGACGCTTCCCGGCGGAACATGACCGCTTTCAGCGTCGCCTCCTCGTCCTTCACGGTGAAATAGTGGTGGCCGGAGGGATAGACCTTATAGTTGCTGAGCTCGCCCCGCACGAAAACCCGCTGGAGGAAGGGCTCCCCCTCCAGCAGATCCCGGATCTGCTTTGTCAGCTCCCCGACGGACCAGACCTTTTCACTCATGGCGCTCATCCGCGATGAAGGAGGCGAGGATCCCGTTGATGAAGCCTGCGGTCTCCTTTCCCTCGTAGGTCTTGGCCAGTTCCACCGCCTCGTTGGCGGCAGCCTTACAGGGCACCTCGGGCAGATAGAGGATCTCGTACATGGCGGTCCGTAAAATGGCGGCCGCCACCCGGGAGATGCGGGAAAACTGCCAGTTCTTCGCGTATTTCCCGATATACCCGTCCAGCTCGGCCGCATGGACGGAAACGCCCTCCGCCACCCGGCGGATGTAGCTCAGCTGCTTGTCGTCCGGGTATTCTGCGTAGACCGGATCCTCCTCCGCCAGGGTGGCGAAGTAATCCCGGTCGAAAAAATCGTCCAGCATTTCCCGGATGTCCATGCGGTTCATCACCGTGGCGAAGCTCAGATGCATGGCGATCTCCCGGGCCGCGGTCCTGCTCATCATAGGCTTACTCCTTCAAAACGGCATGGCGCGCTTTCACCTGCGGCGAAAACGCGCCAGGACGGTTCCTCACGCCTGCTTCGTCTTATCGAAGGCGATGCCGGTGACGTTGACGTTGACGGCACTCACGGAGATCCCCGTCATGTCCTGCACGGACTTGGAGATCGCCTCCTGAACGTCCCTGGAGACCTTGGTCACCGAATAGCCGAAGCGCACGGTGATGTAGGCGTCCACCGACACGTTCTTGTCGACCGCGGACACCCGGATGCCCCTGGCAGCGTTCTTCCGCCCGATCAGCTCGGCCAGATCCCCGGGGATGCCGACGGAGGGGCCGCCGAAGCCTTCCACCTCATGCATGGCTTCCCAGGCGATGATGGCGATGACGTCCTCGGAAATGCTGACGCTCCCGTCCCCCGTCGCGGTGATGATATAATCCTTGCTCTCCGCCATGATATACCTCCTGACGCCGTATTGCTTCAGATTACGGGTCAGTATACCACAAACGCCGGAGAATTGGAAGCTATTTCACCTCGATTATTTTGATCTGCTCTGTTGTCAGATCGGTTTTCTGCAGCACGATGTCCGTGATGCGGCTCACGGCGCTGAGGGAAAGGCCGGAGGCCGGGGCCGGTACCGCCACGATGGCGCTGTCCCCGTCCAGGAAGACCAGGCAGTCGTCGAAGCCCTTGGCCATCACCAGGGCCTCGATCTCCGCCTCCGCCACGGTGTTGCGGGCCAGGATCTCGATGGCATCCAGAGCGCTGCCCACCGCCTCCGCGGCGGCGCTCTCCGTTTCCGCCGCGTCCCGGAGGGTGGATACGGCGCTGTCCCGGGCTTGCTGCCGCGTCAGCCGGGCGGAGGTGAAATACTCCGTCACGGGACTCGCGGCGCTCACCGCCGGGGCCGGGGCTTCATAGTACAGTCCTTCCCCTCCGGAGACTGAGGCGGACATGGTCTGCGTTCCGGCTTCCTCCGCCAGGGTCTGCTCCTGGCGGTTGTAGGCCCAGTTGAGATAGACCGCCACGCATACGAAGAGGACGGCCGCCAGGATGATCGCGTTTCGCTTTACGATTTTCATAACTACCCCCATTTGCGCCCTGCGGCGATTATTGATAAGCCGTTTCCGGCCTGATTACCTTCCTGTCACCACTGTGATCCTGTCTGTGCCCAGGCCCGTCAGCGCGGCCACGGCCTGGGTGATCGCCAGGCGCAGGGCGCTGCCGCTTCCCTCGGTCACGATGAGCGCTCCCCGGTATCGGGGATAGGCGATCTTCACGGTGAGCGCCCCGTCCCCCACCCGGGCGATCTCGCTCCGCTCCTCGCTTCGGCCGCCGACGGCGGGGTCCTGACGGTCGGAATCCGTGTTTCGGGCGTATTCCCGCTCCTCGGAGGCCTCCAGGGTCAGCACCACGGTCACCCTTCCCGCGCCTTCGATGCGGCTGAGGGCCTCTTCGATGCGCTTTTCCTCCGCTTCCAGGGAGAACCCCAGATTCTCCTCCGTTTGCGTCCGGCGCTTTTCGGCGCTTTTGCCGGGGAGCAGGAGGAGCAGGCCCGCGCCCAGGATCAGCAGGATCCACGCCGCCTGCTTCGGGACCTTTTTCCATACGCTTATCAGCATCTTCAATCAGCTATGTCCGGGCTCCACTCCTGCCGCGAAGCCGGGATGCCCAGCTCCCCCTCCAGCAGAAGGGACAGGCAGGTCCGCTGCTTCTCCGTCCAGCTGCCCCGCAGGGAGATGGAACGGGGCACGGGGATATCCCCCTCCCAGTCGAAATCCAGCCGGATCCCCAGCCGGGCGATGCCCAGGCTGCGTGACGCATCCCATATATATTCCTCCGTTTCCGCCCGTATGAGCGCCAGGCGGGATTCTTCCGAGATCGCCTTCGCTTCCGCCAGCAGCCCTTCCGTCAGCACCCGGCCGCTCACCGTCAGCTCCGGCAGCCGGAAAGCATCCAGATCCCGGAGCGGGGCGAGGAGGAGCAGCGTGAGCGCCGCGCCGCAGACCAGCTTCACGGCCCGCTTTTCGCTTCCCTCCGGCGTCAGGGCCAACACCGCGCCGCAGAACATCGCGCCGACGGCCAGCGTCCGAACCCAGGCTCCCAGGATCTCCGTCATACCGGCGACGCCTCCATGAGGGCGTAGACCGTGAAAAAGAGGAGAAGCCCGCAGGCCCCCAGGCAGCCCAGCAGCAGGCTCATGGCTTCGCTCAGCCGCTTCAGGAGGACGCTCAGCCGATCCGAAGCAAATCCCGCGGCCGCCGCCGAAACGCCCTTCAGCAGAAGTCCCCGCAGCCCTGCCCGGAGAAAGGGAGCCGCCAGGAAGCCCGTGACCGTCAGAAGGCCGAAGGCTCCCACGGACTGCCGGATCACACCTGCCGCGGACAGGAGGGATGCAGCGGCGTCTCCGGCGATGCCGCCCACCACCGGCAGCAGGGTGGAAACCGCGGTCTTCGCAGAGCGGACGAGGGCAGCGTCCGCGGAATTGGCCGTCAGCGCCGTGAGGCTGAGATAGAGGGTGAAGGCCAGCATCAGAACCGTGAGCGCCGTGACGGCGCACCAGCGGAGAAAGCCCAGCACGCTTGTCATGACCCCGCTCCCCACCGCGGCCTCCGCCGCCGCGGCGGCGACGTAGAGGCGCACCAGGGGCAGGACGAAGCCGCAGCAGAGGCGTACCAGCAGGTTCAGGAACAGGGCGGCGGCGGCATATTTGGCCGCCGCCGCCGTGATCTGGCCGGATAGCAGGGCCGCGGAGCTCAGGATCGGCAGCAGCACCTCGGACACATCCCGCAGACTGTACACCGTTTCCTCCGTCTCCCGGACAAGGGCGTCGTTTCCCCCGGCCAGCAGGAGCGTGACGGCGGCGGCTCCCGCCAGGGACACGGCGTCGAAGCCCGCCGCTGCCGCATCGGAAACGACGCCCGCCGCAGAGCAAAGGAGCACGGTGAGCAGCACCGCGCCCATATCCCGGAGGAGCTCCGGCTCCAGCAGCGCCCGGAGGGCGTCCCTCCCCAGGGCCGCCAGAAAGCCCTCGGCGTCCACGCCCTCCGCCGGGCTCCCCCAGTCCTCCGCTCCGCTTCCCTCCGCAGCCTCCGAAAGCCCGTCCAGCGAAAGGGTGTCGGCCAGCACCTCCTCCGCGTCCGCCGCCCGGACCGGGAGATTCAGCAGCAGGGACAGCAGCATCAGGTAAAGGAGAAGACGACCTCCGCCAGGCTTCGCAGCAGCGGCACGGAGACGCAGAGGATGGCGCAGACGGCGGCCAGCTCCACGGAATAAGCCGCCGCAGTCTGTCCGGAATCCCGGCAGACGCCGGAGGCCAGCTTTCCCAGCAGGGCGAGGCCCAGGCTTTTCAGTACCGGCAGGGTCAGGGCCGGGGCAAGTCCGCTGCGCTCCCACAGGCTCCCGAACAGCGCTTCCACGCCCGTGAGACCCTGCAGGGCTGCCAGCAGGATCAGGGCCGAAGCGGCAAGGCCCAGCAGGAGCCCGTGCTCCTCTCCGCTTCGCCGCAGCGTCAGCCCCAGAAGGGAGGCGGAGACGGCGATCACCGCGCATTTCCACAGCAGCTCCACCTCTCAGAAGCCGAAAAGCCTGCGCGTCAGCGAAAAGAACTCGCTGATCTCCTGCACCACCATGACGAGGGCGATCACCAGCCCGGCGATGGTGACCATCAGGGCCTGCTCCTCCCTGCCCGCCCGGGCCAGAAGGATGTTCAGCACCGCCACGACGATCCCCAGGGCGGCCAGCCTGAAAATGAGTTCCAGCTCCATCCCTTCTCCTCACAGCAGCAGGATCGCCAGCATGACGCCGGCGCCCGCCCCCAGGGCGGCCCGGACCTTGTTGCGCTTCATACGTTCCTTTTCCTCCAAATCCAGAAAAAGCTCCAGCTGCTTTTCCGCCCGCCGGAGCGCTTCCCCCTGCTCCGCCGCCCCGCCCCGGCCCAGCACCGCGCCGAGGTTCTCCAGCGCCTGCCGTTCCTCCGGCAGAAGGCAGAGGGGCTCCGTGTCCTCCAGCGCCCGGTTCCACGCCCCGGAAAAGCTCAGTTCCCTCCGCTCCAGCAATACGGCGGCACCGGCAAGCAGCGAGGCCGCAGGCTGGGCGCTGCGGGGGGCCAGTCCCCGCAGCAGCTCCGGCAGGGGCGTCCGCAGGGCCTCCAGCTCGAAAGCCATGGTCCGCAGAGCCTCCTTCAGCGACCGCAGGGAGCGGATGCGCTGCCTGCCCAGGAAGACCCTGTCCATGCTCAGAAGCAGACTGGAGATCACCACCGTCGCCGCGCAGAACCATCTCAGCATCCCGTTTCCTCCACCGTATAGCTTCGCTTTCCCTCCCGGAGCTCGATTCGCAGCAGACAGTCGAACAGCGCCAGGGGCAGGCCCCGCCGCCGCAGCTCGTCCCGGTCGGCGGCATGGGCCGTCGCCAAAAGGCGCGCGCCGGCGCTGACCCCGGCGGCCAGCGGGGGCACGTCGGCTGCGGAGAGCTCGTCCACGGCGAGGATCCGGGGGGCCATGGCGCGCAGCAGCATCTCTGCG
>JAFXUU010000004.1 GCA_017524845.1 Oscillospiraceae bacterium
ACGAAATCGCTATCCCCGATATTGAGGGAACTGTTGTATATCAAAGACCCCTGAAAACGCAGAAAACGGCGTGACCTTTACGGTCACACCGTCCCCTGCGGGTACATAGGATAAATAGTTCCTTATCACTATGAACCCTTGGCTTTTCAGTTTTCCGGTACTGTTCAGCATAAGAGCAGCCGCCGCAGTCCTCACACGCAAAGATCTCGTTCTGCCGTCCGCAGAGATTGCCTTTGACCGCCGTTCGGCATGCAGACTTGAGTTTTCTTTCGTTCGGGCTGAGCAATTGGCAATCTGCTCTGTTTGGACGAAAATGCTTTCCGGCGCCGTTTTTCATGGCCAGAAAACCGTACCAAAACAGAAAGTCGCTTCCAGGCTTTTTGCCTGGAAGCGTCCTTCTGTTTTCGGGGACTTTTTTCACGGCCCTGCGTGTCTTCGGCTCTTTACGCCCGCTCCGCCGCCATCTGCTTTTTGATCTCTTTCAGGGCCTGGGCCAGCTGGTCGGGGCAGGAGGTGGGCTTGGGGCCGCACCGGATGCCGTCCACCGCGGCGATGACCTCGTCGATGGGGCGGTTCTCCGCGAGGCGGGCCACACCCTGCACGTTGCCGGGGCAGCCGCCCACGTATTCCACGCTGCGGATGATGTCCCCGTCCATCTCGATGTTGATGGCCTTGGAGCAGGTGCCCCTGTTCTGATGCGTGTATTTCATGTCTGTTCCTCCCCTACAGGATTTCGATTTAATTCATTATATCAAGGCCGCTCCGTTCTTGCAAGCCCCGGACAGGCATATACTCCTGCGAGGGGGTGAGGATTTGAAGCGGCTGCTGCGGGACCTGGGGATCATGCTGGCCGCCCTGCTGCTGGCGCTGGCGCTGGACAGGCTGGGGACCTTTACCGCTCTGGCCGCGGCGCTGGAGGAGAGAGCGGCGTCTTCCCCGCCGCCGGGCTACGCCTATGCCGACGAGAGCGCGCCCTGGCGGACGCCCGCCGAGCTTTCCGCCCCTTCCCCTTCGGAAGCGCCGGAGCGGGCGGCCGCGGCGCTGGGCCATGAGGATCTGCGCATCGGCAGCAGCCTGGCTGTGGACGCAGCTTCCCTTCTGCAGGAGGGCTGGGGCTATACGCTCCCGGCGGAGGGGCCGCAGATCCTGATCTTTCACACCCACAGCTGCGAAGCGTACACGCCCGAAGGTGAAGATACGTATCTGCCCTCCGGTGACTACCGCACTCTGGACGCCGGACAGAGCGTGATCGCCGTGGGGGACGTCCTGGCGAAAACCCTGGAGGACGCCGGGTTCACCGTTCTCCACGACCGGAGCCTCTACGACTATCCGGAATACAACGGCGCTTACGACCGCTCCGGCGAGGCGGTGCGCGCCCTGCTGGAGGAGAATCCCACCGTCCGCGTGGTGATCGACCTGCACCGGGACGCCCTGGGCGGCAGGCGTACGGAATACGTATCGCCCGACGGAGAGGACAGTGCCCAGGTGATGCTGCTGCTCACCACCGGGGAAAACGGGCTGTATCACCCCGCCTGGCGGGAAAATCTGAAGCTGGGACTGGAGCTTCAGGAGCGGATGGAACGGGATTACCGGGGCCTGGCCCGGCCCCTCTACCTCTCCCCCGCCCGCTACAATCAGCATCTCTCCCCCGGTTCCCTGCTGGTGGAGGTGGGCACGGAGGCCAATACCCTGGCCGAGGCAAAGCGGGCCGCCGCTCTTTTCGGCGACTGCCTGGCCGCGGTGCTGGGGGAACACCGGGAATGAATCAGATCGGACCCGCTTCGCCGGGCTCCGATCTGAAAAGGATCTCGCTTCGCTCCCCGCACTCGCTTCGCTCGCACAGTTCGCTCCGCGAATGGTATTTTTCGCGAGGCACATGTCCTCGCGAAAAATGTCTCATTCCATTCGCGCCTGCGGGCGCGAACTCTGCGAGGCTGTCTGACCCCGATGCAAGGGGAAAACGGGAGTGAATCAAAGCGGACCCGCTCGGGGAAAACTCGGTAAAGAAGCAAAAAGGAGGCACGAATCGGGTTGCTCGTGCCTCTTTCCTGCCGCGCTTCTCTTTTCGACAATGACCAACAGGAATTGAACGCATAGTAATTATCGTAAGACATATCTTTTTTCTTATTCTGCGCCATATTCGTTCACAAGATATTCGAATTTCGATTCAGCCCATTCGAGAATATCCGCGAATTCTACGCCTTGTTTTGTCGAATATAACTTCGTACCGATTTGAATATACTCTCTGTGGAAGGATACTATGATTTCCTCACCATTTTTCACTTTATCCTTTGGATTGTAGGTAATTCGATACATCCAGTCGTCTTCTTTGTCAGCAGGCTCCAGAGACGTTTCCTCTATCCGCAATGAAGCGAGTGAACCAAGATCCAGCATATTCCATACGTAAACCTTGTCTCCATCTGATGACTCCATCAAAGCGACAGAACTATTCTGTATTTCATCAAATACGGTCCCCCTCTTTTCTTTCTGTGCTGAACAAGCAGAGAAGGCCAAGCCTATTATGATAACGGCAAAGATCGTTATTGCTTTTCTCATCGCTTTTACTCCGTAAATCCCGATACGTTGCGTGAATTATACTGTAGTTTCCCTGCACAGTCAATACATGTTGAAAGAGTATAACCTATTATGACACTTAGGCTCGCGTCAGAGTCTCCTTAGGGGCTTACCATTCGACCGGGGAGAGCATCCTTACGCAGCATCCCCTTCGTTGGGCTCCGTTCTGAAAACAGCCGCTTTGCCGATGCCGCTTGTCTTGCTTCCCGGCTTGTGCTACCATGGGACCGCAAGATGAAGGAGGGATCCCCATGTCTGCGGAGCTTGTTACCCTGGGCGAGCTGCTCATCGACTTCACACCCTGCGGGCTGTCGGAGGCGGGCATGCAGCTCTATGAACGCAATCCCGGCGGCGCGCCGGCCAACGTGGCCGCGGCTGCCGCCCGGCTGGGTCTGTCCGCCGCCTTCGTGGGCAAAGTGGGAGACGATCTCCACGGCCGCTTCCTGCGGGATACCCTGGCGGCGGAGGGCGTGGACGTTTCCGGCCTTGTTGTCGATGGGGAAACCGCCACGACCCTGGCTTTCGTGGAGCTGCTGCCCGGGGGGGAGCGGGACTTTTCCTTCGTGCGCAGGGGCTGCGGCGACACCCTCCTTCAGCCGGAGGAGCTGCCGGAGGCGCTCATCCGAGGCGCGAAGGTGCTGCATCTGGGTACGCTTTCCCTCACGGACGAGCCCGCCCGCAGCGCGGCCCTGCGGGCCGTGGAGCTGGCCGCCGAAGCCGGGGCCGCCGTTTCCTGCGACGTGAATTACCGCGCCCCGCTCTGGCCCTCGGAGGATGCCTTCCGCCGGGCCTGCGGGGACCTGCTCCCCCGGGTCGATCTCCTGAAGGTCTCCCTGGAGGAAGCCGCGCTGCTCACGGACTGCGCCGATCCCCCGCAGGCGGCGGAGCTTTTGCAAAAGCGTTACGGCATAAAAACCGTCGCCGTGACTCTGGGCGCCCGGGGCGCCTGGCTGGAGGGATACTGCCCCGCCTTTCCCGCCCGGGCGGCGGACGCCACCGGCGCCGGCGACTGCTTCTGGGCCGCCTGGATCTTCGCCCGGCTGCGGAACAGGCCCGATCCCCTGCGCTTCGCCTGCGCCGCGGCTTCCCTCTGCGTGGAAAGGCGGGGTGCCATCCCCGCCATGCCCCGGCTTTCGGCGGTGGAAGCCCGCCTGAACGGCGTGGCCGATCTGGCTCAGCGCAGGCCGTTGAGATAGGTTTCCAGGATCAGGGTCGCCGCCACGGCGTCGATCCGCTCCCGGCGCTTTTTCCCCCGCTTGCCCGCTTCGGAGAGGATGCCGTGGGCCTCCACGGTGGTGCGCCGTTCGTCCACAAAGACCACCTTCAGCGCCTTTGCCTCCAGCTCGGCGGCGAAGGCTCGGCTTTTTTCCGCCCGGGGGCCCTCCGTCCCGTCCATATTCCGGGGCAGGCCCAGCGCCACCGTTTCCACGCCGCGGCTCTCGGCCAGGGAGACCACTTCCTCCACCAGCTTTTCATGGTTCCAGGAAGGCAGCACCAGCGTTTCTCCCGCCAAAAGCCCCAGATCATCGGAAATGGCTACGCCGGTGCGGGCGTCGCCGTAATCCAGCGCCATTACTTTCATGTCATCACCCAAAAAGCAGTATAGCACGGTTTCTTCCCCTTGGAAACAGGGGAATCCTGTGGTATACTGCCTGTATGTATTACGTTTATTTTCTTCGCTGCGCCGACGGCAGCCTTTATGTCGGCATCACCACGGATCTCCGCCGCCGCCTCCGGGAGCACCGGGGCAAGGGTGGGCGGGGTGCAAAGTATACCCGTGCCCACCCGCCGCTGGGCTACGCGGGAGCCTGGCTCGCCCCGGACCGGGCCGCCGCCGGCCGCCTGGAATACCGGCTGAAGAAGCTGAGCCACAGCGGCAAGGAAGCCGTGGCGGGCACCTGGCTGCCGGGCTATACCGCCGTTCCGGAGGAAGCTCTGCGGGAGGCGGAAGGATGAAGATCCTGGTGAGCGCCTGTCTGCTGGGGCTCCGCTGCCGCTATGACGGGAGGAGCAGGCCGGACCCGGCAGTGCTGGCCCTCGGCAAGGACCATACCCTCATTCCCTGCTGCCCGGAGCAGCTGGGCGGCCTGCCCACGCCCCGGCCGCCGGCAGAATGGCGGGAGGACCGCATCGTAAACGCGGAAGGGGTGGACGTCACCGCCCAGTACCGCCGTGGAGCGAAAGAGACCCTCGCCCTGGCGCGGGCGGCCGGATGCCGCTGCGCGGTCCTGAAGGAAAAAAGCCCCGCCTGCGGCTGCGGCGAGATCTACGACGGCAGCTTCACCCGCCGCCTCATCCCCGGCAGCGGCAGCGCAGCGAGAGCCCTGCATGCTGCGGGCATACCGGTGCTGGGTGAAAGCGAGCTGGACCGGCTGGAAAACCTCTGACGTACCGCTGCACAAAAGCGCCTTTGACGTTATCGTCAAAAGCGCTTTTTCTCTGCCTGTCAGGCTGCGTCCCGTTCCTCTTCCCGGTTGCGGAAGAGCATGGAGATGCACCAGACGCCCGCCAGCCCCACCAGAGTGAAGATCACCCGGCTGAGGGCGGAGGTCTGTCCGCCGCAGAGCCAGGCCACAATGTCGAATTTGAAAATGCCGATACAGCCCCAGTTCAGGGCGCCGATGATGGCCAGCGTCAGCATGATCTTGTCCATGACCATGATTCGTCCCTCCGATCCTTCGATTCGGCCTCAGTATGCCACGGATAGGCGGGATTATGCACGTCGGAAGAATCAAGATCCTATATTTACCAATTCCAACATCAACGCCCGATACTCTTCGCTGTCTCCCAAAAACTCTTCGTACATTCTGAAGAAGGCAGGCAGGTCCGGGAAGCGCACCCATTCCTCCTGCGCCTCCAGGTCCTCCCCGAGCCGGTCGAAGAAAAGCGGATTGCGCGCTGCGAACCGATGGTCCTCCGTTTCTGCCCCGGTCCGGCACTGCTCCCCGTATGCCGCCTGCCGCCGGAGAGCGTTGAGGCAGCCCTCCCTCTCCTCCGCAGCCCGAAGGAGCTTGGCGCAGGTGTCCGCCGCCAGGAACTTCCGGGAGGCAAAGAAATCCGGACAGCCCCGGTCAAAGAGGGACAGCAGCTCCTCCCGGAGCTCCGCGAAGGCCAGGGCCCGCCGCGCATCCTCCCTTTGGCAGAAGCCGCTGACCATGAACGAGATCAGCTGATCCATGGTCAGCCAGAGCTTCCACAGCTCCCGCTCCCCGAAGCGGGCAAGCTCTGTATCGCAACGCTGCAGCAGCGCCTGGGCCTTGCCCGTCAGCCGCAGCTGCCAGGCCTCCGGGCTCATACGCTCCACACATTCCAAAGCCCGCTCGCAGTTCCCGGTATCCATATAGACCCGGCGCAGCACCTCCAGCGCGCCGTCCACCTGAGCCTGATCCCCGCAGCTGCGGATCACCTCCCGGCAGAGGCGGACGCAGTTCTCTCTCGCTTTGTCCGCCTCCTCCGCCTTTTCGGCGTACGCCCGGACCCGGGCGAGGGAGAGCCAGGACATAGCGAGGGCAACGCGCAGCTCCGGGCTGGCGGGGTCCTTTTCCAGTCCCTCCTGCAGTATGGCGATGTTTTCCTCCAGGGTCTCGCAGCGGTCCGCCCGATCGATGAGCGCCTGGGCCTCCTCCCGGCTGGAGACACGGTAACCGAAGATACGGTCGATCGACACGCCGAACAGCTCCGCCAAAAGGGGAAACTGGCTCACGTCCGGGGCGCATACGCCGTTTTCCCACTTGGACACGCTCTGGGCGCTGACGCCCAGCTTTTCCGCCAGCTGCTGCTGGGTCATCCCCTTTTCCCGGCGCAAGTCCGAAATATTCTTTCCTATGCTCATGGTTTTCCTCCCGATTAGTGGAGACAAAGCGCCTGTCCCACGGTGATTTACACGAGATCCAGCTTGTAGAGATCGATGTTCAGCATGGGCAAGAACCCGCAGGCTGCGGCGAGCTTTGCCGCAGCTTCGTTCTCTCCGTCATATTCATACGCCACCGTCTGGCCGGGATAAAGCCCCAGCACGTGGTTCATCAGCGTTTTTCCCCAGCCCTTTCCCCGGCAATCCGGCCTTGTGAACGGATTGATCAGCTTGGTGCTCTGAAAGCGGATCGAGGCGTAGTACGTCGTCGACACCTGGATGGCCGCCAGCAGACGTTCCTCCGAAAGAAAGCCGAAAACGGCGCTTTTCAGTTCCTCGGTGTCCGCCGCCCGCAGGATGGTCTCGTAAGCGGAGCGATACACGTCCCGCTGATACTGCGTGACGTCGGGATGGTCGAACAAGCCCTCCAGCAGGGGCAAGTGCCGCTCCTCCAGCCGGACGATCCGCGGATCGTCCGCAGGCAGGCTGCCGCCTTCCCGCTGAAAGATCGTGCATCTTTCAGCAGCTTCCCGGCGGATCTTCTCCTGAGGCAGACCAACGATGGGAACGCCATCCAGCATAAAAACCCGCGCCAAGACCTCCGTACCGGCCATGTCCCGCACGAGAGAAACGTCCAGCGGTTCCGCGCTTGCCCACGTAAACCACGCGCCCATACCTTCCAGCCGACCGGCGATCTCCCGAAACAGCGCCGAATGGGGACCGGCATCCATTCTTCGGCAAAGCTCTACGTGCAGTTTCCCGGACAGTTCCGCATTGCGAAAGGATTCGCAAAAGGCCAGATAGATATCTTCCTGACGGTATTTCATTTTTCTTCCTCCTTTATTCGCTATGATGATGATACCACGTCTTCGTCAGAAAGAGAATGCATCATCTTTCGCCCTGGCCTTCCCTTTTCTCAACCGCAGGTTGGACGAACAATTCCCCGGAGCCGGGTCGGCTCCGGGGATTGCAGTTTTCGCTTATCTTCCGATGCTCCGCCCGGCTTGCCAGCCGGTCTTCGTGGCGTTCATGATGTTCTTCACGCCGGCGCAGTCCCCGGCGAAGGCGAAGGACGACGCCGTGCCGGAGAGGGCCGCGGCCTCCTCATAGAGGGGGCGGCGGCCGGTGGCGTAGACCACCGTGTCCGCCGGGAAGAAGCAGCCGTCCTCGCAGGTGACGCCGTCTGCATCGATGCGCTGGGCGGCGGTGCTGAAGTGGACGGGGATCCGCCGTTTCTCCAGCTCGATGCGCACCACGGAGGCATGCATGAAGGCCCCGTCGGCCCGCATAGATCTGGCCAGCTCCAGGATCACCGGCTCCTTCCCCAGACTGTGGAGATAGATGGCCAGCTCCGTACCCACCAGACCGGCCCCCAGGATCACCGTCCTCCTGCCGCAGAGCTCGGGATTGCGGTAGGCGGTCTCGGCATCCAGCACGGTGCTCCCGTCGATGCCGGGGATCGGCGGCTTCACCGCCTCGCTGCCCAACGCGGCAATGACCGCGTCGTACCCGCCCTTTTCCGCGTAGGCCGGAGTGACCTCCGTGTTCAGCCGCACGCGCACCCCCGCCTTTTCCAGCTCCTCCTCCTGCAGCTTGAGGTAGGAGGCCAGGGTGGCCTTGAAGGGCACGTTTTCCTCGCAGGTGATGGCGCCGCCCAGCCGGTCGCTCTTCTCGCAGAGGGTCACGTCATGGCCCTGCTTCGCGGCGGTGACGGCCGCCTGCATGCCTGCGATGCCGCCGCCGGCCACCAACACCTTCTGCTTCTTCACGGGGAGGGGTTTCTCCGCCTCCAGCTCACGTCCGGTCTCCGGGTTCAGCGCGCAGAGGATGCGGCCGGAGGGGAAGAGATTGGAGAAGCAGCTCAGGCAGCGGAGGCAGTGGCGGATCTCCTCGTCCCGCCCGGCCCGGGCCTTGTTGGGCAGATCGGGATCGCAGATGAGGCCCCGGGCGATGGCCACGATATCCGCCTGCCCGGAGGCGATGATCTCCTCCATGTATTCCGGATTGGAGAGGCCGCCCACGCAGGCCACCAGGGACTGGCTCACATGCTTTTTGATCTCCGCGGCGAAGCGGACGTTTTTCCCCTCCTGCTCGAACATATTGGGGTAGGACTTGAAGAAGCCGGGTCCGATGCCGGACCCGTGGACGCCCACGGAAACGTGGATGATGTCCGCGTGCCCGTCCAGAGCCTTGGCGTATTCGATGCCCTCGTCGATGCCGTAGCCCTCCTCGAACTCCGTGCCGGAAATGCGGAACTCGATGGGGAAATCCCGGCCGCAGCGCTCGTGGATGGCGTCGCAGACGGCGACGGCGAAGCGGGTGCGGTTTTCCAGGCTGCCGCCCCAGCGGTCGGTGCGCTGATTCGTCCAGCGGGCGAAGAACTGCTCCGGCAGCCAGCCGTGGCCCCCGTGGACGGTGACCATGCCGCAGCCGGCCATTTTGCAGTTGGCGGCGGAAACCGCGTAGGACTGGATGGCGGCAAGGATCTGCTCCTCCGTCATGGCGTGGCAGGGCTTGCCGTCCGCCTCCCCGTCGGAGGGGCCCAGGGCAGCGATGCCGTAGCGTCCGTGATGCTGCAGCTCCGGCGAAGCCACGGCTCCGTGGCCGTTGATGGCCGATGCCAGACGCCAGAGGGCGGAGACGGTGCCGAAGCTGGAAAGATCCACGCAGGCGCCCGTGCTCTTGCCGCCGCCCTTGGGATCGATCTCACATTCGCCGATGACCACGGCGGCGGCGCCGCCCTGAGCCTTGCGGGCATAGTAGGCGACGGCGGCGTCGGAGAGGCCCCCGTCGAAGCTGTAGTCGCTGAGACCGGTGGCCGAGGCGAAGATACGGTTGCGGAATACGGTGCCGCCCAGCTTGAGCGGCTCAAAAAGCCGGGGATATTTCATGATTTTTCCTCCTTATGGCCTGTTCCCGCGCCCGGTTTCCGGACAGGGGAAGCGTTAGATTACTTCGTGATGACGAACCAGTCCTTCTCAAAGCGGTCGCTCCAGGGCTTCGCTCCCTCGTAGAGGCTGCTGCCCGCGATGACCCGCAGGATGCGGCTGGCGCAGAGACGCAGGGAGGCGATGCTGAGAGGGTGATCCGTCTTCCCTTCCACGGAATCCACGATATCCCGCACGTCAGCCTCGTTCCCCGGCTCGATCAGGTCGTTGCCCGCGGCGATGCAGCAAGCGGGGATGCTGTCCTCCCCCGCCTTGGGCATGAGATTGCCGCCGCCGGTGGTGCCCCAGTCGGTCATGACCAGGCCGCCGAAGCCCCATTCGTTTCTAAGGACCGTGGTAAGGGTATCCCGGTTCATGGCGGCGTGGACGCCGTTGATGAAATTGTAGGAGGTCATGAGGAACATGGGCTGGGCGGAGCGGATGCAGATCTCGAAGCCCCGGAGATAGATCTCCCGCAGGGTCTGCTCGTTGAGGATACTGTCGGAATAGTTCCGGTCGTCCTCCTGATTGTTGCAGGCGAAGTGCTTGGGGGTGGTCCCCACGCCGGGGGTCTCCTGCACGCCCAGGGTATCCGCCGCGGCCATCATGCCGCAGAGGAGGGGATCCTCGGAATAGTATTCGAAATTGCGGCCGCAGAGGGGGTTGCGGTGGATGTTCATGCCGGGAGCCAGCCAGCTGTGCACCCCGAGCTCGGCCATCTCCCGGCCTACGATGCGCCCCAGGCTCCGGGCCAGCTCCACGTCCCAGCTCTGGGCGATCATGGTGGCGATGGGGATGGCGGTGCAGAACTGATAGTAGTCCACGGCGTCCGCCGGGACCTCCGCCGTCTCTTCTTTCCCGCCGAAGAGGGCGAAGAAACCGCCGTCGGCGATCTTCTTCCCGTCCTTATCCGTCCGGAAATGCCTGGTGAGGCGCAGCCCGGCAGGACCGTCCGCCAGCACAAGGCTGCCGACGCCCCGGCTGTCCCAAAGGCTGTCGACGGTCTGGCCCGCCGCGCCGGGCACGTCCGTCCCCGCAGCGCCGATCATGCTCTGGTCGCCGAAGCGTCCCACGCAGAGCTTCGCCAGCTCCTCCACCGTCAGCTGGGCGGCCAGCTCCTCCGCGCTGTGCTTCCCGGAGAGCACGTCGGCCATGGTGACGAAGTCCGCCGGGGCGGGGGTATCGAAAACGTCCTCGTCCGTATAAACGTGAGTCTGCGTTTCCACGGAATCGCAGTCCAGCTTCAGCACCGGGAGCTTCGGGTCCTCCGGGGCCTTCGGCGGCTCCCCTGCCGCGCCGATGACGCTCGCAAGCTTCCCGAAATCCGGCTTACGGAGACTGCGCAGCTGCTCCAGCAGGGTGAGCTTTTCCACCTCAACGGCGGCGCAGGTCTCAAAATCCCGGGAATTGCGGCCCACCTGGACGTAATACTTTCCCGGCAGGAGCACCCAGGCGGCCAGCTTTTCGGAATAGGACGCCATGTTCTTCAGGGGGAAGGAGATGTCGATGACCTGGCTCTCCCCCGGCTCCAGCAGCCGCGTTTTGGCGAAGGCAACCAGCTGATGGGGCGGCGTGCGCACGACGCCCCGGGGAGCCGCGGCGTAGACCTGGACGACCTCACGGCCGGGACGGGCGCCGGTGTTCGTGACCTTCACCTTGCCGCTGACGCCGTAGGCGTCGGCCTCGTCAAACCTCGGCTCCATGGAGAAGGTGGTGTAGCCCAGGCCGTAGCCGAAGGGGTAATTCACCTGGAAGCCGACGCCGTCGAACCAGCGGTAGCCCACGAAGATGCCCTCTCCGTAGGGCTCCTCGAAGGTGTTGCCGTCGTTCTTCCCGAAGGTAGTGGAGGAAGGGTAGTTTTTATACGACTTCGCCCAGGTGTCCGTCAGGCGCCCGGAAGGCGGGACGACGCCCAGGAGACAGTCGGCCACGGCGTCGCCGGTGACGGCTCCCGCCTGGCTCACCAGCAGCAGGGCCCCCAGCTTCTTCATGGTCTTGAAATAGCCCGCGTCTATAACGCCGCCCACGTTCAGCAGCACCACCAGCCTGGGGTAGTATTCCGCCAGGAGGGCCAGGTCCGTCTTCTCTTTGTCGGAGAGCTCATAGTCCCCCGCCCCGGGGTCCCGGTCCTTCCCCTCGCCGGAATTGCGGGAGATCACGTAGATCGCCAGCTCCGCGGGAGCCTTCTCCGGGCGGATGAAGGGCCCCTCCGGCTCCTGGAAGGGCGAGCCGAAATAGACCGCGACGGGGTTCTCCCCGGCCTCGATCCGCGCCTGCATCTTCGCGGCGCGGTCCTGCTGCGCCGCCTCCCACAGCCGGTCGTATTCGTCCAGCCAGTCTTCGGTGACGACGCGGAAGCCCGCGTTCTTCAGACCCTGCTCGATGTTCACCACGCTGCGGGAATTCACGTCTCCGGAACCGGTGCCGCCCTTGACGGTACGCCGGGCGCCCGCGCCGAAGAGGGCCACCGGGCAGGGAGCGGACAGTGGCAGGGTCCCGTCGTTTTCCAGCAGCACCATGCACTGGGGGGCCAGAGAACGCACCTGGGCCAGATGCTCCCGCTCCCTCGCGCTGACCGCGTCTGTTCTCGCTGCCTTGTAGTTCGCCATGATCTGCACTCCTTTCCGAAAAAAGGGGCGGACCTGCGCCGCCCCTTTCGGTTATTTACTCTTTGATCGCTTTTGCCTGGGCCGTGACGCCCTTGCTGCGCCAGTTGCCCCAGATGTAGTAGGGTATCGTCACCAGAAGGCCCGCCACCATGCCGAAGGCGAAGGTCTGGAACAATCCGAAATAATGCCCGTTGCCCACGCCGGCGGCCTCCGCCAGCTGGCGGGTGGCGTAGAGCCCCTGCTCCACGGCGGCCTGGCAGTCCCGGTTCAGGGGGACGATGGCCAGGATATAGCCCAGGGGCAGACGGATGGCCGTGTTGATGATGCCCATGAGGGCGGACGCCGCGGAAGCGCCCGCGCCGCGGAGCGCGCCGCCCAGCACGTTCTGCACGGCCATGAACACATAGAAGAAGCAGAGGAACCGCAGTCCCCGCACGCCCATTTCCAGCGCCTGCTCATTCACCTTGAAGGCAGCCATGAGGTATTTCCCGAAGAAGTAGAGGATGAAGCCCAGGACGACGGAGAAGCACACCGCCATGATGCAGGTGGAACGGATGCCGTCGTTGGTGCGCTTCACGTTTCCGGCGCCAATGTTCTGGCCGACGTAGGTGGTGATGGCTGCCTGGAGGCCCATCATGGGCATCATGGCGAAGCCGTCCACCTTCATGATGATGCCATTGGCGGCAATATAGTTGGAGCCGAAGCGGTTGGCAAAGCCCTGGGTCACCAGCATGCCGGAGGCGAAGGCCGCGTTCTGAATGGCGGCGGGCAGCCCCAGCCGGATGATCAGAGCGGAAATGCGCTTGTCCGGCTTCAGGTTGCGGAAGTTGATCTTCGCCCCGTAGGTGCCCTTGCTCTGCCACCACAGGAGGAGCAGGCCGGAGGCGAAGTGGGCAATGATGGTCGCCCAGGCGACGCCCGCCACGTCCCAGTGGAACTTCGCCACGAAGAGCAGATCCAGAACGATGTTCAGAAGAGCCGCGATGATCAAAGCGTACATGGGGGTCTTGGCGTCCCCCAGGCCGCGGATCAGACCGTTCATGCCGTTGTAGACGATGTTGCCGCAGGTGCCGATGAAGACGATGCGGAGATAGGTGGAGCTTCCGTCCATGATATTCTCCGGGGTACCCAAGAGCCGGAGCAGCGGCCCGGCAAAAACAAGGCCCAGGGCCGTGATGACGATGCCCACCAGCATACTGAGGGTGAAGGTGGTGGTCATCGCCTTTTCCAGATTCTCGTGGTCCTTTGCGCCCTTATACTGGGAAACGATGATGTTCGCGCCCATGCTCACCCCCATGAAGAGGGAGCTGAAGAACATCATGACCGGGAAGCTGGAATTCACGGCGGCGATGCACTCCGTGCTGTTGGCAGCGAAGTTTCCCACGATCAGCGTGTCCACCACGTTGTAGAGCTGCTGGAAGAGGTTGCCCAGGATGGTGGGTATGGCGAAAAGCAGGATCTTCTGCGTGATGTTTCCTGTCGTCAGGTCATGATTGACCTGCGCTCTGAGGGCTCTTTCTTCTTTGGTCATAGGATCACAGCTTTCTTGTCCGACGATTGGTTCATATATCTTAAAACTTAATTATTATATAAGAAACGGGGCCATGCGTCAACATCATAATTGCGTAACATTTCACCCCCGCATTTCGGAGAGGGCGAAGGTCAGGCGGCAGAGGAAGGCTCCGTCCGCTTCCCCGCCGGGCGGAAGGCCAGGGGGTAGACGCCGATGTCCGCGAAGGCGACGACGGCGTAGCGCAGGGCGCGCACCAGATGGGGCAGGAAGCCGTCGGAAGCCAGGAAGGCTTTGTCGAAGGGCAGCTTCAGCAAGGCGTTCAGCCCCAGGTACACGGCCACGCCCCCCGCCATGCGCAGGACGCAGCGCCAGGGGACGCGGGTGTTCTCAAAGCGGACGTACCGCTCCTCAAAGGCCGTGGCGGCGGCGAAGCCCAGAAGCAGCCCGTAGGCGGAATAAAAATCGGAGCTGTGACAGAAAAGCCAGCCGGGAAGGCCGCTCAGCAGCAGGATCGCGAAGATCCCCCGCCGGGAGACGCGCTTCCGCAGCAGGCTCAGAATAAGGACCGCGAGCAGACCCAGGGCCCACCCAGCCAGCACGTCCGTGGGATAGTGGACGCCCAGGCAGACCCGGGAGAGACCCACCAGGAAGGGGATCGCCACAGCGGCGGCGGCGAGCAGGCGACGCGGCCGGTACAGCGGCAGAGAGGCGTAGGTCGCCGCGCGCCGGTGCTGTGGCCGCTGGGGAAGGAATAGCCCTGGGCGCAGAGGTCATAGAGATCCGCCTCGGGCTCCACCGGCTTCAGGCAGCTGACGCCCGGCAGGTCGCAGTAGGGGCGGCGGCGCAGGACCATGTTCTTTATCATTGGGTTCCACAGGGAGGCGGCCGCCAGGTTGAGGCCGACGAAGCGCCCGTATTCCTTGTCCAGGCACCAGTAGAGGAAGCCCAGGATGCCCACCGTCGCCAGCTGATCCCCCAGCAGGGTGACGGCTGCGGCCAGGGTGACGGCGGCGGGACCCATGTGGGCCTGGAGCCACCGGATGAGGACCGCCTCCCAGGGGAAGGAAAAGCTCAGCTCCACCGTTCAGCCTCCCGGTCCCTCCGCTTCCTGCGGGGCGTGCGGAGCAGGAGGCGGAAGCTCAGCCAGGCGGCTGCGGCGCCAAGGACGAGACCGGCGGCCAGATCCAGCACGGCGTGCTGCTTCACAAAGACGGTGCTGACGCCGATCAGTACGGCCAGCAGGGAGAGCAGCAGCTTCGTGGATCTGTGCCGGACCGTGGGGGTATCCCAGATGCAGGCCACGGTACTCAGGGCGCAGGCCACGTGGAGGGAGGGCAGGACGTTCGTATTCGTGTCCAGGCCGTACAGCCCGCCCAGGACCCATTCGAAGACGTTCGTCGGCTGGGACAGGTCCGGCCGGAGGTCCTGCCCGTTGGGCCAGAGGACGTATACGATCCCGGCCAGGGTCATGTTCAGGGCCAGGGCGAGCATAAAGCGTTTGAAATCCGTCCCGTCCTCCAGCAGGAGCCAGAGGCCGCAGAAGACGAGGAACGGGAACCACGCCACGTAGAAAAGCACGGCGGGGGCAAAGAAGGGGATGGCCCCGTCCAGGGCGACGGCCGTGGAGGAATACGCCCCGGTGACGACGTGCTCCGGAACGACGTAAGCCGCTATGACGTAGGGCAGAAGCAGCGTCCACCACACGTGGGGCGTCCGCTTCACCCATTGCTTGAACGATCTCAGCATCTCTCAGTCCTGCCCGTCGGATCCCTGATATGCCATCAGGCGGTCGTAGTCGTCAAAATCCAGCAGCCCGTCCTGCAGAGCGACGGCGGCGGCGGTCTCCAGGTCGGTGAGCCAGTGGAGGCGCACGTCCGCCAGATCCAGACGGCGGCGGGCGCTTTCCAGGCCGAAATTGAACAGGGCCGCGGCGGCGATGCTGGCCCCGGCGGCCCGGATGGGCCGGGCGAGGGCCAGCAGCTCTTCCCCGTCCGATACCGCCTCTTCCACCGCCAGGATGCGCTCCGGCAGGACCCGGGGGTTCAGAGGCAGCTCCAGACGCCGGGCCAGCGCCTCCGCCCAGGGCCCGCCCA
Source organism: Oscillospiraceae bacterium (assembly GCA_017524845.1). GTDB lineage: Bacteria > Bacillota > Clostridia > Oscillospirales > Oscillospiraceae > UBA1774. The sequence continues at coordinate 15,567 of JAFXUU010000004.1, forward strand.
GCACTGCCCGGGCCGCGGCATAGTGATCCCGGGCCAGCTCCTCCAGCGCGTCCAGGAGGGCGGCGCGGAGATCCTCGTTATTCAGGGCGGCCCCGCCGTTCCAGACGAGGGGGCGGTCCTCCGGCCCCGGGGACAGCGCCCCGGAGGCCCACAGCGCCCGGGCCAGAGCTTCCTTATCCGCCATACCGTTTTCCCCCTTTGCTTTCCCGCTCATCATAATACAATCGGAGGGGAAAAACAAGCTAGGGTGCGGAGCGCCTGCGGAATTAACGGATTATTCACAGGCGGTTCAAGCATTGTTCAAGGGCGGGTGTTATGGTTTTTATCGCAAAAGGGAAACGAAACGCCCGACAAAAACCATACAGAGGAAGGAGTTCCTTTTTATGAAGAAGACCGTTTTGACCGTGACCGCCATCTGTCTGGCGACCCTGCTGCTCTGCGGAGCCGCCTGCTTCGGCACCGTGAATTACGTCCAGCGGCAGAACGCCGCCCAGGCGAGCGCCGCCTCCGCCGCCGTCCGGCTCCCCGACGCCGGAGAGAGCGGCTATACTGCTGCCCTGCTGGCCGGGAAGACCGCCCCGTCGGGCGGCGCCCTCAGCGCGACGGAGATCTATGAGCTGGCCTGCAAGCAGGTCGTGGGCATCTCCACCACCATCACCGGCTACAACATGTTCGGCCAGCTGAGCTCCAACGCCGTTTCCGGCACGGGCTTCATCCTCAGCGCCGACGGCTATATCCTCACGAACAACCACGTGGTGCAGGATGCCCTCAACAGCGGCAGCACCGTGACCGTGAAGCTCTGTGACGGCAGCGAGTACGACGCCGAGATCGTGGGCGTGGAGGGCACGGACAACGACATTCCGTGCTGAAGATCGACGCTTCCGGCCTCACCCCCGTGACCCTGGGCAACAGCGACGACATGCAGGTGGGCGAGAGCATTTACGTCGTTGGCAACCCCCTGGGCGAGCTCACCTACACCATGACCGCCGGCATCATCTCCGCTCTGGACCGGGAGATCGCCGCGGACCGCAACACCACCGTCAACATGTTCCAGCTGGACGCCGCCGTGAACTCCGGCAACTCCGGCGGCCCCGTGTACAATTCCCGCGGCCAGGTCATCGGCGTGGTGACCGCCAAGTATAACTCCACCGGCGTGGAGGGCCTGGGCTTCGCCATTCCCGTGAACGACGCCAGGGCCATCGCCGAGGAGATCGTGGATCACGGCTACGTCACCGGCAAGCCCTATCTGGGCATCGTCGTCACCAATATGACCGAATCCGAGGCCCAGCGCTACAACACCGTGGCCGGCGTCTACGTCTACAGCGTCTCCGAGGGCTCCTGCGCCGAAAAGGCCGGGCTGCAGCAGGGCGACGTGATCGTGGAGCTGGGCGGCAAGACCGTGGCCACCACCTCCGACCTGGCCACCGTGAAGAAGGACTACAAGGCCGGGGACAGCTGCGAGCTGAAATTCTACCGCAGCGGCAAATACCAGACCGTGACCGTCGTGTTTGACGAGGAGCCCGCCCAGACCGCGGAAAGCGGCAGCGCTTCCCAAGAGCCCCGTGAAGGAGCGGGCCAGCTGCCCGGCTTCGGCGGCGGACAGCAGCCCGGTTCCGGCGACCGCCCGCAGCCCGGCGACGGGGAGCAGGGCGAGGACGATAAGAACGGCTTCGGCAGCTTCGGCGACAGCTTTGAGGACTGGATGAACGATTTCTTCGGCCGCTTCTACGATTACTTCGGCGGCGGGAGCAGCGATGACGGCGGTTCCGATCAAGACTCCGACAGTGATTCCGACAGCGGCTCCTCCGGCGGCTTCCGCCACTTCGGCACCTGATCACACCTACTACCCCTTTTCATAACTCCTCTTTTGGCAAAGCAGCGCCGGAGGGCGGGGATCCTTCCCCGCCCTCCGGTACGTCGTGTCGGCAAAACGTCGACACGACGTGCCGCAAAATCAGAAATGCTTTCTGATTTTGCATAGATTCAACGTGAAGAGGGGACTCCCGTCCCCCTTCACAGATCCCCCATGCTTGTCGAAGCGTCTTTTTTGCTTTTTGACGGTCAGCCGCAGGGCGGGGATCTTCCCCGCCCTGCCCTACGTCTTGCGCATGTCGCCGGGGCAGTATATAATACCGTCGACAAATCCCCGTAAAGGAGGGCGAAGCCATGCCCTTTTATCTGATCCGAGAGGATATCACCACCGTCCGGGCTGACGCCATCGTGAACGCCGCAAAGGAATCCCTGCTGGGCGGCGGCGGGGTGGACGGCGCCATCCACCGGGCGGCGGGCCCGGAGCTCGTGGAGGAATGTCGGGGCCTGGGGGGCTGCAGGCCGGGTGAGGCGAAGCTCACCGGCGCTTACCGGCTGCCCGCCCGCTGGGTCATCCACACCGTCGGCCCCCGCTGGCGGGGCGGACAGGAGGGCGAGGAGGAGATCCTGCGCGCCTGCTACCGCAATTCCCTTTCGCTCGCCCTGTCCAGGGGCTGCGCCTCCGTCGTCTTTCCCCTGATCTCCGCCGGCGTCTTCGGCTATCCCAAGGCGGAGGCCCTGCGCGTGGCCGAGGAGGAGATCCTGCGCTTCCTGGAGACCGCGGAGATGACCGTATACCTCACCGTTCTGAGCCGCGGGGCGTTGGACGCCGCTGAGCGCTTCCCCGAGCTGGCCGAGCTCCTGGGCGGGACGGGCAGACCCGTCACGGGCGGCGGCCCCTTGGCCTTCTCCAAGGCGAGAAAGCCCCTGGGCCCCTTCACCCCCGCCGCCCGAAGGCCCCGCCGGGAGGAGCTCGCCGCGGAGGCGGAGCGGGAGGAAGCTGACAACGCCGTTTTTTCCGCCATCGCGGCCCCCGCTTCGGTGCCGGAGGAGCTGGCCGGAGAGCTGGAGGCTCTGGACGAGAGCTTCTCTGAGATGCTGCTGCGGAAGATCACCGAAAAGGGCATGACGGACGCGGAATGCTACAGGAAGGCTAACATCGACCGCAAGCATTTCAGCAAGATCCGCAGCGACCGGCTGTACCGCCCCGGCAAGCCCACGGTCCTCGCCTTCGCCGTGGCCCTGGAGCTGTCGCTGGAGGAGACCCGGGAACTGCTGATGAAGGCGGGCTTCGCCCTCTCCCGCTCCAGCAAATTCGACGTGATCGTGGAATACTTCATCTCCCGGGGCGAATACGACATTTTCCGCATCAACGATGCTCTCTTCGCCTTCGATCAGCTTCTGCTGGGCTGCTGAGACGGCCGGCTGCCGGGCTGGACCCCCGGCCCGGCATTTTCCGAAAATGTCGCCTGAGAGGCGACCTCCGCCCTCCCCCGACGCTGTATCCTGTGTGCAGAACACAAAAATACAACGTTATGGGAGGGCTTAACCATGAAAAAGAACTGCACCGAGCTGGTATTCATCCTGGACCGCAGCGGCTCCATGGCCGGGCTGGAGAGCGACACCGTCGGCGGCTTCAACGCCATGATCGAAAAGCAGAAGAAGACGGAGGGAGAATGCTGGGTCAGCACCGTGCTCTTCTCCAACCGCAGCGAGGTCGTGCACGACCGGGTGCGCCTGTCGGAGATCCGGCCCATGACCGACCGGGACTACAGCGTCGGGGGCTGCACCGCCCTGCTGGACGCCATCGGCGACGCGGTGAAGCACATCGGCAGCATCCACAAATATGTGAGGCCCGAGGACGTGCCGGAGCACACACTTTTCGTCATCACCACCGACGGTATGGAGAACGCCTCCCACCGCTGGAGCAGCGGCGAGGTGAAGAAGCTCATCGAAGCCAAAAAGAAGGACGGCTGGGAATTCCTCTTCCTGGCGGCCAACATCGACGCGGTGGAGACCGCGAGGCGGTTTGGCATCGATGAGGACCGGGCCGTGAACTACCGGCCCGACAGCGCGGGCACCAGTCTGAATTTCGCGGTGCTGAGCGAGGCCGTGAGCTCCGTTCGCGCCAGCGTGCCCCTGTCCAAGAGCTGGAAGAAGCGCATCGACGAGGACTTCGGGCAGAGGAAGAACTGATGCGTCCCCGCGGCCGCTTCGCCGGAGCGCGGGCAGCGGAAGCAATGTAAGCCAGGGGGGCGTTCCGGGAAACCGGGATGCCCCCCTGGCTGCGTCTGCCCGATGTCGTCAATACGGGCACGGGCCGGGATTCAACCGGCAGTTGAATCACTTAAGCTATTATATGGTTGACGGCAAGACGCCGCCCCATGTAGAATTATTGCGGAATCAAATCCGGGAGTGATGCACGTGAATAAGCTGGGAATCAAGCTGCGGGAGCTGCGGATCAAAAACGAGCTGTCACAGGAATACGTCGCCGGGGTGCTGGGCGTCTCCGTGCAGGCGGTCAGCAAATGGGAGAACGGGAAAAGCTCGCCGGACATCATGAACCTCGTTCCCATCTCAGACCTCTTTCACATCCCCGTGGACGAGCTGCTGGATAAGGACAAGCGCCGCAGGGACTGGGAGCGGAGAATTGACGAGGCTTTGATTTCCGACGATCGGGAGACGCCGTTCCGGGTCCTTCGGGACGCCCTGGCGGAGTTTCCCGGAGACCGCAGATTCCGCTATCAGCTGGCCTGCTGGGAATTCTTCGCCGCGCAGGAGGAAACGGACCTGGCGGAGAGAAAGCGGCTGCTGGATCTTGCGGACGACCGGCTCAAATCTCTGAACCGGGAATACCCGGAATACACGGCCGCCGCGGATATGCGCGTGCGCGTCCTCACCGCCCTGGAACGCCGGGACGAGGCGGCCTCGCTGGCCCGGACCTCGCCGAACCGGGAACGACTGCTCCTTTTCGTGCTGGAGGGGGACGAGCTTGCTGCCCATCAGCGAAAAACGGCGACGGTGAGCCTGCTGAATCTGCTGGGAGACCTGATGCGGGAGGGCTCGCCGGAGGCGCTGGACATGGTGGAATCCATCGTCACAGACGCCGCCGGGCAGGACGGGCAGCTGATGGATTTCCTCATGGGGGCATACTATCGGCAGGCGCTCGGCTGCTGCGAGAGTGGGCAGCCCGAGGAGGCCATGGCAGTGCTGGAAAAGGCGTATCAGGCTCTGGCGACCTTTGAGGAGCGGAAGGGCGGCAAAGGGCGGAGCGGTTTTCTTTTCCCGCTCATGCCGCGCAGGACGAGACGGGAGGCTGCGGCACAGCTGGCCGGTTTTCTTTTGGACGAGCGCTTCGACGGTCTCCGGGAGAATCCCGGGTTCCGGATGGTGCAAACCGGCGTCCTGCGCATCGCGGAAGAAGCGTGACAAAGACGGGCAAGGCCGCTTGCGGTACAGGAGGCGAAGATGAAAAACCGATATGCGTTCAAAATGCTGCTGCGCAGCCCGGTGAAGACGGTTCTGACCGTCCTCCTGCTGGCTGCCGCGGCGTTCCTGCTGCTGGATAATTTGTCCTCCTACGCCATGCAGACGGAAGCGATACGGCAGGCGGAAGAGAAAGTGGAGGGCGTGCTTACGGTGGAGCGCAGCCAGGTGCTCCGGCCCGCGGACGCTTCGAACACCGAATTCCTCTTCACGGACCCCACGAGCCAGGAAACGCCTTATTATCTATATGTCCGCAATGAGCGCGTCCACCACGAGGCCCTGAGCGAAGACGACCTGGCGGCGCTGGAAGCCCTGCCCTATATCGACGCCGTGGACCGCCGCTATCTGACCGCCGGGATATCGGAGGACTACAAGCGGCTCGACGCCCCCATTTCCTACTATGGCTATACGGACCGGGTGATCCTCGAGGCGACCGTCAAAGGTTACGAGGACTTTCCGGAGTTCGGAAGGATACGGCCCTCCTATACGATCGCTGACGGCGACGGCAACCGTATCTTTTATCTGAAGGACGTGGTCCTGCTGGCTGGCAGCCGCGGCGCCCTCGAGCAGCTGGAAAAGCTGCAAAAGAGCGGGATATCCCTGTTCATCTTCGCCATGGCGGAGAAGTATATCGGCGTGGAGCCGGATATCCGAATGCATTCCGGCGGCGGCGGCGACGTGGTGAACTGCTATGACTATGATATCGACCGAGAGCAGTTACTCTCCATTCAAAAGGACCGGCGCTACATCTTCGTGGTCCGCGCGCCTCGGGCCATTGCCGAGGGCGATCCAAATCAGGGTTTTTTCCTGGGAGACGACAGCCGCAAGGGCTGGTGGCCCTATATCACCGACGTCACCGATCTGCCTGAAAACTACCTGGAAACGGAGGAGTTCGCTCCCCTGCGGGAGCTCATCCAGGTCACCAACGACGACCTGCGCACCTTCGACGTGGTGTATACCGACGACATGGCCTCCATCCGCCGGGTCGCCCGGAACCAGCTGACGGCGGTCCAGGGCCGGCTCCTTGGCCCGGAGGACGCGGGAAAAGCGAACTGCGTGGTGAGCGAGCGGTTTTTGAGCGAGAACGGCCTCAACCTGGGGGACACGGTGACGCTTCAGCTGGGAAACTATCTCATGGAGCAATTTCAGCCCCTGGGGGCCGTGGCCGTCACCCGCGGACGCTACGCCGCCCAGTGGACGGAACAGACCTTCACCATCGTGGGCACCTGGCAGGATTCCTCAGACCGGCACTGGCAGGAGCAGGAGCATTACAACTATTATTCCATCGGCTCCTGGCAGGACCAGGACCCCTATTGGGCCTATTCGGACAATACGGTTTTCGTTCCCACGTCCTTCCTCCCCGCGGGCTGCGACACGGTCAACCATGTCTTCCGCCCAGGCGAGGTGAGTTTTCTCGTCCGTGACGCGGACAAACTGGGCGCGTTTGCGGAGGAGTGCCTGCCGATGGTGGAGGAAATGGGCTTGCAATACGCCTGGAACGACGGCGGCTGGCCCCTTATCTCGGAAAAGCTGGCGGAAACCAAAGCTCTGAGCCGCATGAAGCTGCTGATCTTTTCCGCCGCCGCTCTGCTGGCGGTGGGCTTGACCCTCTATTTGTTCCTCCACCGGCGGCGGCGGGAATACGCCATCCTGCGTGCCCTGGGCGCGCCCAGGCGGGCGGCGTCAAAAACCCTTTGGCTGCCCCTCCTGTTCCTCGCGGTCATCGCCGTCGTGATCGGGACCGGCGCGGCCTGGCTTCGGTCCGGCGCGGCGGCGGCAAAGAGCGCGGCGGATTTTGCGGAAGCAGGGCTGGAGGCCATGCCCAGCGCCCACATCGGGGTCTATCTGCTGGGAGCGATCAGTCTCCTGCTGGCCGTCGCTCTGCTGGCCGCCCTCTATCTCCGAGCGCTGGGGAAGCGCAGTCCCCTGGCCCTCCTGCAGGACGGGAACCGAAAGAAGGACAATAAGGGTGGTATTCAAGACAGCGAAATCGGGCCGGAAGCCCTGTCCGCCGCGGCGGCGGTACTGGCCCTGCCCGTGACCGTCACGGGAAAGCCCGTCAGGGGCTTCCTGCGGCGCTATATCCTGCGACATATCCGCCGGGCCGGGGCGAAGACCCTGCTGGCCCTGCTGCTGGCGGCCCTGCTGGTGGGGGCCGTAGGGCAGATGACGGTGCTGCGATCCCGCTATGGCGAAATGATGAAAAATGTCCGGGTGGAGGTCGATTTCACCGGCGGGCTTTCCCTTGGCAAGGCCGAAAAGCTGATGAAGACCGGGATGCTCAGCGACCCGGTATATGTGCGCCGGTATGACGATGGCATCGACCAAGGTGAACTGGAACTGGAGTTGGCCGAGGTGGTTTTTACTAACCGGCTGGACGCCGTGATTTCCGACCCCATCACCTGGCTGGAGGGCTGGGACGAAGAAACGGCCATGCAGGAAAAGGGAAAGATTTGTATCCTCCCCGCTCCGGTGATGGAACGAAAGGGCATAAAGCTGGGGGATGAGGTGCGCATCAACGAGCTGGGCTGCATCGAGTTCCTGAAGGTCGGGCATGATTATTTTCCCAAGACCGACGAAGACGCCCTGGTATTTCGGGATAAGTACCGCAGCTTTTATACGGTCATCGGGCGGGTGGAGACGACATGGGAACCGACCGTCGTCTATGCGCCCGTCACGGCCTTCGGCTCCTACTATTTCTTCGGTACGACCCTCTATCTGGACAGCGCCACATTCACGCTGAACAATTACCACGACGCGGATAAAGTGCGGCAGATGGCGGCGGAGATCCAGTACACCGCGAAAAAGCCCCCGGTGTTCACCATGGACACCGCCGACGCGGACCGCATCTACCGCGTGTACCGGCTCATTGAAACGCTCTATCCCCTCACCGTGGCGGCGGCTCTCATTTTGGGGACGCTGCTGCCGGTGCTGATGATCCTCCAGGAGCAGAAGGAGGCGGCCATCCTCCGGGCCCTGGGCTGGTCGAAGAAGCTGACGATCCGGCGGCTCACGCTGGAGCAGGCGGTTTTGTGCCTCATGGGACTGGCGCTGGCGATCGCGGCTTTGTTCGCGGTGAACGGCGCGGGCTTCCTGGGGGTGATCCTGGTGCCGCTTTTGTACGTGCTGGCCCACTTCGCCCTCTGCGTGGCGGCCTCCGCCGCCATCTCGGCGTCGATACTGCAAAAGAGCCCAATGAGGTTGTTGCAGACGAAAGAGTAAAGGAGGGAAAGAACCATGTCCATCCTGTCCATCGAAAACCTGAGCTACACCTATCCCGGCGGGCAGAAGGCCGTGCTCCGGGAGGTGAACGCCGCCTTCGAGGCGGGGAAAATGTATGCCATCACCGGCCCCAGCGGCAGCGGCAAAAGTACGCTCCTGAGCCTGCTG
>JAFXUU010000039.1 GCA_017524845.1 Oscillospiraceae bacterium
CACCGCTTCCTTCACCGTGGTCGCTTCGGGCGAAGGCCTCACCTACCAGTGGTATGTCAAGAAGCCCACCGCCTCGAAGTTCTCCAAGTCCTCCATCACCGGCGACACCTACTCCGTGGAGCTCACCGCCGCCCGGAACGGCAACCAGGTCTACTGCGTGGTGACCGACGCCCTCGGCAACACCGTGCAGACGAACACCGTGACCATGACCATCGGATAAAGCGAACGATATGCTGTGGGGCTGTGAAGCGACGGTGATTCTTCACCTTCTCTTCACAGCCCCGATTCTTATACGATTTTAACGCGGCGTCACGTCTCCAGCACCGTCAGCTCCCCCTTGTCCGGACGGCAGAGGGGGAAGGCCCAGTCGATATCCCTGCCCTGCAGCAGCCCCCAGAGGCACTTGATGACCCCGGCGTGACTGAGAATGAGGATATCCCGGGCGTCGTCCGCCCGCAGCAGCTCCAGGAGGCCCTTCCGCACCCGATGCTGCACCATATAAAAGCTCTCGCTCCCCTCGTCAAAGCGGTAGCTCATAAGATACCGGCCCCGCCGTTCATATTCGGCGGGCCACTTACTTTTCACCTCGTCGATGAGAAGCCCGTCCCAGGCGCCAAGGCTGATCTCCGAAAAAGCCTCCATCTCCCGGAGGGGGAGCCCCAGGGCCTCGTTCACCAGCCCGGCGCTGTCCCGCGCCCGCCGGAGGGGGCTCGTATACAGGGCCGAGGCAGCGAGCCCCATGTCCGCCAGACGCCGCCCCATGGCCTTCATTTGCTCCCTTCCCGCGGCGGAAAGGCGGGCGTCGTAACGGCCCATCACCACCTTGCCGCTGTGGAGCTCCGTAGCTCCGTGGCGCAGGAGAAGGAAGCGCCGGCCCCGGGCCAGGGAAGCAAGCCCGTCGTCCTGAACGTACCGGCAAAGGGCAGCATAATCCTCGGGCGTGTCCATATCCAGCACCACGCCCTCCCAGGGCATGGGCAGGCACAGGAGGCTGTCCTCGTGGAGAAGGCGGGCCCCCTTGAGACCGCCGGGCCCGTCAAACCCCAGGATCTCATCGAAGTACCGGGCGGGGATCCACAGAGGATGGCCGTTTTTCCCCCCGTAGACGGGAAGCGCGTATTCCCCCCTGTCCCCGGCGCAGGCCACCAGCTGCCGCACCGCCTCTTTGGGAACGGCGGCGCAGTCACAGGGGAGCAGCAAAACGCCCTCCGCGCCCAGAGCTGCGAAATGCCGCAGACCCGTGAGCACGGAGGTGAACATTCCCCGGTCGTAGTCCGGGTTGGGGAGCTCCAGCGCGCCGCAGCGCCGGATGAGGGGCGTCAGCTCCTCCCGGCGGTGACCCGTGACCACGGCGACCTCCGCTCCGGCTCCGGACAGGGCCTCCGCGGCCCGGAGAAGGGCGGGCACGCCGCCCACCGGCAGAAGGGGCTTCAGCTCCCCCATGCGGGAGGAATACCCCGCCGCCAGAATCACGCCGCCGATCACAGCTTTTCCGCCGTCAGGAGGAAATATCCGGTGTTCTTGCCGATCTTCGCCCGGCAGAAGGGCGCGCTTCCCTCCGGCAGGACGGCCTTCCAATAGGCGTCCATGGAGCCGTAGTCCATGAGCAGCTGGGCGTACCAATCCTGCAGCTGCTTCGTCCGGTCCCGGAACAGGGTGATTTCGAAGCCGGTCTCCCGGATGGCGTGGAGCAGGTTGTCAATGACGAACATCCCGTCCAGCAGGTAGGGGGAGGGGATCTCGTCCGCCCTCTCGCAGTCTCCCTCGTTTTTGGGTTCGTTCAGGATGCGCTTGGCTTCGTAGTATGCCTCTCCGGCCCGGTCCGCGTCGGGATTGATGCAGTACAGGTCGGAAATGGCCAGCTTTGCGCCCTTTTTCAGCACGCAGTAGAGCTCGTTGAGCATTTCGTCGTGGCGGTTCATAAGGCTGAAGGAACACTCCAGGATCGCCCCGTCGAAGTAGAGGGAGGGGAAGTCCAGACTCATGCCGTCGGTCTTCCGGAGCTTGAAGGAGGGGTCCAGAAGACTGGCTCGGGCCAGCATCCCCTCGTCCCGGTCGCAGCCCACGGGCTTTACGCCCAGACGCTGCTTCAGAAGAAGCATGGTCTCGCCGCCGCCGCAGCCCACGTCCAGGATCCGGTCCCCCTCCTTCCAGCCGCAGGCCTTCGCGGCCTCCAGGGTCAGCGCTTCGCCCCCCGGATGGATGCAGTTCGTGATGTCCATATCGTTTCCTTTCGTCGGAGAGCCCGCGGCCGCAGGGCTGCGGCTGCGGGCTCCGACCGTTTCGTTTATTCCAGAATGTCCGTCAGGTCGTTGAGACCCTCCGCGGTGGTCACCACCAGCACGTGGTCGCCCTGGCGGATCACGTCGCTGCCGCCGGGGATGATGGCCCGTCCGGCGCGGATGATACAGGCCAGCAGGAGATCCCGCCGCAGCTTCAGATCCTTCAGCGGGATGCCGGCCACGCCGTCCGCCTGACGGCCCACGGAGAACTCCAGGGCCTCTACCTGGCCGGAGCAGATGGAATGCAGAGCCTCCACGTTGCTGTCCAGAGAGTTGGACATGCCCCGCACGTAGCGCAGGATCATGTTGGCGGTGATGTGCTTCGGGCTGAGCACGCTTTCCAGCCCGGCTCGCTCTCCCAGGCGCACCAGGTTCCCGTTGTTGACCTTCACGACCACCTTCCGGGCCTCTCCCAAGGAGTCGGCGTACATGCCCAGGATGATGTTCTCCTCGTCGGAGCCGGTGAGGGCCACGACGCCGTCCATGTTGTGGATGCCCACCTCGCCCAGCAGCTCATGGTCGGTCCCGTCCCCCTGGATGATGGTGGCCGCCGGCAGCTGCTCGCAGAGCTCCCGGCAGCGGGCTTCGTCCCGCTCCACGATCATGGTGCCGGCACCGATGCCGCAGAGCATGCGGCCCAGATAGTAGCTGATGAGACCGCCGCCCACCAGCATCACGTTGTCCACCTTTTTGCGGAGAAGGCCCCACTTTTTGAAGACCCGGGTCATCTCATTGGGCTCGGCGGTGATGCTGATGCGGTCCCCGTCCCGGATCACGAAATCGCCCTTGGGGATGCAGACCTCGTCTCCCCGCTGCACGGCGCAGACCAGGATGTGTGCCCCGAAGGTCCGGGGAAGGTCCCGCAGGGGGATCCCCGTGAGGCCGCTGCCCTCCGGCAGTGTGACCTCCACGATCTCCACCCGGCCGCCGGCGAATACCTCCAGCTTCTGAGCGGAGGGGAAGCGCAGCAGCCGGAAGATCTCCGAGGCCGCGGAATACTCCGGGTTCACGTACATGCTCAGGCCCAGTTCCTCGGCCAGGAACTCCATCTGCCCCACGTACTGGGGATCGCGCACCCGGGCGATGGTGTGCTTCGCGCCCATTTTCCGGGCAAGGAGGCAGGCCAGCAGGTTTTGCTCGTCGGAGGCCGTGGTGGCGATCAGCAGATCGGCCTTCTCCACCTGGGCGTCCTGCATCACCTGCAGGGTCGCGCAGTTGCCCACGTAGCCCATCACGTCGTACTGCCCGTTCATCTCCTCGATCCGGGAGGCGCTCACGTCGATCACCGTGACGCTGTGCCCCTCCTGGGTCAGCTGCTGTATGAGCTCGCCGCCGACCTTGCCGCCGCCTGCCACTACGATGTTCATATGCAGTCCTCCCTCGCTCTCAGCCCACGGAGATCGGGACGGAGACAGAATACAGGCAGATGCCATACTCCTTGTCCAGCAGACGGATCTCCACGTCGGCCTCTCCGGGCTCAAGGGCCGTGATCGTCAGGGGACAGGAGGTGCAGGAGGCGTCCAGCCAGTCGCCCCAGGCGGCGCTGACGACCTCGGTCCCGTAGATCTCGTATTCCAACGTCAGAAGATGGGGACTGTCGCTGCTGAGGGTGACGAGGATGTCCCGGCTCTCTCCGGGCTCCAGGCCCAGCTCGTCCTCCGACACCTGCAGCGTCCCGTAGACCACCGTGACGCTGATCTCGCCCTGGGCCAGCATCCTGCCGCTCGAGGTGGTGTAGTATACCACGGTGATCTTTGTGCTGCACGCACTCAGAGGATTGATATACAGGGTGATGTCGTCCCCGTCCCACTCGCCGAACTCGCAGCTGAGGACGGAGGGGTCCTCCACGTAAGGGATCACCGAGGTGTTGCTGTTGTCCGGGAGATAAAAGGCGTGCACGTCGACGCTGGCCTGGCTGAAGAGACCCACGGACAGCTCATACGTGCTCATGCCGAAGTCGACGCCCTCCACCTGGCCGCTGCCGGAGGTCTCCGCCTCGACGGTGACGTAGAGCGTTTTGCTGTCCAGCACCACGTCGGTGCCGGTGATGATGAAGTAGACGGTGATCTCTGTGGAGCCGACGCTCAGCCCCGTGACGCTGAGATCGATGTTGTCCCCATACCAGCTGCCCCAGGCGCAATCCACGATCTCATCGGAGGCTGCGGAGTAGCGCACCGAAACGCCGGAGACGTTTTTCTCGACGGCGTTCACGGTCACGCTGCGCGTCTCGTTCAAGCCGAGGGTCAGGCTGTCGGCGGACAGGGTGAGGATGCCGCTGGGGCTGTCCTCCATGGACATGAACGGGGTATAGGCGGAGGTGTCCATCTCCTCCAGATAGGTCATGGGGATGGCCAGGTTCAGATTCTGCCCGTCGGAATAGGTGGCGGAGGTGATGCCGATCACCTGTCCGTATTTGTTCAGCAGGGCGCCGCCGCTGCTGCCCGGGGATATGGCCGCGCTCATCTGGATATAGGTCATGCCGCCGTCCCTGCGGGCAGGGTTGGAGATGATGCCGGCGGAGATGGTGTTCTGCAGGCCCAGGGGGCTGCCGATGGCGTACACCGTCGCGCCGCCCACGTCGTAGCCCGCGTCCCCCACGGCGAGGGTCTGGAAGCCGCTGCCGCCGATCTGCAGCACGGCCCAGTCCTCATCCGCGTCGTAATCGTAGACGCCCAGCACGTCGTAGATCGCGCCATTGGAGGACAGGGTGACGGAGGCGCTGGCCGCGCCGGAGATCACGTGGTAGTTCGTGACGGCGATGCCGTCCTCCGTCAGGAAGAAGCCGCTGCCCGTCTTGGTGCACCAGCCCTCGGCGTCGTAGATCTCCACGTAGAAAACGGCGGGGGAGCAGCGGGCGTAGATCTGCTCCGGCGTCAGCTCCTCCAGTCGTTCGGCCCGGCGGCTGAGAACGATGGCGGTGTTGGTCGAAGCGTCGTAGTCCACGTCGAAGCCGACGAGCTCTCCCAGCTCCCGCAGCTTGAAGAAGTTGCTGTCGCCGATGTTGTAAACGGAGAGGTCGGTGACGGCGCGGCCGTTGACGAGGATGGTCTGCCGGCTGGGAACGGTGGTGGCGGACTTGTCCTCGCCGGTAAACAGCAGCTCGGTGCCATTGGGCTCATAGGGCTGGCCCGTGGTGATGGTCACCGTGTTGCTGGCTCGGTCGTAGCCCACGGCGAACTGGCTCCCCGTGCCGTTTAGCAGATACGCCAGATCCCGCAGCTTGAAGAAATTGCTGTTGTCGATGTTGTATTTCTCGCAGCGGACCGGGACACCGTTCACCGTCAGGTTCTGGGGAGAGAGGACGACCTCCGCGCCCAGAACGGAGGGCATGAGCGCCGTGATCAGAAGCACGGCCAGCAGCATGGAAACGAGCCGTTTTTTCATATACATAGCCTCCTTCGGAGTCTTTGCCTGTCATAGCTCCCGCGCGCCGGGAGAGGGTCGAAGGTTCAGAGCTGGATGCGGTATTGCAGGGCCTCCGCCAGGTGAGCGGGCGCGATGCGCTCGCTTCCGGCCAGATCGGCCACGGTGCGCGCCACCCGCAGGAGCTTGTCGTGGCTGCGGGCGGTGAGGCCCAGCCGGTCGTAAGCGGCCCGAAGCATGGCTTCCGAGGCGCCGTCCAGGCGGCAGGCGGAGCGCAGGAGCTCGCCCGTCAGACGGGCGTTCAGCCTTTCCCCCGTGCCCTCGAGCCGCTTCCGCTGGATCTCCCGCGCCTTCTCCACTCTTGCGCGGATAGCGGCGGAGGACTCTCCGGGCCTGTCATCCCGCAGCTCGTCGAAATCCAGGGAGCGCACCTTCAGCGTGATGTCCATCCGGTCCAGCAGCGGGCCGGAGATACGCTGCCGGTAGGCCCGCACGGCGCTCTCCGAGCAGGTGCAGCGGCCGGAGGGGTGGCCGTACCAGCCGCATTTGCAGGGGTTCATGGCGCAGACCAGCATGAAGCGGCTGGGAAAGGTCTCCACCCCGGCGACCCGGGAAATGGTCACCTCCCCGGTCTCCAGGGGCTGGCGCAGGACCTCCAGGGTCTGACGGCTGAATTCCGGCAGCTCGTCCAGAAACAGCACGCCGTTGTGGGCCAGGCTGATCTCCCCGGGCCGAGGATTGCTGCCGCCGCCGGAAAGCCCGCTGGAGGAGATCGTGTGGTGCGGCGAACGGAAGGGCCGCACGGACACCACGGGACGGGACGGGTCGGTCAGTCCGGCGATGGAGTGGATCTCCGTGGTCTCCAGGATCTCATCCCGGGTCATGGCCGGAAGGATGGAAGGGAGGCGGGAGGCCAGCATGCTCTTGCCTGCCCCGGGGGGACCGGAGAGCAGCACGTTGTGGCCGCCAGCCACGGCGACCTCCAGGGCCCGCTTCACGTCCTCCTGTCCCTTTACCTCGGCGAAATCGGGCATATGTACGATGTAATCCTCCGGGGACGGGGCCATGGCGGGCGCCAGGAGAGCATCCCCGCTGAGATGGGCCAGGAGCGCCCCCACGTCCGGCACGCCGAAGACCTCCAGGCCCTCTGCGAAGGCCGCCTCCGAAGCGTTGGCCGAAGGGACGAACAGGGAACGGACGCCCTCCCGCCGGGCGGCAAGGGCCATGCTCAGGGCGCCGTTCACCGGCCGCAGCAGCCCGTCCAGGCTCAGCTCGCCGAAAAAAGCGCAGTCCTCCGGGGGCACGGGCAGCTGCTCCGTGGCGGTGAGCACCGCCAGGAAGATGGGCAGATCGTAAAGGGTGCCGCCCTTGCGGGTGTCCGCCGGGGCCAGGTTCACCGTGATCCTCCCGGGCGGGAAGCGGAAGCCGCGGCTTTTCACGGCGGCCCGCACCCGTTCCCGGGCTTCTTTCACGGCGGCGTCCGGCAGGCCGACGATCTCAAAGCTGCTCTGTACCCCGTGGGAAGCATAGCATTCCACCGTCACGGCGTACCCGCGGATGCCGTGGACGCCCAGACTGCGGATCGTGGTGGTGCCTGCCATCTGCTTCCCTTCCTTGTCTGCCCCGGCGCAGCCGCGCCGTCTGCGTATACATAGTTATTTTACATGATCCGGGGCGTTATTGCAAGGACAGCTTTGCCGACCCGGAAAAAACCGCGCGGCTGTCGCCGCGCGGTCGAGGGTATCCGGTTCATTTTTTCGTGGGACTGTAATTGTCTCCGAACTGCAGGTTGTCGTAGTCGATCCGGGGCAGCTTGGGGATGGTGGATTCCCGGCCGGGATCTTCCTCCGGGGGCTTCTCCGTCTGCTCGATGGAGGAAAAAGCCCGGTTGATGATCTCGGCGATGTTCTCCACGGTGTCCTGGCTGACGGCTTCCCGGATGGGGGGCTCTTCCGGCGCGGGCGCGCTTTCCGGGGCTTCCTCCGGGGGGGCCTCCTTTGCCTCGGCAGGCGGCAGGGGTTCCACGTAATCGTAGATCCGGGCGAGAGCCTCCGTGTACGCCGCCATGGAGGTCTTCAGCTTTTCCAGGTATTCGGCGGTGGCCCTCTTCGCGTTTGCCAGGGCGGCTTCCTCGGAGGCCAGCTCCTCCCGGAGCTGGACCCGGCGCTTTTCCGCTTCCTCCTCCGCGCCGGCCATCAGCTCGTCCCGCATCCGGGAGACTTCCTCTCCGACGGAATCCCGCTGGGCTTCGGCGGCGGCGGTGATCTCCTTGGCGGTCTTCTCCGCCTGCAGAAGAGCCATGCGCATGGCGTCCTCTGTGGAGCGGTATTCCTCCACCTTGTCCACCAGCACCTTCATCTTGTTTTTCAGAATGCCGTTTTCCCGGTAGAGGGCGGTATAGTCCTGAGAGAGCTGATCGAGGAACTTGTCCACCGTCGGGATATCATAGCCGCCGAAGATGGCCTTTTCCAGCTTGAAGCTCGTGACTTCCTGGGGTGTCAGCAATTCGTATCATCCTTTCCCGGCGTATGCGGCAGGGAAGCCGCCGGCTCAGAAGTATACGCCGTTGTTCTCCAGCTCGTCGATCAGATCGCCGAGGATATCCACATTGTAGGGGGTGACGATGAAGGTGCTGACGGCCACCTTCTTGATCTTTCCGTCCTGGGCGTAAGCGACGCCGCTGACGAAATCGAGGATGCGGCGGGACACGTCCTTGCTGGTGTTCTCCAGGTTCAGGACCACGGTGCGCTTGTCCCGCAGATGGTCGGCGATCTCCCGGGCGGCCTCATACTGCTCCGGCATCACCAGAACGACCTGCAGACGGGCAGTGGCGTGGATGTTCACGACCTTGTTCCCGGTGCGTCTGTCGGCTGCGTTCAAATCATCACCCTCATTCCAGGCGGGAGAAACCGAGGTCGTCTGCTTCTCCTCGTAGTCGTCGAAGGTATCTTCATCGTAAGGCCGCGCGATCTTTTTCAGATTGTCCCAAATACCCATTTTCAAACTTCTCCATTTCTCAGAGCTGCGAGGCCGTCCTGGCCCCGAAGATGGCGGAACCCACACGCACCATGTTGGCGCCGGATACTATTGCTTGGGCAAAATCTCCGCTCATCCCCATGGACAAACACCATATATGGGTATTATGGTATTTTTTCGCCCGTATGTCAATATATAGCCGGAACATTTCGTCAAAATAAGGGTATTTTTTTGCGCCGGGCCAGGCGTCGGCGGTCTGCTCCCAGGCCGGCGGGATCGCCATCAGGCCCTCCAGACGGAGATGGGGGAGGGAAGAAGCTATGGCGGCGGCCTCGTCCGCCGCCTCCGGCAGGAAGCCGCCCTTCGTCTCCTCCCGGCCGATGTTGATCTGGAGAAGGATGGGCTGCACCGTGTCCAGCAGGGCGGCCCGCTTTTCAATGAGCTGCAGCAGCTCCGCGGAGTCCACCGACTGGATCAGATCGACCCTGCCGGTGATCTGGCGGACCTTGTTGTGCTGCAGACGGCCGATGAAATGCTTGGGGGCGCCGTCGTACGCGCCCAGGGCGTCCTTTTCCAGAAACTCGTTCACCCGGTTCTCGCCGCAGGCGTCCACCCCGGCACGCACGGCTTCCCGTACAGCCTCGGCGTCCTTCGTCTTGGATGCGGCTACCAGCTTTATGCTCTCCGGCGCTGCCCCCGCCCGGAGCGCCGCCTCCGCGATCTCCTCCCGGACCCGCCGGACGTTGTCTCCGATGCTGCTCACTCAGCCCACGACCTTTCCTTCATACAGGTTCTTCGCACTGATGATGATCTCGTCCCCGGCCCGCAGGGCGTCGCTGGTCACAAGGTAGAAATCCCCGAAGTCCCGCACCACCTGCACCAGCTTCTTTTCCGCCAGCAGAGCGGTCTGTACGTACACGCAGGCGCGGCCCTGCTCGTCCACGTGGAGGCCCCGCCGGGGGATGCGCAGACCGCTGGCCTCCGACAGCAGCAGCTCCGCGTCCTGGAAACGCACGGACAGCACGTCGGACATATGGTCCGCGCAGCTCAGAAGCACGGCCCGCTTGCCATCCTCCTCGGAGCTGATCCATTCCACGTCCATGGTCAGCTGCTCGCCGTAGCGCTGCCCCAGGACCAGCTGCACCGTGTCGCGGCCGTAGAGCTGATCCGCGTCCGCGGCATCCACCAGGGCGGCGTAGTACCAGCGCACGCCGCTCACGATCTTGCCCAGCGCCCAGTCGGGGGTCTGACGTTCCTCCGCCATGAGGGCGGAGAGCGCGGAGGGAGCGATCTCGTCCAGGTCTGCGCCGGAGAGGTCCTCCCAGCCGTCCACGGTGCTGCTGAAAAGACCGGCGACCGGGGTGGCGATGGCGTCGGAGCCGCCGTCTGCCCGCTGCTCCAGCTCCTGGATCTCGCCGTTCACCGTCTGCAGGCGGCCGCGGATGTCGGAAGCGCTGCTGGAGGCGGCGAACACCTGGGTGCGCAGGGTCTGGCTGAGGCTCTCGGCCTCGGTGAAATTGCGGGCGGACACGCTCCGGCGAAGCCGCCGGATGCCGGCCTGGATCTCCGCGTCCTTCTGCTGGGTGTTCTCCGCCGACGCGGCGTTCAGCAGCGCCGTCAGCTCCTCGGCTTCGGCCCGCAGCTCCGCCAGATGCATCGCCCGGAGCAGCGCTTCGTCGGAATCGTAGGCCTGGGCCACGGTGCCCCCGGCGGCCACGCGGCCGCCCTCCTCCAGCCGGATGCGGACGGAGGAATAAACGTTGTACAGCACGGTCTCCTCCCGGGCCACGATCCCGCGGACCCTGGCGGTATCCCGTATCTCGGCAGCCGTGACGGGCACCGTGCGGTAGGGGTCGTTCAGGGCCTGGAAGGCATAGATCCCCACCCACACCAAAAGTGCGGCCACGATCAGTACGCAGGCGATCTTCAGCGTCAGGTTCGAGTTCTTCATTCCCGCTTCTCCTGGTCCCCGGAGGTCCCGAAGCCCCGGCGGATCGCGCGCCCGCCGTCGGGGCCTGAACAGTCAGTCCGCCGCCGGCAGGGGCAGGGGCCGCGCCGGGATAATGGTGGATATGGCGTGCTTGTAAACGAGCTCCTGCTTCCCCTCGCAGTCCAGCACCACGGTGAAGCTGTCGTAGCCCGTTACGAAGCCCCGCATCTGAAAGCCGTTCATGAGGAACAGCGTCAGGGGCAGCCGTTCCCGCCGGGCTCCGGCCAGGAACGAATCCTGTATGTTGATGGTCTTCTGCATGTTCTCCGCATCCTTTCTTTTCCGGCGCCGCCGGGCGGCTGCCTGATCTCTCCCCGCCTTCGCGGGTACGGATCAAAGTATACCAGAATTTTCCAGGATTCGTGTCGAAAACAGGCAGGCTTCCTGATAATTCGTTTCTTTTTTCCACAGGTGCCAGTGGACCTCCGGCTTCCCCCGGAGCCAGCTGAGCTGGCGTTTGGCGTAGCGCCGGGAGGCCAGGCAGATGCGCTCCATGGCTTCCTCCAGGCTGTATTCCCCCCGCAGAGCGGCGGCGGTCTCCTTGTAGCCGATGGCCTGCATGGCCGTGTCGGCCTCCGTGACCCCGGCGGCCAGCAGGGACCGCACCTCCTCCGCGAGGCCCAGGCCGAACATCCGCTCCACCCGCTCGTCGATGCGCCGGTAGAGCAGGGCCCGGTCCTCGAAGCTGAGGGCGACGGTACAGGACGGGTAGCGCGGGGGAGCGGCGCGGCTCTCCTCATCGAAGGCGGTGATGGTTTTTCCCGTCACCTCGAAAATCTCCATGGCCCGCACGATGCGCTTCCGGTCGTTCCGATGGAGCTTGGCAGCCCGCTCCGGGTCGACTGCCCGGAGCTTTTCCAGCAGGGCCGCGCCGCCGTCGGCGTCGTATTCCGCCTCCAGATGCCGCCGCACCGCCGGGTCTCCGGCGGCGAAAGCCGTGCCCCGGAGCAGGGCTTCGATATATAAGTTAGTGCCGCCCACCAGCAGGGGGAGCTTCCCCCGGCGGAGAATATCGTCGGCGATGGCGGAGGCTTCGATCACGTAGCGCCCCACGCTGTAGCTCTCCCGGGGGTCCACCGTGCCCACCAGATGGTGGGGGATGCCCTCCGTTTCCTCCGGGGCGGGGGCGGCGGTGCCGATCACCATGCCCCGATAGAGCTGCATGGCGTCCGCGGAGATGACCTCCCCGTCCAGCAGCTTCGCCAGGCGCACGCCCAGGGCCGTTTTCCCCGTGGCCGTGGGTCCGGTGACGACCAGGATGCCCTTCGCCATCAGCTGCCGGTGAGCTCGTCCAGGGTCATGCCGAAGGCGGGGAGGAAGCGCTCTATGAAATAGGGGACCTCCGGCAGCTCCGAAGCCTCCAGGGTCTGCCGGATCTGCTTTTCGGCGGAGCGGAATTCCTGATTCCCGGCTCGCAGCTCCTCGATGCACTTGATATAGGCAGCCAGCTTGTCCGCCGCCTTGACGAGCTCGTGCACCTCGCCCTCACCGCCCCGGAGCAGCTCCCCGTAGGCGGGGCGCATCTCCTCCGGCAGCAGGAGCAGCAGCTGGGCTTCCGCCCGGCTCTCCACAGCCTTGTAGGAGCGGCGGATGTCTTCGTTCAAGTATTTCACCGGGGTGGGCAGGTCCCCCGTCAGGATCTCGCTCATGTCGTGGAAGAGGGCCGCGGCCGCTGCCCGGTCCGGATCGGCGCTGCGGCCGAACACGTCCCGCCGGATCACGGCCAGGGCGTGGGCCAGCACCGCGGTGATCTGGGCGTGCTCCAGCAGGTTTTCTTCAAAGCTGTTTCGCATGAGGCCCCAGCGGCGGATGTTGCGCATCCGGGCGGCAAGGGCAAAAAAAGCGTTTTCCAAGCGAACGTCTCCCATTACTGCCGCCGCAGGTCCCGGAAAAAGTCCCGGAGGCGCGCCAGACAGTCCTCCTCCAGGACGCCTCCGTAGAGAGCCGGACGGTAGCCGTAGTTCTCCTCAAAGAGGTTCAGGACGCTGCCGCAGGAGCCGGTCTTTTCATCCCTGGCCCCGTAGCAGACCCATTTCAGCCGGGCGTTGAGGATGGCCCCGGCGCACATGGGGCAGGGCTCCAGCGTCACGTAAAGGCCGCAGTCGGAAAGCCGCCAGTCCTTCAAAAACGTGCAGGCCTCCCGGATGGCCAGGATCTCCGCGTGGGCCAGGGCGGAGCGGTCCTCCTCCCGGCGGTTGCGGCCCCGGCCGACGATCTGCTCCCCGCGCACGATCACGCAGCCCACGGGCACCTCCCCCGCTCCGGCGGCCTCGTCCGCCAGAGCCAGGGCCTCGCCCATCCACCGTTCGTGGTCCATCAGAACGGACCCCTGGTGAGAGGAGAGCGGTCCGCCCTCCCGACGGGCTCCCCGGCTTTCTCCGAAGCGCGGACAACAGAGGTCCGGAGGCGGCGGCTTTCCCTCTCCGCGCCTCCCGTCCCGGTGCCGCTGGGGTCAGACAGCGTCAGCTGATCCATGTTCGGGTCTCTCCTGACAAGCCTTGATTCTCGATTGAAATATTATACCGTCTCCCCCTGCCAAAATCAACAGCGCAGAGGAGAAAAAGGCCGGCCGTCCGTGCGGGCGTTTTTCCGCAGGAGCGTGCCCGCATGCCGCTTTCCCGGCTCCGGCGGAACCGGGGTTCGGCGCAGTCTGCTCAACCGTTGGTTAATTCGTTGATATCATCGTATGATTGACTGACCGGGAAGCTGTCACGTAAAATATGCTGAACAGAGAATGGGAGCGGTGACATATGAAGTATTTGGGAAAAAGGCTGCGGGAGCTCCGCATCAAAAACAATATGTCGCAGGAATACGTCGCGAAAACGATCGGCGTATCCTCTCAGGCGATCAGCAAATGGGAAAACGGAAAAAGCGACCCGGAGATCGGCAGCCTCATACCCCTGGCAGATCTGTTTCACGTTCCCGTGGACGAGCTGCTGGACCGGGAAAAGCGGCGCCGGGATTGGGCGGATCGTATGACCGACGCGCTTGCCGACGCTGACAGGAACGTCAGGCTGCGGTTTTTGAAGGACGCCGTCCTGGAATTCCCCGGCGATCGTATGTTCCGCTACCGTCTGGCCTGCGAAGAATACGTTCAGGCCTGTGAAGAGACGGACGCCGGGAAACGGCGGCGGCAGCTGTTACAGGCGGAGGAACGATTTGCGGCTCTGCGAAGGGAGTCTCCCGATTTCAACGCCGTAACGGATGTTCTCGTAATCGATATGTATGTGCGCGTTCTGACCGCGCTGGACCGCCGGGAGGAAGCTGCAGAGCAGGCAAAGGCCTCGCCGAATCGGGAACGGCTGCTTCTGTCCGTGCTGGAGGGGGACGAGCTGGCGGCGCAGAAGCGAAAAGTGGCGGCGGTGAGCCTCCTGACGCTGCTGACGGACCTGACGAGGGAAGGCTCGCCGGAAGCGCTGCGAATGGTGGAATCCATCGTCACGGACGCCGCCGGGCAGGAAGGGCAGCTGTTGGGCTTTCTCGTGGAGGCGTACTGCCGGCAGGCGCAGCTCTGCTGTGAGCGCCGGCAGACGATGGAGGCCCTGGCCTGGCTCCAGAAGGGATATGGGGCACTGGAGACCTATGAGGAACAAAAGAACGGCAAGGAGCGGATCACGTTCCTTTCTCCGGTCGCGCCGCATCATACGAAAAAAGAGTATGCGATGCTGTTTCTCGCTTTGCTGCGGGAAGAGAGCTTTGTCTGCCTCCGGGAGCTCCCCGGCTTTCAAACGATAAGGACCGGCGCAGAACGGATGGCAGCAGGCTGCGATACATAGGCAATTTCGCGCCCGGGAAGGCGAGTGGAAAGGAGAAAACGATGACGGTATACAGATGCCCGAAATGCGGCCAGATCGTCATGAAAAACGCAAAGCGGTGTATAAACTGCGGCCTCATTTTTGATTCAAAGCATGAACCGGAGCCGGACGAAGAAGACGGAAACGCAACAAAGCTCAGCAAAAAAGAAAAACGCAAGCTGATCATATTCGTGGCAGCCGCCGTGATTCTGATCCTGGCCTTGTTCGTGTTCAGTTATCTCAGCCAGAGAACGAGTTGGACGATCGAAGGACTGCTTTGACGGAGAAGGAGACCCCGGCGGGAAGCAGCCTGACGCCGTATGTCGGCGGCTAGAATCAGAGGCCGGAGCCTTCCACGGCAGGGGGATACTCCGTACAAAGGAGCCGGTAGGGCGCTTCGTCTTCCTCGATCGCCGGGAAGCGGCCCACGGGGGGCTCGAAGCGGTTGTCCGCGGCGTCGTCGTTCACCTCGCTCACCTCTCCCAGCAGCACGGGCCCCGAGCCCGGCAGCAGGGAAAAGTCGTGGTAAAGCAGGGGATAGATATGGATGCTCTCGCCGGGCTTCAGGGCAACCCGGGTCCCTGCCGCCACGGTATAACGCCGTCCGTCGGAGATCACCTCCACGGGAGAATCCCGGTCGATGCCCTCGTCCGGCAGTGAGCGGTACAGGCGGATCAGCACGGTGCCGCCGCCCCGGTTGATGATGTCCTCGCTTTTCAGCCAGTGGAAGTGGTTGGGAGCGACCTGCCCCTCCCGGAGATACAGCAGCTTCTCCGCATATACCTGGCGATACTTCTCCGGCATGGCACGGCAGCCGTTGCGCAGGGTGATGAGGGAAAAGCCGAAGCGGCTGAAGTCCCCCTGTCCGTAGTCGGTGATGTCCCAGCCCAGGCCGCAGTCGCGTATTTCGTCGTATTCATGCCCCAGGCTATGCCAGTCTTCCGGCGTGAAGGCGCAGAAGGGAGGGAGCGGGTACTTGAGCGCCCGGCAGAACGCTTCCATCTCCCGGAGGGCGGCGTTTACTTCGCTTCGTTTCACAGGATAGCCTCCTTTACGTTGAAGCCCCGGAGCCAGAGGGCGGCTTCCTCCGCTCCTGCCTCCAGACGGACGGTCTTTTCCTCTCCCGGCAGCAGCAGGAGAAAATTGCGGTCGGAGAAGACGGGAAGGATCGTCCGGCCCGTCTTCGGGTCCTTGAGGCGGAGCTCCGCCATGAGGGCGGGGGCGCTGCCGGGGTTCCGCACCCGGGCAAGGAAGCCGCCTTCCGATTTCGTCAGGCTTCCCTCCAGCGATACGGCGGGCAGCTCCCGCAGGCCCCGGTAGTCCGTATGCTCCCAGCCGTTGAGCCAGTAGTCGTTCTCCACCGGCTCCCGGCCCTCCTCCAGTACCGTCAGCCGCATCAGCTGCACTTCGTTCATCCAGCGCGGGGCCTCCATCACGTACCGGGCGGAACCGGCAGGGGCGGGGAAGCTCCGTTCTTCCCGGCGCAGCAGCCTGCCCGACAGGTCGAAAAGCTCCATGCGCAGGGCAAGCTGCCGGTCCTCCGCCGTGGCGTTCACCAGGCAGAGCTCCTCCCGCAGCACGTCGTAGACGGCGTTCACGCTGCGGCAGCCGTCCTTGCAGCCCTGGTAACCGCCGTTCACGTCATAGCGGGCGTCGTAGGTCTGCCAGACCATGCTGGGCCAGGCCGGGTTGCTCATCCACATGAGGAGTCCCTGGCTCTGCCCGGCGAAGACCGCCTCGAACATGGCCTTGTGGTTGGAATAGCACAGCAGCTGGCTCAGACGGGTGAACTCCTCCAGGCTGTCGTAGTCCCCGTAGCTTTGGCGCAGCTGGGCTTCGAATTCGTCGGAGCGCATGGCGCCGCCCCGGCAGAAGTCGTGGAGGGCCCAGACCTCGTCGATGGGCCAGCGGTGCTCCTTCCCCAGCATGGCCTCCATGGTCTCCAGGGAGGGAATGTTCATCATGCCCCGTTCGGAGTGCAGGGTGTGGTAGGTGTGGCCGAAGTAGTATTCCGGTCCGGCGCTGTGATAGGGTCCGAAGCCGCTGACCGTACCCAGGGCCGAGTGGGGGAGGTAGGGCCTCGTGCCGTCCCATTTTCCGCAGAGCGCCCGCAGGCCGCGGTCCAGTGCCTCCGGGGCGTAGCCCTCATTTCTGGCGCAGTACAGAGCGACGGAGGGATGCCGCCGCACCCGGCGCAGCTTATCCTCCGCGTTCCGAAGGAACATGGCTTCGTCGTCCGGGTCCGGCCCGTCCACCGGGTTCGCCAGCCAGAAATCATCCCAGATGAGGATGCCGTAACGGTCGCAGGCGTCGTAGAATTCCTCCCGGCCCACCATGCCCACCCAGTTGCGGATCATGGTGAAATTCATGTCCCGGTGGAAACGGACGCGGATATCGTAGTCCTCCGGCGTACAGCGCAGGAAGGCGTCGTCCATGCCCCAGTTGCCGCCCCGGCACAGGATGGGCACACCGTTGCAGCGGAGCGTGAAGGGCCAATCCTCCGTCCATCGAAGCTCCCGCACGCCGAAGGCGAAGCTTCGCTCATCGCTTTCCTGATCGCCGGACAGAGCCGACAATCGGCAGGTGTAGAGGAAAGGCTCCCCATAGGTGTTGGGCCACCAGAGCCTGGGCCCGGAAAGGGTGAGCGCGGCGCAGATCTCCCGGCTTTCTCCGGGCGCCAGATCCACGGTTTCGCTTTCAAAGGGAAGGTCGCCGGGTACGACGGTCCCGGAAAAGGAGGCGCGGCAGGACGTTTCCCCGGTGTTGCGTAGTACGGCGGCCACGGTCAGCCTGGCTTTCCGGCGATCATCGGACAGCTCGGTCTTCACCCAGGGGTCCTCCGCCAGCAGCCGCCCCTTCGTCCTTTTCAGCTCCACAGGGCCGATGAGGCCCACGTTCCGGCCCCGGACGGTGGGCATCCAGTCCCAGCCCGCGGAAGCGTGGATGGTGGGATTGTCCGCGCCCAGGGGGCCGCCGTTGGGGCCCGCCGTCTCCCGGGTGTGGACCTTTATGGGGCCGGGGGTGGCGTTGGTGAGGATCTTGACGGCGAGGCAGTTGCCTTCCGGTTTGAGCAAGCTCGTAACGTCCCATTTGCCCCGCATGAAAGCGCCTTCGATTTTCCCGAGGAAACTGCCGTTGAGCCATATTTCCGCCTTCCAGTTCACCTGCCGGAGGATGAGCCAGACCCGGCCTTCCCCCTCCGGCGCGTCAAAGACCCGGCGATACCAGAAGTCCGTCAGGAACCAGGCGTCGGAGACCTGGAACTGTGCGTCGGCGGTATCCATCTCCGGCACGGCTCCGGCCTTCTGCCAGCTGGTGAGGGCCGTCCCCGGCACCTGGGCCGGGAGCCAGCCGGTATCGTCGTAATCTCCGGAGAGAACGGCCCCGTCGGCCTCCGCATCGGCAGCCCGGGCGATACGCCAGGAGCTTTCCGGCAGGGGCGGCGTCACGCCCTCGCCCAGCAGCTCCGCCTTTCGGACGCCGCAGCGCTCGCCGGGTGCGGAACGGAAAAACAGACGCAGCCGGTCCGTCCGCAGCTCCCCCGGCAGGACCGTCTGCACGCCCGCTTCCGCGCGCAGGGTGCGCACGGTGAACCAGCGCCCGCCGCCGGAGGGGACCTGCACCTCCAGCGCGGCGGGGCAGGTATACCAGGTGATGCGGATGAGCTGCACCTTGCAGGGCCCGCCCAGGTCGAAAAGCAGCCATTCCCGTCCGGAATCACCGCTGAGCCAATAGGCCTCCGGATCCCCGGAGGTGACGAGATGGCCGCAGTGGTCGTAGTCCGCGGCGGCGGAATGCAGGACGGCGCGGCGATAAGCCAGGTCGCGCATGGGATATTCCTCCTTATCGGCAGATTCGTATGAGGGCAGCGCCGCGTCGTTCGGCGCTGCCCTCAGTATACCACAACCCGGCAGCCGGGTCACCTGTACCGCCGCTTTTTCGGAGATTTCCGACGGAAGCCTGACGGCGGCTGCAACCGGGCATGTATGATCCTGCGGCATGGGGGCGTGAAACGGCCGGGAAGCGTGTGATTCCGATTGACGGCGGCACCCTGTCCGACATATACTTGAACGGAACGCCCTGCGGGGCCGCTCCGGGGTACGGTATCGCCTGAGCCGGATCGCTGCCGGACCTGTCCCTGCCGCCGGTTTCCTCGCAGACAAAAAAGCAGTTGCATGGGAGCAGAGAATATGACGATCGCAGAAAGGATCGCCCGGGAGCTGGGCAAGCCCGAGCAGTCGGTCCAAAACGTTATAAACCTCATCGATGAAGGAAACACGATCCCTTTCATCGCCCGCTACCGCAAGGAAGCCCACGGGGCGATGGACGATACGACCCTGCGTGCGCTGGAGGAGCGGCTGAAGTACCTTCGCAGCCTGGAGCAGCGGCGGGAGGAGATCAGAAGACTGATCGGCGACCAGGATAAGCTGAGCCCGGAGCTGAGCGCGGAGATCGACCGGGCAGAGACTCTGGCCGCTCTGGAGGACATCTATCGCCCCTATCGCCCGAAGCGGCGCACCCGTGCCTCCGCCGCGAAGGAAAAGGGCCTGGAGCCTCTGAGCATGGCGATCCTGCTGCAGCCGCAGAAGGACCCTGCGGAATTGGCGAAAGCCTATCTGAACGAAGAAAAGGGCGTAGCGTCCGTGGCCGACGCCCTGGCCGGCGCATCGGACATCATCGCCGAGCAGGTCAGCGACAGCGCGGAGAACCGGAAAAAGCTCCGGGAGACCATCCGCAGACGGGGCGGCCTGCGCACGGAGGCGACAAAGGACGAAGACAGCGTGTACCGGCTGTATTACGATTTCCGTCAGCCCGTAGCCCGGCTGCAGGGGCATCAGATCCTGGCCATCAACCGGGGGGAGAAGGAGGGCTTCCTGAAGGTCTCTCTCGACCTGGACCGGGAGCTGGCTTTGAACGAGATCTCTCAGGGGATGGTGAAGCCGGGCGCCCGCAACGAGGCCTTTCTCCGCGCCGCCGTGGCCGACGGGTACGACCGGCTGCTGCAGCCGGGCATGGAGACCGAGATCCGCGCGGCCCTGACGGACGCGGCCGCGGAGGGGGCCATCCATAACTTCGCCCTGAACCTGAAGCCACTGCTCATGGCCCCGCCGGTGAAGGGCGCCGTGACCATGGGGCTGGATCCCGGCTACCGCATGGGCTGCAAGGTGGCGGTGGTGGACCCCACCGGCAAGGTGCTGGATACCGCGGTGGTCTATCCCACCCACGGGGACAGACAGCGCGCGGCCTGCATCGACACCCTGGCGGGCATGATCGCCCGGCACGGCGTGAAGCACATCGCCATCGGCAACGGCACCGCTTCCCGGGAAACGGAGCAGATGACCGTGGACCTGCTGCGCCGCTGCCCCGGCGTCAGCTATATGGTGGTCAGCGAGGCGGGAGCCAGCGTCTACAGCGCGAGCCCCCTGGCGGCGGAGGAATTTCCCCAGTACGACGTGAACCTGCGCTCCGCCGTCTCCATCGCCCGGCGGCTGCAGGATCCCCTGGCGGAGCTGGTGAAGATCGAACCCAAAGCCATCGGCGTAGGCCAGTATCAGCACGACATGCCCCAGAAGAAGCTGGAGGAGAGCCTGGACGCCGTGGTGGAGGACTGTGTGAACGCCGTGGGAGTGGACCTGAATACGGCGTCGCCCTCGCTGCTGAAAAGGGTCAGCGGCCTTACGGCGGCCACAGCGAAGAACATCGTAGCCTATCGGGAGGCCAACGGGGCCTTTTCTTCCAGAAAACAGCTGCTGAAGGTGCCCAAGCTGGGGCCCAAGGCCTTCGAGCAGTGCGCCGGCTTCCTTCGGGTGCCGGAGAGCCGGAGCGTTCTGGACAACACCGCCGTACATCCGGAGAGCTACGCCGCCGCGGAAAAACTCCTGGAGCTCTGCGGCTTCGCCGTGACCGACGTGAAAGCCGGCAGGCTGGGCGAGCTGCCCCGGCGGCTGAAGGACCGGGGCGAAGCGCAGACGGCGAAGGACTGCGGCGTGGGGCTTCCCACCCTGAAGGACATCGTGAGCGAGCTGATGAAGCCGGGCCGCGACCCTCGGGACGAGCTGCCCAAGCCCATCTTCCGGACGGATATCCTGGATATGAAGGACCTGCAGCCCGGCATGGTGCTCACGGGCACCGTGCGCAACGTGATCGACTTCGGCGCGTTTGTGGACATCGGCGTCCATCAGGACGGACTGGTGCACGTCTCCGAGCTCTGCGACCGCTTCGTGCGCCATCCCAGCGAGGTGGTCAGCGTGGGGGATACGGTCCGGGTGCTGGTCCTGGGGGTGGACGAGAAGAAAAAACGCATTTCCCTGAGCATGAAGCAGGTGAAATGACCCGCGACGTCGGCGCCGCCGAACTCCCGGCCCTCTTCCTTCCGGTCCCGGGCCGGAGTCGGAAGCAGAGTTGGGATCAGCGGTCAAAAAAGGGCGTTTCCAAACCCCGACGGGGGGGCGGAAACGCCCTTTCCTCATTCCCGGATCCAGACGCGCATCTCTCCCGTGCCGCGGTTGGCCCAGGCGTAGTAGGGGATCCATTTCAGCTCCACGGGCCGCGCTTCCGGAGCATCCCGGAAATCGTAGAGCCGATCCTCCGGCCAGTCCGACCCTTCCCGCAGACCGGCGGTCAGCACCGTGACCACGCCCCCCAGGGTATCCGGCTCCCAGCGGGTTTCCGCTGAAGGGTCCGGCCCGCGGCGGAGCAGATGCAGATCTTTTCCGTTGTCCGCCTCCTCCAGACAGTAGACGATGGGGCCCCGCTGCAGAGCGACCTTTCCTGCGTCCTCCCGCACCCTGGGGTCAGTACGCACCCAGCGGGGGATCATCTCCAGCTCCAGGTTCAGCCGGTCTCCGGTCTGCCAGCGCCGCCGGAGCAGGGCATAGCCCTCCCGGCATTCCGCCGCCGCCTCCTCTCCGTTCAGGAGCAGGCGCCAGACCCTGCACCAGCCGGGGATCCGCAGGGCCAGGGAGCGCTCTTCCCACGGCGCCGCCGTCACGCGCAGCTCCACCCGCCCGTCCCAGGGATAGCGGGACTCCGTCTCCAGGACCAGGCCGCCGTCCCGCAGCGTCCCGCCCAGGTAGAGGTTCAGATACAGAGTGTCCCCGTGCCGTACCGCCGCGTAGTCCTCCAGAGAGGCCAGGAGGCGCACCAGGTTGGGCGGGCAGCAGGCGCAGCCGAACCAGGGCTGCCGCTCGGGCTTCACGTGGCTCTTGTGCCGGTCCCACCGGCAGGCCTCCGGTACCACCTCCAGGGGATTCACGTAGAAAAAGCGCTTTCCGTCCAGCTGCATGCCGCTGAGTACGCTGTTGAAAAGCGCCCGCTCCATCACGTCGGCGTATTCCCCCCGGGGCTCCAGACAGAGCATCCGCCTGGCGAAGAACACCAGCCCCACGGAGGCGCAGGTCTCCCCGTATACGGTGTCGTTGGGCAGATCGTAGTCGAAGGTGAAGGCTTCCCCATGCTCCGATGAGCCCAGGGCCCCGGTGACGTACATCCGCCGCCGGACGGCGCTCTCCCAAAGCCGCCGGCAGGCCGCCGCCAGCTCACCGTCCCCGGTCGCCCCGGCCACGTCCGCCATGCCGGAATAGAGGTACATGGCCCGCACCGCGTGACCCACCGCGTCCCTCTGTTCCGTGAGCGGGGCATGAGCCTGGTAGTACCGGAGCCCCAGGGGACTGCCCTTCCAGGCATCTTCCCGGCCGGAGCGCAGCCGTTCTTCTTCAAAGAACAGGGGCTGCTTTCCCCGCTGGCGGATGAAGTAGGCCGCCAGGCGCAGATGCCGCTCATCCCCGGCGGCGTCATAAAGCCGCATGAGGGCCATTTCCAGCACCGGATGGCCTGGATACCCGTGGAGCTTTCCCTCCTCCGGCCCGATCACGCTGTCGATGTGCGCAGCAAAGCGGATGGCGGCGTCCAGCAGGACGCGCTTTCCCGTGGCCTGCCAGTAGGCCACCGCCGCTTCGATCAGATGCCCGGCCACATAGAGCTCATGGTCGTCCCGCAGATTCGTCCATCGGCGGTCGAGGCCCCGGATGATGTAGTAAGTATCCAGATACCCGTCCGGCTGCTGGGCGGCTGCGATGATCCGTATGGCTCCGTCCGCCAGGGCTTCCAGCGCCGGATCGGGCTTCCATCGCAGACTGCAGGCCACCCCCTCCAGCCACTTATAAACGTCGCTGTCCTGAAAAGGGTAACCGTGGAAAGCTCCCGTTTCCAAGCCCGCCGCGATGCGGAAATTGCGCATGCAGCCGCTTTTTTCCGCCGTCTCCGGCAGCGCGTCGTTCAAAGCCGCCCATTGATAGGGGATGGCCTCTCTGACCAGGGTGTCCCGGAAGCTCCCCCAAAAGCCGTCCCGGACGTCCGTCATGGGGACAGGCACGCCGTATTCTGACATGATGCCGCCTCCTCGCGTTTTTCGGTTATTGTACCATCGCCGGAGTTTCCTGTAAAACCGAAAATAGCGGATGCGCGCCGGAATCGGTCGGGCGGCGGGAGAGCGTCCTTTCTTTCCGTTTGATTTGTCGCGGTGGAAAGAGTAAACTCAGGACGGTGAGGCCGCATCGGAATCCTTGCGGCAATCGGATCAGGGGGGATAACGATGGCGATCCAAAACGGCTTCCAGGAAATCGACGTTCACAACATGACCAAAACCCAGGCCTTCGCCGCCATCGACGCCAGGCTTCGGCGCGCCAACGCCTCGGTCTACCGGCTGAAGGTGATCCACGGCTATCACGGAGGTACGGTGCTGCGCGACGCGGTGAGGTCGCATTACCGGGATCACCCCAAGGTCAGGCGCGTCGAGATCGGGCTGAATCCCGGCGAAACGGACCTGGTATTGCGAGAGCTGTAAAATGATACGGACATCGAACCGGACGATATGGAGATCTTCGATGCCGCGACCGTGATCCGGGAGCTCGCGTAAAGGAAGGAAAGCGGGCTTCATCATGGGAACCGCGGGGCCCCGGGCTCTGCCCGTCCCGCGCTTCAGTCCGGAAGCAGGCTCATCTGCCCGTCGATCCACGATTTCTGAGGCACGTCGCGGACCCTGTCTCCGTCCCGATAGCCGCCGATCAGAAACGGAGACCCGGGGTCGTGGAGCCGGCACTGCGCCAGCACCTTTGCCGGTTCCGCGTTGGCATAGCAGTATCTGCACAGGTGTCTGCAGGTGTTGTACGCGCCGATATCGCAGGAGATGCAGCAGGCGCATTCGGCCCGCGCACCCTTCCTTTTCGGCGCATGCAGGCGCTTGCCGATCGCCCGCTCAAAGTCGCTGATCCGCATGCAGCCCCCGCACTCGGCTCCGTAAACAGCCAACTCGTCCCCCTCGGCGCAGGGCTTCACCGTCATACCGCGGGAGGAAGCGATGTCTATGATGGCTTTCCCCAGTGTCAGCCGCTGCGCCTTTGTCACCTCCGCAGCCTCGGGGAAATTCCTCCTGACCTTCGGATAAAGGTCGATAAAGCTGATCACGACGGTCTTTGTATATCCCTCCAGCGCAGCCGCCATCTGCTCGAAGGCGCGGAGATGGTATTCCTCCGAATAGCGCCCGGAGATGAAGATCGGGTCGTAGCGCCAGCCCACAGCCTCCGTGCCTGCCATCCCGGACAACCGCCTGAAGTCGTCGAGCAGGCGGCGCTTGTCCGGCACGTTGGGTTCAACGTCCCGCCCATACGGCGTGATCGTGACAAACCAGTATTGCCCGTAATCCTTCAGAAGGTCCATATACGGGAACATCGGCGCGGGGTTCTTCGAGCAGAAGCCGATCGCGTCCACAAGCTCGGGGTCCAGACGGTAACGGTTCACCTGATGGGCGTCATACGGATTGCGGACGCAGACATAGCCCTCCCGGAGCCTGTTTGCGAACCATTCAGCATAAAAGGCGGGGATGTCCGTCCGCTGCCCGGTGTTGATGATCATTTCGTTCCGCCGCCCTTCGTTATGCTGTCCGCCGGTCCTAACGCCGGCAAGCCCCTCGTCCTGCCGGTTCCCCTCAGAAGTATACACCCGACCGCGGATGGGGACAAGCCGCTTCTCCTTAAAGGAACCGGAAAGCGCGTCCGCATCATCCCGGCGGGAAGCGCGGGCGTCCGCCCAAGGGGATCGGGAAGACGCCGCGGACGCACGGTAATGGCAACAAAAACGCGGGGGCCGCATTTGGGCGGCCCCCGCGCAGATCATATCGCCTTCAGTCCTCCACGTCGCTGTTCACGATCAGGCCGTAATCGCCGGCCTCCCGGCGATAGACCACTGCGAAAGCTCCGTCCTCGTCCTGGTTGCGGAACACGTAGAAATCGTGCTCCAGCAGGTTCATCTGCAGGATGGCCTCGTCCACGCTCATGGGCTTGATGGAGAAGCGCTTGGTGCGGATGACCTTGAACTCCTGCTCCTCTTCCTCCGCCACGGGGACCGCGGCGGCGAAATCGGCCTCCAGCACGTTTTCATGGATGCGCTTTTCCAGGCGGGTCTTGTACTTGCGTACCTGCCGCGTCAGCGTGGCCACGGCCGCATCGATGGAAACGTACATGTCGTTGGTGCTTTCGCTGGCCCGATAGAACATCCCGTTGGCGTTGACGGTCACCTCGGCGATGTTGCGGTTGCGCTCGACCCGGAAGGTGACGTAGGCGGTGGATTCGCCCCGGAACAGCTTTTCCAGCTTTCCGATCTTCTTCTCGGCATAGGCCCGCAGATCGTCGGAGGAGGACATCTTCTTTTCGGTGAAAACGAAATTCATGGGATTCTCTCCTTTCGGGTGGTTACTGGGCAGGAAGCCTGCCTAAAAACAGTATAGCATAACGAAGGGAAAATGGAAAGGACTTCTTTCCCCGGCGGCCCGGCCCTCTCTTTTTCCGAGGCCGCCGGGTTTCGACGCTTTTCGATCCCGGCGGAGGTTTACACTGTCCTCACAGCTTATCGAAGCCGCGCCTGCGGCGGAGGCTCGTGTCCCGCGGGGAGCGGCGCGCCGCTCCCCGCTCCCCCTCGGCGGACCTTCCGGTCCGCTTCTTTTTTTGCATAAAAAACTCCCTCCCGCCGGAGCGGGAGGGAAGGAACGTCAGTCGTCGTAGCCGTCGTAGCTGCCGCGGCCGCCGCCGCGGCGGCGGGAGTTCTTTTCGTTGTATTTCCGCACGCCGGACAGGCGGGAATCAGAGTCCTGCATGAACTGCTTGAGCTTGTCCTCGAAGGAGGCGGCCCTGGGTGCGGGAGCCGGATTCCCGGCGGCCGGCGGGGGG
>JAFXUU010000040.1 GCA_017524845.1 Oscillospiraceae bacterium
CGCGGCTGGTTCCAGTCCAGCCTGCTCACCGCCGTGGCCACCAAGGGACAGGCCCCCTACCGCCAGGTGCTCACCCACGGCTGGACCGTGGACGGCCAGGGCCGGGCCATGCACAAGTCCCTGGGCAACACGGTGGCCCCCGATGAGCTGATCCCCAAATACGGCGCGGAGCTGCTGCGCCTCTGGGCCGCCTCCGCCGACTACCGGCTGGATATGCGCTGCTCCGATCCCATCTTCAAGCAGCTCAGCGACAAATATCTGAAGATCCGCAACACCGCCCGCTATATCCTGGGCAACCTGGAGGGCTTCGAGCCCGACGCCGGGCTCCTGCCCTTCGACGAGCTGGAGCCTCTGGACCGCTGGGCCCTCAGCCGCCTGAACGCCCTGGTGCAGCGCTGCCGGGAGGCCTACGACGCCTACGAATTCTTCGCCGTCACCTACGCCATCCACAATTTCTGCGTGACGGATATGTCCAATTTCTATCAGGACATCATCAAGGACCGGCTCTACTGCGAAGCGCGGGACGGCCGTCTGCGCCGCAGCGCCCAGACCGCCGTCTGGCACATCCTGAACGCTATGACCCGCCTTCTGGCCCCCATCCTCTCCTTCACGGCGGAGGAGATCTGGGGCTTTATGCCCCACCGGGCGGCGGACGACCCGGAGAGCGTCATGTATAACGACATGCCCGAGCCCGTGTCCGCCTGGGTCCTGACAACGGAGGAAGCGGCCGCCTGGGATACGGTGATGAAGCTCCGCTCCGACGTGCTGAAGGCCCTGGAGCTGGCCCGGGGAGAGAAGACCATCGGCAAGCCCCTGGACGCCGAGGTCACCCTGTACCTGGGAAGCGCCCTGAAGGCGGAGGAGCTGGCTGCCTTCGACCTGAAGACCATCTGCATCGTGTCGAAGGTCACGGTGCTGGAGGGAGAGGCCGAGGGTCTGGAGAAAGGCGCGAACACCGGCGTGCAGGTGGAGGTGAAGGCGTCCGCTGCGCCCAAGTGCGCCCGCTGCTGGGCCCACGACGAGCGCGTGGGAGCGGATCCCGGGCATCCCGACCTCTGCCCCCGCTGCGCCGGCGTGGTGGGATAAGAATCGGAACGTTGTTATCGGACTTATTAGACAGTCTGCGGCGGCAGCGTCCTCCGGACGCTGCCGCCTTTGGAAAGGGAACAGAGATGAACTACGTCCTTCTCAGCGCCCTGATCGTCGTGCTGGATCAGCTGCTCAAGGCCTGGATCAGCGGCCGTCTGCGTGCCGTGGGCAATTCCATGACCTTCCTGCCGGGCGTCCTGCGCCTGTCCCTGGTGCACAACTACGGAGCGAGCTGGGGCATCATGGCGGGCAAAACGACGTTCCTGCTGGCCGTCACCGCTCTGGTGAGCCTGGCCATCCTTACGGCGCTGCTCCTGGACAAGCCGGGAAAGCCCCTGGGGAAGCTGAGCTTCGCCTGCATCCTGGGCGGCGCCGCGGGCAACGCCCTGGACCGGGCGGTGCAGGGCTACGTGGTGGATATGTTTGAAACGGAATTCATCCGCTTCCCGGTGTTCAACGTGGCCGACTGCTTCATCACCGTCGGCGCCGTGCTGCTGGTGCTGTGGGTGCTGACGGACGAGCGGGAGGAAAAGCGCCGTCGGCAGGAGCTCAGCCGGGAGCGCTGGGAAAAAAGCCGGGAGAAGGCCAGGGAGGACGCG
This sequence comes from Oscillospiraceae bacterium, assembly GCA_017524845.1. Lineage (GTDB taxonomy): Bacteria > Bacillota > Clostridia > Oscillospirales > Oscillospiraceae > UBA1774. Next base: position 1,689 of record JAFXUU010000040.1, read on the forward strand.
GCCCTGACGGAGGAGACCCGGCGCGCCTTTGACGAAGAGCATGACGATATGGCTGACGGCTGAGGCGGCCGATGCCGGCGCCCGGCTGGACGCCTGGCTGGCGGAAAACGTGGAGGATCTCAGCCGCAGCCGGGCCCAGCAGCTCATCGAGGCGGGGCTGGTGACCCTCCCCTCCGGCCCGCCGAAGAAGAATTACCGGGTATCCCCCGGAGACAGCCTCCGCGTGGAGCTGCCGGAGCCGGAGGAAGCGGCCCTGCAGCCGGAGGATATCCCTCTGGACATCCTCTATGAGGACGGAGACCTCATCGTCATCAACAAGCCCAAGGGCCTGGTGGTGCACCCGGCCCCGGGCCACCCCGACGGCACCCTGGTGAACGCCCTCCTCTACCATTGCGGGGACAGTCTCTCGGGCATCGGCGGCGTGACGAGGCCTGGCATCGTGCACCGGCTGGACATGGACACCTCCGGCCTCATCCTCTGCGCCAAGAACGACCGGGCCCACCGCCTTCTCTCCGCCCAGCTCAGCGACCGGAGCCTCAGCCGGGAATACGAGGCGATCCTCCGGGGCGCGCCGAAGGAAGACAGCGGAAAAGTGGACGCGCCCATCGGCCGCAGCCCAAAGGACCGGAAGAAAATGGCCGTGACGGAGCACAATTCCCGTCCGGCCGTGACCCGCTACCGGGTGCTGGAGCGTTTCCCCGGCTACAGCTACGTCCGCTGCGCTCTGGAGACGGGGCGAACCCATCAGATCCGGGTCCACATGGCCTATATCGGCCACCCCGTCGCCGGCGATCCTCTCTACGGGGGCGGCTCGGAGCTGGGGCTCAAGAGCCAGTGCCTCCACGCCCGGGCCATCCGCTTCATCCACCCCTCCACCGGGCAGGCCATGAGCTTTGAAAGCGGCCTGCCGGAGGACTTCACGCGGGCGCTTGCAGTTCTTCGCGCCCGTCTTTGAGCTCCTCCCGTCCTCCCCGGGGGATGCGGATGGTGAGCACCAGCTCCCCCTCCGTGTCCGTCCGCTCGCACACGGCCTTTACGCCGCTGCGGTTCATCATGCTCAGCCCCCTGGTCACCGTGTTGAGGAAGATGCGAACGTCCTTCAGCACGACCATGGGGGCCTTTCTTTTTTTCTTCCGGGGCTCCGGCGCGGCGGAGGCCCGGAGCAGCTCCTCGATGTACTCCTCGGCCTTTGCCACGGTGAGGCCACTGCGTATGATGTGCTCCAGGGCGGCGGCCTGGGCCTCCGGGTCCTCCAGACGCAGCAGGGCCCGGGCGTGGCGCTCCGTGAGTCCCTCCTCCCGCAGCCGTGTCAGAACGGGCTCCGGAAGGCGCAGGAGGCGCAGCTTGTTTGCCACGGCGGACTGGGACTTGGAAATGCAGCGTGCGGCCTCCTCCTGGCTCAGCCCGTAGGTGCGGATGAGGCTGCGGAGGCCCTCCGCTTCCTCAATGAAATCCAGGTCCTTCCGCTGCAGGTTCTCCACCAGGGCCAGCAGGCCGGAGCGCCGGGCGTCCACGTTCAGCAGGATGCAGGGCACGCTGTCCATTCCCGCCAGCACCGCGGCCCGCAGCCGCCGTTCCCCCGCCACCAGCTCGAAGGTCGTCGGGCCGGTCTTCCGCACGGTGAGGGGCTGCAGGATGCCGTAGAGACGGATGCTTTCGCTGAGCTCCGCCAGATCCTCCGGGGAAAACTGCCGCCGGGGCTGGTGGGGATTCGGCTTGATGGCGCCCACCGGGAGGCTGACGATCTTCCGGCTGTCCAAGAGCGAAGGTGTTTTCATGGGAAATCCCTCCTTTCCCGGCAAGTTTATCCATTTCCCGCGAAAAAACCCCGCGAAAGCTGTCGGGAAATCCGCAGAAGGCAAAAAAAGCCGGAAAACGCGGAAGCGCCCCCGGACCGGCGCTGGCCCGGGGGAGCTTCCGACAGGAGGATGAATGAAGAACAGCTTCAGGCAGGCTGTTTTTTAGCGCTGATGATCTTGATGACGAAGAGGGTGGCCACGGTCAGCACGATGCCGATGATCAGGCAGACGGGCGCGTTCTGCACAAAGCCCGCCAGGATGAAGCACACGAAGCTGATGGCGGCGACGGTAATGGCATAGGGCAGCTGGGTGGACACGTGGGTCACGTGCTCCACCTGCGCGCCCGCGGAGGCCATGATGGTGGTATCGGAGATGGGGGAGCAGTGGTCGCCGCAGACGGCGCCGGCACAGCAGGCGGAGATGCCGATGATCATGAGGGGGCTGTCCGCCGGGAAGATGGCCGTGACGATGGGGATCAGGATGCCGAAGGTGCCCCAGCTGGTGCCGGAGGCGAAGGCCAGCACGCAGGCCACGGCGAAGATGATGGCC
>JAFXUU010000041.1 GCA_017524845.1 Oscillospiraceae bacterium
CAGCAGCACCTCGTCCGCGGGGGTGCTGCGCCGGAGATTCGCGTAGGTGTCGCCGATGTCCCGGCCCACCATGGCCTTGATGAGCTCCGGCTCGCTGGTTCCGGCGGTTTTCAGGGTGGTGACCTGCCTGCCGTCCTTCAGCACCACGATCTCGTCGGTGATCCGGAAGATCTCGTTCATCCGGTGGGAGACGTAGATGATGGCCTTGCCCGCGGCCTTCTGCTTCCCGATCACCCGGAACATCAGCTCGATCTCCTTCTCGGAGAGGGGAGCCGTGGGCTCGTCGTAGGCGATGATGTCGCTGTCCCGCCGGTAGGCCTTCATGATCTCCACCATCTGCTGGTTGGCGATGCTGAGCCTGCCCACCTCCTCGGCGGGGTCGATGTCCAGGCCGAATTCCCGGATGATCTTCATGGACTCGTTATAGAGGGTCTTCCTGTCCACCAGGCCCAGCTTCCCCCTGGGAAGGGCGCCGGCGAAGAGGTTTTCCATCACGCTGAGGCTGGGCATCATCTGCCGCTCCTGGTAGATGACGCTGATGCCCGCCGCCTGGGAATCGTGGGGAGAGCCGAAGGCGGTGACGGCCCCGTCCACCAGGATCTGGCCTTCGCTGGCGCTCAGATCGCCGCTGAGGATCTTCAGCAGCGTGCTCTTGCCCGCGCCGTTCTCGCCCAGAAGAGCGAGGACCTTGCCGCCCTCGGCTATGAAATTGACGTTATCAAGCGCCCGGACGCCGGGGAAGGACTTGCCGATCCCCCGGAATTCCAGTGTTTTTGCCATGTGCTGTTCACCTGCCTTTTACAGTATTCCGGCATAAGCCGCTTCCGCTGCGGATCGCCGCTGCCAAAGGAAAGGCAGGCGGCCGGATGCCGCCTGCCTTTCGTATCTCCGGTGCAGCATCGGAGAAAAAGCCGGTATGTCAGGGCTTCTTGTAGTCCGCGGGGACGTCGGAGACGAAGGGGGAGAAGTCGTCCAGGCTGATGCCGTCCTGGCTGTAGGGATAGGCGTCGGCGTGGGCGTACATGTCGGTCCACTCCAGATAGTGCTTGTAGGTCTCGTACTCCAGAGGCTCGGTGGGCAGACGGAGCTGGGAATAGGTGTGTCCGTCGGTGCCGTGGTCGTCCCACTTCACCCAGCTGGGCCAGATGCTGTCGGGGGTGGCCCAGCCGTTGAGGAAGGCGTAGACCGCGCCGATGATGGGCTCGGCATAGAGGTTCTGGGCGGTGAACACGGCGTAGCGGAAGGCGTCCTGCTGGCCGGCGTCCCACTGCATCTGCAGGGCGGAGCCGCCGAACACGCACACGCAGGAGGTGTCGGTCAGGCCCTGCTGGTCGAAGATGGAGGCGGCAGCCTGGGCCATGTCGTCGAACAGGCCGTTGCACAGCCAGTACTTGATCTTGCTGTTGGAGGAAACGATGGGGCCGGCGGCGTCCTTGCCGCCCTGCATGGTCATGCCGGTGGAAACGGTGTCGGCCACGAAGAAGTTCTCCTCCAGGCCGCCGGCCTCAAGGAAGACCTCCAGAGAGCCGATGCGGCGCTCGTCCAGCGGGGGAGACACGGTGTAGTCCATCATCAGGAAGCCGACTTCGCTCCAGGGCACGTCGGGATAGGTCTCGTTCTTCCACTGGACGAGGCGGCGGGTGACCTGACGGCCGGCCTCCACGTTGTCGAAGCCCACGTAGTTGTTGATCATGTTGCCGCCCAGGAGGATGCCGTCGCCGGCTTCACCGTCCCGGGGAGCGGACATCTGGCTCATCCAGAACACGTCGGGATACTGGGAGAGCTTGGCCAGCACGGAGGGGAAGAGGGTGCCGTCGGGGTCGAGGATGAAGCCGCGGACGCCCTGGTCGATGGCGGTCTGCAGGTTCGTCAGGAACATGTCGGAGTCGCCGTTGGCGCTGATGAAGCCGGCCCACTCCATGTTGAAGAGGGGAGCCCAGTGCTCGTAGGCGTCGGCGGACTGCTGATACAGGGGGCCGCTCTGCTGGACGAGGTAGGCGACCTTGAACTTCTCGTTCTGGGTGTAGTCGTACTCAGCGTCGTAGTGGGCGACGGTGTCGAGGTTGATGCTGCCGTCGGGGTTGCAGTTGGGGTAGGCCTTGCCGCTCGCGGCGGGGGCCGCGGCGCTGCTGCCGCCGCTGCTGCCGCTCTGGGCGGCGGGCTGGCTGGTGGGCTGCGAGGTGCTGCTGCCGCCGTCCTTGGCGCAGGCGCAGAGGCTTGCGACCATCAGCAGGGCGAGTACCAGGGCCAGGATCTTCTTCATTGGGTATCCTCCTTTTCGCGTTCTCCTCACGCGGCAGCCCTGTCGGACCGGGCGGCGCGCAAAGAATCTGTAATAATTCCCTCGCAATTTCTTAAAAATTGCTCCAATCATTCTATCATGCTTTTGTGATAAGTCAAGACAATTCTTCCGAAATACGGATAAATTATAATTTCAGGGTTATAACGGGCACGGCGGATCCGCTGCCGAAGCCGGATCCGCACCCTTGACAAATCATTCTTCCGGAACTATAATACTCAAACACAGATAATGCATTATCCCATTCGCGAATAATACGCACCGGCGGAGGCCGGCGGAAAGGAGGAACGGGATGGAGGAAAACCGGAGGGGCCGCATCGCCCTGCTGGGCCTGGGCGCTGCGCTGCTGGTCCTGGTCTTTGTTTCCTTCCTCCTGGGGCGCTATCCCGTGCCGCCGGGCATGCTGCTGCGCATCCTCCTGCATAAGCTGCTCGCGGGGCTGGGGAGCCTTCTGTCGCCCCTCGTTCCCGGGGCTGCGGGCTGGGGCCTGGGGCAGAGCTGGGACGGGAGCATGGAGGCGGTGGCCTGGAACATCCGCCTGCCCCGCATCCTCCTGAGCTGTCTCGTGGGCTGCTGTCTCAGCGTGGCCGGGGCCTCCTATCAGGGGGTCTTCCAGAATCCCATGGCCTCCCCGGACATCCTGGGGGCCACCAACGGGGCGGCCTTCGGCGCGTCCCTGGCCATCCTTCTGGGGGCGGCCAGCCAGATGATCACCCTGTCCGCCTTCTGCTTCTCCATCCTCACCGTGGCGGCGGCCTTCTTCGTCAGCCGCCTGGCGGGGGGAAAGCGGGTGCTGACCCTGGTGCTGGCGGGGATCATGGTGGGCTCCCTCTTTTCGGCGGGGACCTCCTTCGTCAAGCTGGTGGCGGACCCCTCCAACCAGCTGCCCGAGATCACCTACTGGCTCATGGGCAGCCTCTCCGGTGCCAAGTGGAAGCAGGTGGGCCTGGCGGTGATCCCCATGGCCGCGGGCCTGCTGCCCCTTCTGCTGCTGCGCTGGCGGGTGAACGTGCTCACCCTGGGGGACGACGAGGCCCGCACCATGGGCGTGAACGCCGGGCGCATCCGCCTCATCGTCATCCTCTGTGCCACGCTGATCACGGCGGCCTCCGTGGCCGTCAGCGGCATGATCGGCTGGGTGGGCCTGGTGATCCCCCATCTCAGCCGCAAGCTGGTGGGCAACGATTACCGGCGTCTCACCCCCGCCTCCATGCTCTTCGGGGCGGCCTTCATGCTGGCGGTGGACGACGTGAGCCGCAACCTGCTCACCGTGGAGATCCCCATCGGGATCCTCACGGCCTTCGTGGGCGCGCCGTTCTTCATTTGGCTCATCACCAGAAAGGGGGATGCGTTTTGAGCATCGAGGTCCGGGACCTGCGCTTCGGCTACGGGAGCGGCGAGGTGCTCCGGGGCGTCTCCTTCACGGCGAAGAGCGGGGAGCTCACCAGCATCCTGGGGCCCAACGGCGTGGGGAAGAGCACCCTCTTCCGCTGCCTCCTGGGGCTGCTGAAGGGCTATGCCGGCAGCATCGCCGTGGACGGGGAGGATACCCGCCGCCTCACCGCCGCCAAGCTGGCCCGGCGCGTCGCCTACATCCCTCAGTCCCACTATCCTTCCTTTAATTACAGCGTGTTCAACATGGTCCTCATGGGTACCACCTCCCAGATCTCCCTTCTCTCCTCCCCGGGGGAGGCCCAGCGGGCGGCGGCGCAGGCGGCCCTGGAGCGGGTGGGCGTGGCCCATCTGCGGGACAAGGGCTATACCCACATCTCCGGCGGGGAGCGGCAGCTGGTGCTCATCGCCCGGGCCCTGGTGCAGAACGCCCGGGTCCTGGTGCTGGACGAGCCCACCGCCAACCTGGATTACGGCAATCAGATCCGGGTCATGGAGCAGCTGCGGCTGCTGACGGGGGAGGGCTATACGGTGATCCAGTCCACCCACAACCCGGAGCAGGCCTTCCTCTTCAGCCACAGCGTGGTGGCCATGAAGGAGGGCCGGGTGCTGGCGGAGGGTCCCCCCGCCCGGGTGGTCACGGAGGAGCTCATGGCCGCCCTCTACGGGGCGGAGATCCGCGTCGCCAGCCTCTACGGCGACCGGGTCCGGGTCTGCGTGCCCCGCAGCGTGGCGGAGGGCTGATATTGCGCCGCGCACCCCCCCTTTTTGACCCGGCGAAGCATATCTGCCATTATCTGAAACAGGAATAATAGGCGATCGCGAATAACATGAATAATAAGGTTAAAGGAGAACGGATCATGAAAACAAGAAGCATCCTTGCCCTGCTGCTCGTCTTCTGCCTGGCCCTGGGCCTGGGGGCCTGCGCGAAGGGCGCGCAGCCCGCTTCGACGCAGCAGCCCGCTTCGACGAAGGCGCCCGAAGCCCCGGCGGAGACCGCCGCGCCGACGGAAGCCCCGGCGGAGACCGCCGCGCCGACGGAAGCCCCGGCGGAACCCGCCGCGCCGGAGACCGTGAGCTTCACGGACGACGCCGGGCGCACCCTGGAGCTGCCCGCGAAGCTGGAGCGCATCGCCGTCACCGGCCCCATGAGCCAGATCGTGGTCTTCTCCCTGGCTCCGGAGCTGCTGGTGGGCGTCGCCAACGCCTGGGACCCGGGCGCGGAGGGCTACTTCGATCCCCGCTATTACAGTCTGCCGGTGCTGGGCCAGCTCTACGGCGGCAAGGGGGAGCTGAACCTGGAGGTGCTCCTGGCCGCCGGGCCCCAGGCGGTGCTGGACGTGGGCGAAGCCAAGAAGAGCGTCGCGGAGGACCTGGACGGCCTGACGGCGCAGACCGGCATCCCCTTCCTGCACATCGACGCCTCCACCGGCACCATGGCGGAGGCCTACCGCCGCCTGGGCGGGCTCCTGGGCCTGGAGGAGCGGGCGGAGGAGCTGGCGTCCTACTGCGAGGAGACCTGGGCGCGGGCGGAGGCGATCATGGCCGCCGTGGGGGAGGACCGGGCGAGGATCCTCTACCTTTTGGGGGAGGAGGGCCTGAACGTCATCGCCGCCGGGTCCTACCACGGGGAGGTCGTGGACCTGATCGGGGACAACCTGGCGGTGCTGGACGAGCCCAGCAGCAAGGGCACCGGCAACGAGACGGACATGGAGCAGATCCTTCTCTGGGACCCGGACTTCATCATCTTCGCCAACGGCTCCGTGGCGGACCGGGTGGGGGACGACCCCGTCTGGCAGCAGCTCCGGGCCGTGCGGGAGGGCCGCTACGCCGAAGCGCCCTTCGGCCCCTTCAACTGGATGGGCTTCCCGCCCTCCGTCCAGCGCTACCTGGGCATCCTCTGGTCCCTGAAGCTCCTCTACCCGGAGCAGGCGGACTATGATCTCCGGGCGGAGGTGGAGCGGTATTTCGAGCTGTTCTATCACTGCAGCCTGACGGACGAGCAGTACGGCGCGATCGTCAAGTAATAGGTAATAAAAATAAGGAATAGTTGCCGGGTTTTGGGGCAGAAGGGATCTTCTGCCCCAAAATGCTTTTGATCACAGCCGGGCGACAGGAGAGCGCTGAAAAGCGCCCCTGGCTTCCCCAACGGGGAAGCTGTCGCCGGAGGCGACTGATGAGGGCAGCCCCCGTCCCGCCGCAGCGTTTGGCTTCCCCTGGGGGAAGCTGGCAGACGCCGTCTCCCGCAAGGCGGCTGACTGATGAGGGGCGATGATCGCCAGGCTGGCCTAAGACGCGAATGGGCCTGACGGCCCATCGTTTGCTGCCGCAAACGCCCCTCATCCGGCGCTTCGCGCCACCTTCCCCCAGGGGAAGGCAGAGGCGCGGTCCGTCATTCTGCCGAAGTCATATTCCACCAACACAAATGGTAATTGGGACCCCCCTTACCCGCTCTTGCAAAATCCGGCGGTTTCCGGTATACTATCCCATTGATCGAATTTCAAGCGATCCCATTTCCTGTGACGAAAAGAGGTGCGTTTCCATGCAGCCCCGGGCTGAAGGACGCGTCCGCGCGCTCCTTCGCTATACCAAGGGCTTCCGCGTGCCCATCCTGCTGAGCTTTCTGCTCATGTTCGCGGAGCTGGTCGTCGGCTTCATCTCCCCCCTGGTGCTGTCGATCACCATCGACTCCGTGCTGGGCTCGGAGCCGGTGAACGTGGCGTGGTATTTCCGCTGGTTCGTGCCCATGGTGGGCGGCGTGGAATACATCCGCCGGAATCTGTGGGTCATGGCGGCCGCCATGCTGGGCATGACCCTGCTCTCCGGCGTCGTCCGCTTCCTCCGCACGCGGCTGAACACCCGGGCGGGGGAGGGAAGCGTCCGGGTCCTGCGGGACCGGCTCTACGCCCACATCCAGCGCCTGCCCTTCCGCTGGCACGCCGCCGCCCAGACGGGGGACGTGATCCAGCGGGCCACCAACGACGTGGATACGATCCGGCGCTTCAATTCCGGCGTCCTGCTGGAATTCGTGCGCACGGTGCTCATGGTGGCCGTAGGCGCCGCGGTCATGTTCACCATCAACGTCACCCTGGCCCTCATCACCATCGGCATGGTGATCCCGGTGGCGGGCGTCAGCGTGCTCTTCCACGTGAAGATCAACCGGCTGCTGGAGGAGCAGGAGGAGGCGGAGGGCCGCCTCTTCACGGTGATGCAGGAGAACGTCACCGGCGTGCGGGTGGTGCGGGCCTTCGGCCGCTCCGGCTTCGAGCTGGAGCGCTTCAACAAGGCGAACGAGGAAAACCGGAGGATGCTCATGCGCGTCAACGGCTCCTTCGCCTCCCTCTGGGCGGCCCTGGACCTGCTCTGCGGCATCGAGTTCGCCGCCGTGCTGACGGCGGGCATCCTCCTGGCCCTGCGGGGCAGCCTCACGGTGGGCCAGTTCACCGTGTTTCTCAGCTACGTATACACCTTCTTCTGGCCCCTCCGGGGCTTCGGCCGGGTGCTGAGCCAGTTCAGCCGCACCCTGGTGGCCGTAGGCCGTCTGGAGGAGATCTTCCGGGCCGAGGAGGAGACGGGCCTGGAGGCGGGGGACTGTCCCGGCCTCCGGGGGGACGTGGACTTCCGGGACGTGAGCTTTTCCTACGGCTCGGCCCCCGTGCTGGACCATCTGGACATGCACATTCCCGGGGGCAGCACCGTGGCCATCCTGGGGGGCACCGGCTCCGGCAAGAGCACCCTGGCCCTGCTGCTGCAGCGCCTCTATGAGGTGGGCGGCGGCAGCATCACCATCGGCGGCCGGGACATCCGGGAGATCAAAAAGAGCTGGCTGCGCAGTCGCATCAACATCGTGCTGCAGGAGCCCTTCCTCTATTCCAGGAGCATCCTGCAGAACATCGGCGTGAAATTCCGGGAGCCGGACCGGGCGGCCGTGGAGGCCGCCGCGAAGGACGCCTGCGTCCACGAGGACGTCATGGCTTTCGAGGAGGGCTACGACACGGTGGTGGGCGAGCGGGGGGTGACCCTCTCCGGCGGGCAGAAGCAGCGGGTAGCCATCGCCCGCGCCCTCACCGGGGAGAGCGACCTGCTGGTGTTCGACGATTCCCTCTCCGCCGTGGACACGAAGACGGACGCCGCCATCCGGGACGCTCTGCGCGCCCGGCGGCAGGGCGTCACCACGATCATCATCTCCCACCGGGTCACCACCCTCATGGAGGCCGACCGGATCTTCGTGCTGAAGGGCGGCCGGGTGGCCGAGGAGGGGACCCATGCCGAGCTCATGGCCATCCCCGGCGGCATCTACCGCCACACCTGCGAGATCCAGAGCGCGGCCGTGGAAGGGGGTGAGCCGGCGTGAACGAGGACAAGAGCTACGAGGGCCGGAAGATCGACCCGAAGACCTGGCGCACCATCCTGCGCTTCGCCGCCGCCCGGAAGAGCGCCTTCCTCATCATCATGGGCGGGGGCATGCTGGCCGGGATCATCGACACGGCCATGTCCTTCATGTCCCGCTGGGCCATCGACGGCTTCATGATCCCCGGCAGCCGGGAGCACCTGGGGCTCTTCGCCCTGGCCGCCCTGGGCCTGCAGCTGCTCATGGCGGCGCTGACCCTGATCTACTGCCGCTGCGCCGGACGCCTGGAGGCGAACCTCAGCGCCGACGTGCGCAAGGCGGCCTACACCCGGCTCCAGAGCATGAGCCTGAGCTACTACGACAAGACCAGCACCGGGCACCTGATCTCCCGCCTGACGAACGACGTCTCCCGCATCACGGAGATGGTCTCCTGGACCTGCATCGACCTGGGCTGGGGGATCATGGCGGTGGCGGCGAGCCTCATCGCCATGTTCGCCGTGGACCTGAAGCTGGCCCTCATCACCGTCACGGCGGTGCCCGTGGTGGCCCTGCTGTCGGTGTGGTTCCAGAAGAAGATCCTCCACTACCAGCGGGTGACCCGCCGCCTCAACAGCATCATCACCTCCTCCGTGAACGAGGGCATCATGGGCGCCCAGACCAGCAAGACCCTGAACCGGGAGGCCCTGAACAACGAGGAATTCAACGTCCAGACCGGGGATATGTTCCGGGCCTCCATGCGCTCGGCCACCATCTCCGCCATCTACATGCCCCTGGCCAGCCTGGTCATCAGTCTGGTGACGGGCCTCATCCTCATCGCGGGCGGCCACGGCGTGCAGCGGGGCGTCCTCACCATCGGCACCCTCAATTTCTTCATCAACATCGGCAACATGATGTTCGAGCCCATCCGCAACTTCGCCGGGATCTTCGCGGAGTTCCAGTCCTGCCAGGCCGCCGCGGAGCGGGTGGCAGACGTGCTTCTCAGCGAGAGCGAGATCGAGGACAGGCCGGAGGTGCTGGAGAAGTACGGGGATTTCTTCCATCCGAAAAAGGAGAATTGGGAGAAGATCCGGGGCGACGTGGACTTCGACCACGTTTCCTTCTGGTATCAGGAGGGGGAGGTCGTCCTGGAGGACTTCGACCTCCACGTGAAGGCCGGGGAGAACATCGCCCTGGTGGGGGAGACCGGCGGCGGCAAATCCACCATCGTCAACCTGGCCTGCCGCTTCTACGAGCCAAAGAAGGGCTGCATCCGCATCGACGGCGTCGATTACCGGGAGCGGAGCCAGGCCTGGCTCCAGAGCAATCTGGGCTACGTGCTGCAGACGCCCCACCTCTTCTCCGGCAGCATCCTGGAAAACATCCGCTACGGCCGCCTGGAGGCCACCGACGAGGAGGTCATGGAGGCCGCCCGGGTGGTGGGGGCCGACGAGTTCATTCAAAAGCTGGAAAAGGGCTATGAGAGCGACGCCGGGGAGGGGGGCAGCAACATGTCCACGGGACAGAAGCAGCTCATCTCCTTCGCCCGGGCCATCCTGGCGGACCCCGCCATCTTCGTGCTGGACGAGGCCACCAGCTCCATCGACACGGAGACGGAGCAGCGCATCCAGGCGGCGGCGGACCGGCTCCTCCGGGGCCGCACCAGCTTCATCATCGCCCACCGCCTCAGCACCGTCCGGAACGCCGACCGCATCCTGGTGATCGACGGCGGACGCATCCTGGAATCCGGGAGCCATCAGGAGCTGATGGCTAAGAAGGGCCGCTACTACGAGCTTTACCGCAACCAGTTCCGCCGGGAGCGCCTGGACGAATCCCTGCAGGAGCTGAACCGGGCCTGAGGCCCGGACACGAGGAGGCGGGCTATGGACCGGAAGCGCTGGATCTGCTTTCTCCTGCTGGCGGCGCTGCTGGCGGGGCTTGCCGCCCTGCCCATCGCCGCGGAGGACACGGTGTTTTTCACCGCCGTGAACAATACCCTGCTGGAGCTGGACGCGGCCACCATGCCCGTCATCTACTCCAGCCTGATCTACGTGCCCGGCACCCTCTTCAACAACCGCGCCCTGGACACCTACGCCTACTATTCCCGGGAATCCCAGATGGTCCTGATCTCCGACGGGGAGAAGATCCTCTATTTCGACATGAGCGCCGGGGACAGCTACGACAACGAGGATACCCGCTACCGCTACGCCGCCCTCTACGTCAACGACACGGCCTACGTGCCCGCCTATTTCGTGGCGGAGTTCTTCGGCCTGGGCTATTCCTACATCCGCCGGGAGGGGCGGCATATCGTGCGCATCACCAAGGGCAGCGCCATGAGCGACGACGAGTTTTTCAGCGCCGCGTCCTCCCTCATGGAGACCCGGCTGAACCAGTATCTCAGCGCGGAAACGGCCGCCCCCACGCCCGCGGAGACGACGCCCGCGCCCACCCCCACGGCGACGGCCAGGCCCACCCCGCCGCCCACGGCGACGCCCACCCCGGATATCGACCGCAGCGGCGTGCGCGTGCGCCTCTGCTTCCTGGGCCTGAACGGGGGGAGCGGGGAAGTGCTCGACGCCCTGGACGGGACGAGCGCCTGCTTCTTCTGCACCGCGGAGGAGCTCTACGCCCACGCCGCCCTGGCCCGGCGGATCCTGGGGAGCGGCTGCAGCCTGGGGCTTCTCATTCGGGAGGACCCGGAGAAGGAATACCCGGCCTTCCACCGGGCCCTGCGGGACACCGCCATGGCCGCCTCCTTCCTGGCGGCCGGAACGGAGCTTGACGAGGGGACGCGGCGGGCTGCGGAAAGCGCCGGGCTCTGCCTGGCTTCCCCCGGGACGCCCCATACGGACCTGGCCGGCTGCCGGCGGACCCTGGAGGCCGCCGCCGGGGGCTGCGACCTCCTGCTGGACGGGGATTTCGGGGATACGGAGCCGCTGCTGGCCCTGCTCGAACGGGATCATTACACCGTGGAAACGGTTTCGGAAGTGACATTGGGGAGATGAACGCCATGACCCACAGCATACCGCTCAACGAGAGCTGGGAATACCTGAAGGAGCCGTCCCCCGCCTTTTTCGAGGGCGAGGGGGAGGGGGAGACCGTCCGCCTGCCCCACACGGGGACGATGCTGCCTTATAATTATTCCGAGGAGCGGGACTATCAGTACCTGTCCGGCTATCGGAAAAAGCTCCGCCTGCCCCCGCTGGGCGAGGGGCGGCGGCTCTTCGTCACCTTCGACGGGGCGGCCCAGCGCAGCCGCCTCGTCTTCAACGGGGTCACCCTCCTGACCCACGCCTGCGGCTACACCGCCTTCACCGTGGAGCTGACGGCCCTGGCCGCGGAGGGGGAAAACGTCCTGGCCCTGGAGCTGGATTCCCGGGAGCAGCTGGACCAGCCCCCCTTCGGCAACGAGATCGATTACCTCACCTATCAGGGGATCTACCGGGGCTGCCGTCTGAGCCTCACCGGCCCGGAATTTATCGCGGACGTCTTCGCGCACACCGAGGGGACGGCCCTCACCGCGGAGGTGACGGACGTGGGCGGCGCTCCCTACGTGCGCCTGAAGCTCACGGACGGGGAGAAGGAGATCGCCTCCGAAACGGTGAGCCCCGACCGGGCGGCGGAGAGCACGCTGCCCCTTCCGGCGGGGCTGCCGGTGAAGCCGGAGGAATGCCGCCGCCGCGCCCTGCGCCTGGACTGCCCCGGCGTCCGCCGCTGGAGCCCGGAGCACCCCGTGCTCTACGACCTGACGGTCACCCTCCTGAACGGGGACGGGGAAGCGCTGGACGAAAAAACCCTGCGGGTGGGCTTCCGGGACGCGGAATTCCGCGCCGACGGCTTCTGGCTCAACGGGGAAAAGCTCGTCCTCCGGGGCCTGGACCGGCACCAGTCCTTCCCCTACGCGGGCTACGCCATGCCCGACGCCGTGCAGCGGCGGGACGCGGAGATCCTCCGGCGGGAGCTGGGCCTCAACGTCGTGCGCACCTCCCACTATCCCCAGTCCCAGGCCTTCCTGGACCGCTGCGACGAGCTGGGCCTCCTGGTCTTCACGGAGATCCCCGGCTGGCAGCACATCGGCGGAGAGGCCTGGAAGGAGCAGGCCCTGCGGAACGTGGACGACATGGTGGCCCAGAACCGGAACCACCCCTCTGTGATCCTCTGGGGCGTGCGCATCAACGAATCCCCGGACGACGACGGGCTGTACAGGCGCACGAACGGGCGGGCCCGCGCCCTGGACCCCACCCGGCAGACGGGGGGCGTCCGCTGCTTCCGGCAGAGCCGGCTGCTGGAGGACGTGTACACCTACAACGATTTCATCCACCGGGGGGACAATCCCGGCCTCGCCCGGAAGGAGGACGTGGTGCCGGACCTGCGCGCTCCCTATCTCGTGACGGAGTACAACGGCCACATGTTCCCCACCAAGATGAGCGACGACGAGCCTCACCGCCTGGCCCACGCCCTGCGCCACGCCCGGGTGCTGGACGCCATGTATGCCCGGGAGGGCCTCTCCGGCTGCATCGGCTGGTGCGCCTTCGACTACAACACCCACCAGAACTTCGGCAGCGGCGACCGCATCTGCTACCACGGCGTTATGGACATGTTCCGCAACCCGAAGCCCGCCGCCGCGGTCTATGCCTCCCAGGCGGAGGGGGACTGCGTGCTGGAGCTGAGCGGGACCCTGGATAAGGGAGACTGGCCGGCCTCGGAGCTCACGGAGGTCTGGGCCTTCACCAACGCCGACGCCGTCCGGCTCAGCCGGGACGGGGTCCTCCTGCGGGAGTTCCTGCCCGACCGGGCGGCCTTCCCCCATCTGCCCCATCCCCCCGTGCGCATAGACGATTTCTCCGGCCCCGAGCTGGCGGAAAAGGAGAAGCTCAGCCCCGAGGCCGCCGCCCTTCTCCGGGAGCTCTGGGCCGCCCAAAGCCGGGACGGGGAGACGGGGACCCTCCTCCGCACCCTGAAGCGGAAGTGGGGCGTCACGCCGGAGAAGGCGGAGGAGCTCCGCGCCCGCTGGGCCTGGCCCCGGTCCGGCGGCCCCGTCTACCGCTTCGAGGCGGTGAAGGACGGGAAGGTCCTAAAGACCGTCGTCTGCGAGAGCGTCCACAGCGTCTCCCTCCGCCTGGAGGCGGACGCCTCCGTCCTCCGGGAGGAGGGGAGCTGGACGGCCTGCGAGGTGCGCATCACCGCCGAGGACCAGAACGGGAACCGCCTGTGGTACGCCGCCGACGCCCTCCGGCTGGAGGTCGAGGGGCCTCTGGAGCTCATCGGCCCCGACTGCGTCCCCCTGCGGGGCGGCGCCGCGGGCGTGTGGCTCCGCAGCACCGGGGAAAAGGGCGAAGGGAAGCTCCGGGTGCGGGGCCTGGGGCCGGAGCGGGAGCTCGCCTTCACCGTGGAATGATCCGAAGACACACGACGAACAAAACAGACAGGAAGATTAGAGGAAACGACCGATGACTACGGGCATCAATTTCTGGGACGGGCAGGTCTGGGCCTTCATCGTCACGATGTTCTATCTCTTCGCGGCCATGATCGCGGCCAACACCCTGCGCAACACCATCCGGCCTCTGCGGCTGCTGATGATCCCCAGCTCCGTGCTGGGCGGCCTCCTGCTGCTGCTGGTATCCTTCATTTACAAGGAGGTCAGCGGCAGGGCCCTGATCCCCACCGTGACCCTGGAAATGCTCACCTACCACGGCCTGGGCCTGGGCTTCGTGGCCATGGCCCTGCGGAACATCGAAAAGAAGCAGGACAGCCGCAGCCGCTCCGGGGCCTTCGACGCGGGGGCGACGGTGGTCTCCGGCTACCTCATCCAGGCCGTGGCGGGCCTGGTGATCTCCCTCGCGTGCCACTATCTGCTCAAGAGCTTCTGGGCCTCCGGCCTGCTGCTGCCCATGGGCTACGGCCAGGGCCCCGGCCAGGCCTACAACTGGGGCCACAACTACGAAGCGCTCTACGGCTTCACCGGCGGCACCAGCTTCGGCCTCACCGTGGCGGCCATGGGCTTCATCTCCGCCAGCGTGGGCGGCGTCGTCTACCTCAACGGCCTCCGGCGCAGGGGGATCCTGAAGGCGGCGGGCAGCGGCTTCCAGGAGAGCGAGGAGCTGACGAAGGAGCACTACGGCGGGAAAAACGAGATCCCCCTGGCGGAATCCATGGACAAGTTCACCGTGCAGCTGGCCCTGGTGTTCATCGCCTACATCGCCGCCTACCTCTTCATGAAGGGCATCGACCTCCTGATCGAGACGGGGAAGCTGGGCAGCTTCGGCTTCAACACCGTGCGCCCCCTGATCTGGGGCTTCAACTTCCTCTTCGGCACCGTCTTCGCCATCCTGGAGAGGCTGATCCTCCGGGGCCTCCGAAAGAAGGGCGTGATCCGCAGGGAGTATACCAACGTCTTCATGCAGAACCGCATCGCGGGCTTCATGTTCGACCTGATGGTGGTGGCCTCCATCGCGGCCATCAACCTCTCCGCCTTCACAGAGCGGAAGTTCATCGTGCCGCTGAGCATCATCTGCGTGGCCGGGGCCGTCGTCACCTATTTCTATCTCCGCTTCCTCTGCCCCCGGGTCTTCCCGGGCTATCCCCACGAGGCCTTCCTCAGCCTCTACGGCATGCAGACCGGCACCGCCAGCACCGGCGTTATCCTCCTCCGGGAGATGGACCCCAATTTCGAGACCCAGGCCAGCGACAACATCGTGTATCACCAGCCCTGGGCCATCGTCTTCGGCTTCCCCATGCTCCTGCTCCTGCCCGTGGCGGCCCAGAGCGTCGTCAAGGGCTGGGTCACCCTGCTCATCCTCGTCGCCCTCTTCGCCGTCATGCAGCTCATCGTCTTCCGGAAGCTGATCTTCCGGCGAAAAAAGAAGGGGAAGGGCTGAGCCCCCCTCTCCCCGGGGCCGCCGCGGCGGGCGTCGAAAGTGTGAATTGAGTGTTGAATTGCGGCGGCGGTTGTGATATGCTGATTCCGTTTCAGAGGAGGCGAAGCTCGTGCAGCTGCTGGAGGAGCGGATCCGCCGGGAGGGCAGGGTCCGGGAGGGCGACGTGCTGAAGGTGGACAGCTTTCTCAACCACCAGATGGACGTGAGCCTGTTCGAGGCCATGGGGAGGGAATGGAAGCGCCTGTTCGACGGGTGCGGCGTCAACAAGATCCTCACCATCGAGGCCTCCGGCATCGGCATGGCCTGCATCGCCGCCCAGTCCTTCCACTGCCCGGTGGTCTTCGCCAAGAAGACGGAGACGAAAAACATCGCGGGCGAGGTCTACCGGACCTCCGTCCGCTCCTACACCCACGGCCGCGTCTACGACGTGATCGTGTCGAAGGATTATCTCGGCCCGGAGGACAGGCTGCTGCTGATCGACGATTTTCTGGCCAACGGGGCCGCCCTCAGCGCCCTGCTGGACCTGGCCATGATGGCCGGGGCCGAGGTGGTGGGCGCGGGTATCGCCATCGAGAAGGCGTATCAGCCCGGGGGCGAGCTCATCCGGGGCCGGGGCGTCCGGGTGGAGTCCCTGGCCCGCATCCGGGCCATGAGCGAGGAAGGCGGCATCGAGTTCTGCTGAAGCGCACAATCGAATATCGGTCGATATCGTCGGTATAATTCAAAAGATCTGGTTTTGAAGTCTCTACCCGGCCGCCGGAAACGGCCGGACTATCGGCATTCGGCGGAAGGCGCGGGCCTTCCGCCCTCAACTGCTGAAAAGGGGAGACGGGGTCTCCTCTTTTTATATTTCGTAATCACAAAAACGAAAGGATATGGAGGACAGAAAAATGAAGAAGCTCATCGCGCTCGCCTTCGTACTCATCCTGGCAGTCGGCCTCTTCGCCGGCTGCGCCAAGAAGCCCGCGGAGCAGCCCGCCGGGCAGTCCGGCGGACAGTCCGCCGCTCAGCCCGCCGCCGACGTCAAGGTCCCCGCCCCCGTCGCCGCCGCTTCCGACCTGGAATTTGAAAACGACTCCGCCGCCGCCGACGCTGCCGCCGCCAAGAAGGATCTGGCGGACGTGCTGGCCAAGGTGAAGGTCGGCTTCATCTTCCTGCACGACGAAAACTCCACCTACGACAAGAACTTCATCGAGGCAGCCAAGTCCGCCTGCGACAGCCTGGGCGTGCCCTACGTCCTGCGCACCAACATCCCCGAGGGCCAGGAATGCTACAACGCCGCCGCCGAGCTGGTGGACGACGGCTGCAACATCATCTTCGCCGACTCCTTCGGCCACGAGGACTTCATGATCCAGGCCGCCAAGAAGTTCCCCAACGTGCAGTTCTGCCACGCCACGGGCACCAAGGCCCACACCGAGAAGCTGGCCAACTACCACAACGCCTTCGCCAACATCTACGAGGGCCGCTACCTGGCGGGCGTCGCCGCCGGCATGAAGCTCAACCAGATGATCGAGGAGGGCAAGTTCTCCGCCGACGAAGCCCTGGTGGGTTACGTGGGCGCCTTCCCCTACGCCGAGGTGAAGAGCGGCTACACCTCCTGGTTCCTGGGCGTGCGGAGCATCTGCCCCACCGCCACCATGGAGGTCACCTTCACCAACTCCTGGTATGACGAGGCCCTGGAGAAGGAAGCCGCCAACACCCTGATCCAGCGGGGCTGCAAGCTCATCAGCCAGCACGCCGACTCCATGGGCGCTCCCACCGCCTGCGAGACCGCCGGCATCCCCAACGTCTCCTACAACGGCTCCACCGAGGCCGCCTGCCCCAACACCTACATCGTCTCCAGCCGCATCAACTGGGTGCCCTTCATGCAGACCATGATCGTGGACACCGCCGCCGGCAAGCGCCTGGCGGCCGACTGGACCGGCACCCTGGCCAACGGCGCCGTGGAGCTCCTGCCCATCAACGAGAAGGCCGCCGCTCCCGGCACCAAGGAGAAGGTCGAGGAAGTGAAGGCCGCCCTGATCGCGGGCACCGTCAAGGTCTTCGATACCGACGCCTTCACCGTGGGCGGCCAGAAGCTCTCCAGCTACGCCGCGGACATCCACGACATGGGCGACTACACCGGCGAGACCGAGGTCATCTCCGGCGGCCAGTTCCAGGAGAGCATCTACCGCTCCGCCCCCGCCTTCGATCTGAACATCGACGGCATCACCATCATCGACGGCTGACAACGTCCTTATGTGCCGGAATGGTTCGCAGCCGCGCAGGCGCGACTGCTCTCAGATTCCGGCATACGGAAGAACAGAGTTTGATTTCCGACCCGAGCGCCCCGAAGAAATTTCGGGGCGCTTCTTCTTTTTCTTGCCCATACCGCGAAAATCATGTATAATACAATGTATTTCTCTGAATACCGCCATGCGCGGCGAGAAAGGGAGTGGCGCGGCTTGGAGGAAAAACAGGCGGCGGTGCAGCTGCGGGACATCACCAAGAGCTTCGGTCCCGTGAAGGCCAACGACAAGGTGTGGCTGGACATCTACCGGGGGGAGATCCTGGCTCTGCTGGGGGAAAACGGCAGCGGCAAGACCACCCTCATGAACATGCTCTCCGGCATCTACTTCCCCGACGAGGGGCAGATCTACGTGGACGGCCGGGAGGTCGTGATCCGTTCGCCCAAGGACGCCTTCGACCTGGGCATCGGCATGATCCATCAGCATTTCAAGCTGGTGGACGTGTTCTCCGCGGCGGAGAACATCGTGCTGGGCCTGCCGGAGAAGGGCAAGCTGGATCTGAAGGCCGCGGGGAAAAGGATCCGGGAGATCTGCGATACCTACGGCTTCGAGGTGGACCCCCAGCAGAAGGTCTACGATATGTCCGTCAGCCAGAAGCAGCAGGTGGAGATCGTGAAGGTGCTCTACCGGGGCGCCGACATCCTGATCCTGGACGAGCCCACGGCGGTGCTCACCCCCCAGGAGACGGACAAGCTCTTCGCCGTGCTGCGCAACATGCGGGACATGGGGAAGGCCATCGTCATCATCACCCACAAGATGCACGAGGTGGAGGACCTTTCCGACCGGGTGGCCATCCTCCGCCACGGGCAGTTCATGGGCGACATGCTGACGAAGGACACGAACGCCCAGGACATGACGAACATGATGGTGGGCCACAGCGTCACGCTGAATATCGACCGGCCCGAGCCGGAGGACCCGAAGCCGCGGATCGAGGTGAAGGGGCTGACGGTGCGGAGCATCGACGGCATCCTCAAGCTGGAGGACGTGAGCTTCACGGCCCGCAGCGGGGAGATCCTGGGCATCGCGGGCATCTCCGGCAGCGGCCAGAAGGAGCTGCTGGAATCCATCGCGGGCCTGCAGAATGTGGAAAAGGGCTCCATCAGCTACATCGGCGACGACGGCAGCCGGGAGGAGCTCATCGGCAAGGACCCGCTGACCATCGCGGACATGGGCATCAGCCTCTCCTTCGTGCCGGAGGACCGGCTGGGCATGGGCCTGGTGGGGAGCATGGACCTGACGGACAACATGGCCCTCCGGTCCTACCGCCGGGGCAAGGGCCCCTTCCTGGACCGCAGCTTTCCCCGCCGCCGGGCGGAATGGGTGGTGAGCGAGCTCTCCGTCAGCACCCCCGGGGTGGCCACGCCGGTGCGCCGCCTCTCCGGCGGCAACGTGCAGAAGGTGCTGGTGGGCCGGGAGATCGCCTCCGCCCCCAAGGTGCTGCTCACGGCCTACGCCGTCCGCGGCCTGGACATCGGGGCCAGCTACACCATCTATGATATGATCAATCTCCAGAAGGAGAAGGGCGTCGCCGTCATCTACGTGGGCGAGGATCTGGACGTGCTCCTGGAGCTGAGCGACCGGATCCTGGTGCTCTGCGGCGGCAAAGTCAGCGGCATCGTGGACGGCAGGAGCACCACGAAGCGCGAGGTGGGCATGATGATGACCCGCCTGGGAGGAGGGAAGAGCGAATGAAGGGGACCCCTCTGTTCCACATCTCCAAGCGGGCGGCCCTCCCCTGGTATCAGTCCTGGGGCATCCGCCTGGCGGCCATTATCCTGGCCCTGGCGGTCTGCGCCCTGGTGACGACGCTCCTCACCGGCGTCAGTCCCATCGGGGTCTACGTCACCATCATCCAGGGCTCCTTCGGCACCGTGCGGAAATTCTGGGTGCTGCTCCAGGAGCTGGCGATCCTCCTCTGCGTCTCCCTGGCCGTGACCCCCGCCTTCAAGATGCGCTTCTGGAACATCGGGGGCGAGGGGCAGGTCCTCATCGGGGGCCTGGCCACGGCGGCCTGCATGTTCTACCTGGGGAACAGGCTCCCCGGCTGGCTGCTGATCCCGGTGATGATCCTGGCGAGCCTGGCGGCGGCGGGCATCTGGGCGCTGATCCCCGCCATCTTCAAGGCGAAATGGAACACGAACGAGACCCTGTTCACCCTGATGATGAACTACGTGGCCATCCAGCTCGTTTCCTATTTCTGCAACGTGTGGGACCGGAAGGGCAGCGGCATCGTGGGCATCATCAACCCCAACACCCAGGCCGGGTGGTTCCCGGTGCTGGCCGGGCGGGAATACCTGCTGAACGTGATCGTGGTGGCGGTGCTGACCGTGGCGCTCTACGCCTACCTCCGCTATACGAAGCACGGGTATGAGCTCAGCGTGGTGGGGGAGAGCGAGCGCACCGCCCGCTACGTGGGCATCAAGGTGGAGCGGGTCATCCTCCGCACCATGCTCCTGTCCGGCGCCCTCTGCGGCGTCTGCGGGCTGCTCCTGGTGGGAGGCACGGACCACACCATCAGCACCACCACCGCCGGAGGCCGGGGCTTCACCGCGGTCATGGTGTCCTGGCTCGCCAAGTTCAACCCCATCTTCATGGTGCTCACCAGCTTCCTCCTGGCCTTCCTGAGCCGGGGCAGCAGCCAGATCGCCCAGAACTTCGGGCTGAACCATTCCTTCGGCGATATCCTCACGGGGATCATCCTCTTCTTCATCATCGGCAGCGAGTTCTTCATCAACTACCGCATCAGCTTCCGCACCGGCGGAGAAAAGGAGGGCGGGAGCAATGCTTGAGACCCTTGCCTTTTATGTTTCCAGAGCCGTGCAGCAGGGCATCCCCCTGCTCTTCGGCAGCACGGGAGAGACCCTGACGGAGAAATCCGGCAACCTGAACCTGGGCATCCCCGGCATCATGTACGTGGGGGCCATCAGCGGCGTCGTCGGCGCCTTCCTTTACGAGCATTCCCTGCCCTCGCCGGAGCAGGTGAACGCCTTTGCCGCCGTCGCCATCCCCCTCGTCTGTTCCCTCCTGGGGAGCCTCCTCATGGGCCTCATCTACTGCTTCCTCACCGTGTCCCTCCGGGCCAACCAGAACGTGACGGGTCTCGCCCTCACCACCTTCGGCGTGGGCGTGGGCAATTTCTTCGGGGGCTATCTCATCAAGACCAGCGGCAGCAGCGTCGCCTCCCTGGCCCTCAGCGCCACCAGCGCCTGCTTCCGCAGGACCCTGCCCTTCGCCTCCTCCCTGGGGGCCTTCGGCACCGTCTTCCTCAGCTACAGCTTTCTCGCCTACGTGGCCGTGGCGGTGTCCCTGGCGGCGGGGATCTTCCTGCGCCGCAGCCGGGCGGGCCTCCATCTCCGGGCCGTGGGGGAAAACCCCGCCACGGCGGACGCGGCGGGCATCAGCATCTCCCGCTATAAATACCTGGCGACCTGCATCGGCAGCATGATCGCCGGGCTGGGCGGCCTCTACTACGTGATGGACTACGCCAGCGGCGTCTGGTCCAACGACGCCTTCGGCGACCGGGGCTGGCTGGCTATCGCCCTCGTCATCTTCACCATCTGGCGTCCGGACACGGGGGTGCTGGCCTCCATCCTCTACGGCGGCCTCTATATCCTCAGCATCAACAACATCCTTCCCACCGGCGGCGTGGGCGCGGTGAAGGAGCTCTACAAGATGCTCCCCTACGTGATGACCATCGTCGTCCTGGTGCTCACCAGCGTCCGCAACAAGCGGGAGAACCAGCCTCCCGCCGCGTTGGGGCTGAGTTACTTCCGGGAAGAAAGGTAGATCCTTCACCGCGAACTCTGCGAGGCCGCCGGTATTCCGCGGCATATGAAACCGACCGATTTCTGAGAGGGTAATATGGACATCTTGGATCTGAAGGGGCGCATCGCGCCCCCGGACGAAGGGGCCATGAAGGCCGCCCGGGACCACTGGAACGGCATCGCCAAGCCCATCGGCAGCCTGGGACTGCTGGAGGACGCGGTGGTGCAGATCGCGGGCCTCACCGGGGACCCCCGGGTGAAGCTGGACAGGCGCGCCGTGCTGGTCATGTGCGCGGACAACGGCGTGGTGGCCGAGGGCGTCACCCAGACGGGGCAGGAGGTCACCGCCCTGGTGGCCGGGAACATGACGAGGCAGGATTCCAGCGTCTGCCGCATGGCCCAGGTGGCCCGCGCGGAGGTGATCCCCGTGGACATGGGCATGATCGCCCCCGCCCCGGGCGTGCGGGACTGCCACGTCCGCCGGGGCACGGGGAACATCGCCCGGGGCCCCGCCATGACGCGGGCGGAGGCGGAGCAGGCGGTGCGGACCGGGATCGACCTGGTGGGGGAGCTGAAGGCGCGGGGCTGCCGCATCGTCGCCACCGGGGAGATGGGCATCGGCAACACCACCACCTCCAGCGCCATGCTGGCCGCCTTCCTGGGCTGCGAGCCCGCGGCGGTCACGGGCCGGGGGGCGGGTCTCAGCGACGAGGGCCTGAAGCGGAAGATCGCGGCCATCGAGCGGGCCCTGGCGGTGAACCGGCCCGACCCGGCGGACGGGCTGGACGTGCTGAGCAAGGTGGGCGGCCTGGATCTCGCGGGCATCTGCGGGACCTTCCTGGGCGGGGCGATCCACCGCGTCCCCGTGCTGATCGACGGCTTCATCAGCGCCGTGGCCGCCCTGGCGGCCCAGCGCATCGCCCCCCTGAGCCGCTGCGCCATGCTGGCGGCCCACGTCTCCGCCGAGCCCGCGGCGCAAAAGGTGCTGGACGTCCTGGGCGTAAAGCCCCTCATCACCGCCGGCCTGCGCCTGGGGGAGGGCACCGGGGCCGTGGCGGCCCTGCCCCTGCTGGACATGGCCCTGGCCGTCTACGACGGGATGGTCACCTTCGAGAACATCGGCATGGAAGCGTACGAGGTGGATCTGAAATGAAGATTCTGCTCACCGGAGGCTCCGGCTGCGGCAAGAGCACCTTCGCCGAGAGCCTTGTGATGAAGTTCCCCCTGCCCCGGTGGTACGTGGCCACCATGCGCTCCTACGGCGCGGAGAGCGAAGCGAAGATCGCCCGGCACCGGGCCATGCGCAGCACCAAGGGCTTCGAGACCATCGAGAGCCAGACGGACGTGGGGAAGATAGAGCTTCCCGGGGGCGGTACGGTGCTGCTGGAGTGTCTCTGCAACCTCACGGCCAACGAGATGTTCGACGACGAGGGGAACGAGCGCGACCCCTATGACAAGATCCTCCGGGAGGTGCGCAGCCTGGCGGAGAAGGCGGACAACCTCATCCTCGTCACCAACGACGTGGGCTCCGACGCGGAGGCGTATTCGGATTCCACCCTCCGCTACGTGGACGCCCTGGGGCGGCTGAACGCGGCCTTTGCTTCGGAGTTCGACACGGTGTACGAGCTGGTCTGCGGCATCCCGCTGCTCCTGAAGGGGGAAGGACTGTGAACGCCCTCCGAAGCATCGTCATGGCCTTCTGCATGTTCTCCCGCATCCCCATGCCCACGATCGAATGGAAGAACGAAAACATGCGCTGGATGCTCTGCGCCTTTCCCCTGGTGGGGGCGGCGGTGGGCCTGGCCCTCTGGGTCTGGCAGCTTCTCAGCGCCTTTTTGGGCTTCGGCCCCCTTCTCTGGGCGGCGGGACTCACCCTCCTGCCCGTGGCCGTCACCGGCGGCATCCACATGGACGGGTGGTGCGACGTGTCCGACGCCCTGGCATCCCACGCTTCTCCGGAAAAGAAGCGGGCGATCCTGAAGGATTCCCACACGGGGGCCTTCGCCATCATCATGCTGGGCTGCTGGCTCCTTGGCTATGCGGCCCTGGCTTCCGAGCTGCCCGCCACGGGGAGGACGGTCCTGCTCCTGGGGCTGATGCACGTGTTCAGCCGCATCCTCAGCGGCACGATCTCCCTCGTCTATCCGAAGAACGACGCCGAGGGGCTTCTCCGCACCTTCACCCTCTCCGCGGACAAAAAGTCCGCCGTGGCCATCCTCCTCATCCTGCTGGTCCTCTGCGCGGCGGGCCTCGTCCTGGCCGAGCCCCTTCCCGGCGGGGCCATGGTCCTGGGCGGACTCCTGACGGCCCTGTGGATGAAGCGGCTCAGCGCCAGGGAGTTCGGCGGCATGAGCGGGGACCTCTCCGGCTATTTCCTGCAGCTGGCGGAGCTGGTGATGCTCGCCTGCTGCGTCATCCTGAAAAAGGTGGTGCTTCTGTGATTCTTGTGATCGGCGCCCGGGCTTCCGGGAAACGGGATTACGTCGCCTCCCTGGGCTACGGGCCCGGGGACGTGGCGGACGGGGTGCTGGACGACAGGCCCGTCCTCTATAACCTCCAGGACCTGACCATGCCGGACCCGGAGGGCGCGCCCGCCCTCTTCGACCGGCTGATCGAGAAGGAGGTCGTGGTCTGCGACGAGGTGGGCTCCGGGGTCATCCCCCTGGAGAAGGAGCGGCGGCTGGGCCGGGAGGCCACGGGCCGCCTCTGCTGCCGTCTGGCGAAGGAAGCGGAGAAGGTGGTGCGCCTGGTGGCGGGCATCCCCACGGTCATCAAGGGGTGAAGCCATGGAGATACTGATCCTGCGCCACGGAAAGACGAGCATGAATCAGGACGGGCGCTACCAGGGGCGGACGGACGTCCCCCTCTGCCCGGAGGGGGAGGCGGAGCTGCTGGCGGGGGGGACCCTGCCCGGCGTCCGGAAGGTTTACGTCAGCCCCATGCTGCGGGCCGTGCGCACGGCGGAACTCTGCTTTCCCAACGCCGAGCGCGTCCCCGTGCCGGACTTCCGGGAGATGGACTTCGGCGTCTTCGAGGGGAAGAACTACGAGGAGATGACCGGCGACCCGGAGTATCAGAAATGGGTGGACGGGATGTGCCGGGGGAAGTGCCCCGGGGGCGAGAGCATGCCCGAATTCATCGACCGGGTCTTCGCCGCCTTCGACGCCCTGGCCCGGAAGGCCGTGGCCGCCGGGGAGAAGCAGGTCTTCATCGCCGCCCACGGGGGCACGGTGATGGCCCTGCTCAGCCGCTGCGCAGTCCCGGAAAAGGATTATTACGACTGGTTCGTGAAGAACGGCCGGGGCTATATCGTCCGTCTGGACGAAGCCTCCTGGGCTGCGAAGCCCGTCCTCACGGAGCCTGTCGCGTTCGACAGCCTGTCGGCGCTGCCGGAGGGGAGGATCACGCTTTGAAGCTCAGCATCAATCTTACCACCAGCCCCGAGGACCTGGATCGCTTCGGGACCCGGGAGGACCTGGTAAAGCTCATCCGGGGCTTCGACGGGGTGGAGCTCATGTACTACGGGGAGGACGAGCGGGCCGTCATCCCGCCGGAGCGCGTCGTGGGCTTCCATATGTCCAATCATAACTATTGGCTGGATTTCTGGCGGCGGGACGAGGAAGCCCTGAAGCGGGAATACGGCGACCTGGACACCGCCCGCGCCTCCTTCGGCGGGACCCTGGAGCCGAAGCGCCTGGTGGAGGAGTTTCGCCGGGATTTTGCCCTGGCCCGCCGCTTCGGCGCGGCGTACATGGTCTACCATGTGTCCGACGCGGGGATCGAGGAATCCTTCACCCGGCGCTACCGCCACACGGACGAGGAAGTGACGGACGCTGTCTGCGAGCTCGTGAACGAGGCCCTGGCCGACGCGCCGGACACGGAAACGGCCCTGCTGCTGGAGAACCTCTGGCTCCCCGGCCTCCGCTTCACCCGGCCGGAGATCACCCGGCGGCTCCTGGAGGGCATCGAATACCCCAACAAGGGGATCATGCTGGACACGGGGCATCTCCTGCATAACGAGCTGGAGCTGAAGGACGAGGCAGACGGCGTCGCCTACATAAACCGCCTGCTGGACGCCCACGGGGAGCTCTGCCGATATGTGCGGGGCGTCCATCTGAACCAGTCGATCACCGGGGAATACGCGAAGAAGATGATGAATGAGCCCCCGGAGCCGGGGCTCAGCTACCGGGAGCGCAGCTGGAAGATGTTCTCTCACGCCTACGCCGTGGACCGGCACCTGCCCTTCACCGCCCCGGGTGTCCGGGAACTCATTATGGAGCGCATCGCCCCGGAATACCTCACCTTCGAGTTCATCACCGACGACAACGCCCAGCACGGGGCCTTCCTCCGGGCCCAGCGGGAGGCCCTGGGCCTGCCCCTTTTTGACGATTGACATTTTTGCATGATTTTGTTATTCTGAAGCAAAGCAGCCGTCCGTGCCGGCGTGGCAGGCGGCTGTTTTTTTGAAAGGAGGGCGCGGCATGGATCTGCGTGAGTTTTTTACGGAACACCCCCGGGCGGCGATCGCCTTTTCCGGCGGCGTGGATTCCACCTATCTCCTTTACGCCGCGCTGAAATACGGCCGGGACGTGCGGGCCTACTGCGCCGTCACGGCCTTCCAGCCCGCCTTCGAGCGGGAGGACGCGGCGGAGGTCTGCCGCCTGCTGGGCTCTGAGCCGGTGTGGGTGGAGAAGGATATCCTCGCCCTGAGCGCCGTGGCGGCGAACCCGGCGGACCGCTGCTATCACTGCAAGACGGCCCTGCTCTCCGCCCTGCGGGAGCGGGCTTCCCGGGATGGGTACGACCTGCTGCTGGACGGCACCAACGCCTCCGACGAGGCGGGCGACCGGCCCGGCATGCGGGCCCTTTCGGAGCAGGGCGTCCTTTCGCCCCTGCGCCTCTGCGGCCTCACCAAGGCGGAGATCCGCCGCCGGAGCCGGGAGGCGGGGCTGCCCACCTGGGATAAGCCCGCCTACGCCTGCCTCGCCACCCGCGTCCCCACGGGGGAGAGCATCACGGCGGAGAAGCTGGCGAAGGTGGAGGGGGCCGAGGGGGCCCTGCGGGCCATGGGCTTCAGCGACCTGCGGGTGCGCCTCTGGCACGGGGCTGCGAAGCTGCAGCTGCCGAAGGCCCAGCTGGGCGCGGCCGCGGGGCGGGCCGAAGAGCTTCGGGAGGCCCTGCGCCCCTGGTTCGATACCGTGCTGTTGGATCTGGAGGGGAGATAGATGGAACAGAAGGACGTGCGCGGCCTGCTGGAGCAGGTGCGCAGCGGCGCCGTCACCGTGGACGAGGCGGTGCTGAAGCTGAAGCTGGAGCCCTTCGAGGAGCTGGGCTTCGCCAAGCCGGATCTGCACCGGGGCCTCCGCCAGGGCACGGCGGAGGTGATCTACGGCGCGGGGAAGACCCCTGTCCAGATCCGGGATATCGCCAAAGCCCTGCTGGCGGGCGGCCAGGAGCGGGTGCTCATCACCCGCATGTCCCCCGAGGCGGCGGCCCTCGTTTCGGAGGCCCTGCCCCTGGACTATCACGAAATGGGGCGGATCGGCATCGTGGGCGGCCTTCCCGCGCCGGACGGCGACGGGTTTGTGGTCGTGGCCACCGGCGGCACCAGCGACATGCCCGTGGCCGAGGAAGCGGCGCTGACGGCGGAGGTGCTGGGAAACCGGGTGGTGCGGCTCTACGACGTGGGGGTCGCCGGCCTCCACCGGCTGCTGGCCCACGCGGAGGAGCTGATGCAGGCCCGGGCCATCGTGGCCATCGCGGGCATGGAGGGCGCTCTGGCCAGCGTCGTCGGCGGTCTGGCCGACTGTCCCGTGATCGCCGTGCCCACCAGCGTGGGCTACGGGGCCTCCTTCGGGGGCCTGGCGGCGCTGCTGAGCATGCTCAATTCCTGCGCCAGCGGCGTCAGCGTCGTGAACATCGACAACGGCTTCGGCGCGGGCTACCTGGCCGGCATGATCAACCACATGGGGAGGAAAAGCAAATGAAGACCCTGTATCTGAGCTGTGAAATGGGAGCGGCGGGGGACATGCTCATGGCTGCCCTCTACGAGCTGCTGCCGGACAAGATCTCCTTCCTGGAGCAGATGAACCGCCTGCTGCCCGACGTCAGCGTGATCCCGGAGAAAAGCGTGAAATGCGGCGTCCAGGGCACCCACATGGCCGTCCGCTGGCACGGCGAGGAGGAAGACCCGGCGTTTTTCGAACATTTCCACGAGCACGGGCATGAGCATGAGCATGAGCATGACCATGAGCATGACCATGACCATGAGCACGAGCATGAGCACGAACACACGCACGAGCACGGGCACGACCATGACCACGACCACGAGCACGAGCATGAGCACGGGCACGACCACGACCACGGCCACGGCCACACCCACGGCGGCATGGGGGAGATCGGCCATCTCATCT
Organism: Oscillospiraceae bacterium; assembly: GCA_017524845.1. Lineage (GTDB taxonomy): Bacteria > Bacillota > Clostridia > Oscillospirales > Oscillospiraceae > UBA1774. The sequence continues at coordinate 27,362 of JAFXUU010000041.1, forward strand.
CCCATATGGACCTGCCGGAGGCGGTGAAGGCGGACGTGCGCGCGGTGTACGATTCCATCGCCCTGGCCGAGAGCCGCGTCCACGGCGTCAGCGTCACCGAGATCCACTTCCACGAGCTGGGGACGATGGACGCTCTGGCGGACGTGGCGGGGGTGTGCTATTTGATGCATCTCCTGGCCCCGGAGCAGGTGCTGGCGTCCCCCGTCCACGTGGGGGCGGGTCAGGTGCGCTGCGCCCACGGGCTGGTGCCGGTCCCGGCCCCGGCCACGGCTCTGCTGCTGGAGGGCGTCCCCATCTACGGGGGCAGCGTGCGGGGGGAGCTCTGCACCCCCACCGGCGCCGCCCTGCTGCGGCACTTCGTAAAGAAATTCGGCCCCATGCCGGTGCTGCGCCCGGAGAAGACCGGCTACGGCATGGGCACAAAGGACTTTGAGGCAGTCAACTGCGTCCGGGCCATCCTGGGGGAGACGGAGGACGCCGCGGAGGACGTGGCGGAGCTGCGCTGCAACCTGGACGACATGAGCCCCGAGGCCCTGGGCTACGCCCAGGAAAGGCTGTGGGAGGCCGGGGCCCTGGACGTCTACACCGTGCCCCTGGGCATGAAGAAAAACCGGCCCGGCGTCCTGCTGGTGACCCTCTGCACCCTGGCAAAGCGGGAAGAGCTGCTGGGCGTCCTCTTCCGCCACACCACCACCCTGGGGGTCCGGGAGGTCCGCTGCGCCAGGAGCACCCTCCGCCGGCGGGCGGAGACGGCGGAGACGGAGTTCGGACCCGTGCGGGTGAAGGTCTCCGAGGGCTGGGGCGTCGTCCGCAGGAAGGCGGAATACGAGGACCTGGCCCGCATCGCCCGGGAGCGGGGCCTCGGCATCGAGGAGGTCCGCGAAAAGGTGAAGCTCTGAGCGGAAGCAAGGGAGGCAGCCGTGAACTACAGAACGGTATTCAAGTATTTTGCCGTCGGACTGCCGGTCGCCGTCGCCGCCTTCTTTCTGCTGCCGAACCTGTCGGGCCAGCTCTCCCCGGACTGGGCCGCCAACCTCCTGATCGTCGGCATCCCCTTCCTCTGCCTGGTGATCGTCACCTGCACGGGGATCATCGTCGCCCACATCGATAAGGAGTAAGCGCACCGGTCCCGGCTTCCCCCGGGGGGAAGCTCAGTCTGTCAAAAACCCGCCGAAGGGAGGCGCCTCGTAAAGAGGCTGCCTCCCTTCGGTCTCGGTATCATACGATAGGACCGAACCGTTGCCGGCTCCTGTCCTGCAAATGCGACGGCGTTCCTCGGATCAGGACTGTCGCTTGACAGACGTAATACTTTTTGTTATACTTGCACTATGAGGACAAATATTGGCGAAACGCTGGTCGAATGGGACGACAACAAAAATCAGATCAACATTCGGAAGCACGGTATCAGCTTTGAAACTGCGGCCCTGGTATTTGCCGATGAGGAGCGGATAGAATACTATGATAAGCTGCACAGTCTGGAAGAGGACCGCTATATCGTGCTTGGCTGTGTGCAAGGCATTTTGTATGTCGTATACACAATGCGGGGCGAGGCTGCGCGCCTGATTTCTGCCCGCCTGGCGACTCCGACGGAAAGGAAGATCTATTATGGAGAATGAAAACATCGTTCGCACCGTCATTCATCCGGGACAGCAGCCGACGGAAGCGCAGATTCGGGAGATCGAGCTGGCCGCTTCCATGCCTGCGGTCCCCGACGAGGACGCGCCTGAGCTGACGCTGGAACAGTATGCGGAAATGGCAGCCATCGCAAGGAACCGCCGTTCTCAGCGTGTGAAGCCGGTGGTCGCGCTCCGCATCTCTCCGGAGACGCTGGAGAAAGCCAAAGCGACCGGCAAGGGCTACACGGGGTGCCTGAGCCGCTTGCTCGATAATGCGATCAACGATCCGCAGATGGTATCCAAAAGCCTGTGACGGCTTCAGATGGTATCTTCACTATTGCGAAAAAAGCCCGATACGAGAACAGTATGAGAGCGTGTCGACACTTTGTCGACACGCTCTCATGGCGGGTGAAGCCTGACGTCGTCCGAGCGGGGAAGTCCGAAGAGCGTTCAGCGTCTTCGTCTGATGCGCTCACTGATATTCGTATCTCCCGCTGAGCTCCACGGTCTCCAATTCCTTCCCGCTGTAGCTGCCCTTCATGTTCCACACCACGCTCAGGTCGAAGCTCAGCCTTTCCCGGCTCAGCTCCCGGGACCAGACGTAGATCTGCGTCTTGGTGAAGCCGCTGTCGATCTCCACGGGATCGGTGATGAAGGAATAGCTTTCGCCGTTGAAGGTGAGGGTGTTGCCCCGCCGCTCGCCCACGTCCAGGCTGTAGGATTCCAGGGAGAGGACGACGGTGATCTTCGCCGTCTCGTCGCCGGTGGCTTCGATGGTCCAGTCGGCCACCAGGTTCAGGGCCGTCTCCGTGTCGCTGCGGAAGGACCCGTAAGCGAGGACGGAGCCGCCGGCGGGGGGCGTGACGGACGTGCTGCCGCCGGACGCGCCGCCGGACGTGCTGCCGGACGCATCGCCGGACGTGCCGCCGGGCTCCGGAGTGGCCTCCGGTATGGTGACGATCCCGGCCTCTCCGCTGTCCGGCGCGGGCTCGAAGGTGGGGGCGGGCGCCGGGGTGGGCTTGGGCGTCGGCTCCGCCGTGGGCTCCGCAGAGGCGGGAGGCGCGGTGGTGACGGTCTCGCCCCGGCCCGGCTGGGTCGGCTCGGGAGTGGGGGAGGCCTTGCCCGGAAGCCCGCAGGCCGAGAGGGCAAGGAGCAGCAAAAGCGCGGGGATCAGCGCGGCTTTTTTCATCTTCGGCAGTCCTTTCAAACAGGCTCTCATGCAAAGAACCCTAATATTCGACGTCTTCCCCGAGCGGCTTATCCAGCAGCTCCGGCTCCTCCAGCAGCTTCTTCAGCAGGCGCACGGTCTTGGAGAAATAATATCCGTCGGCGATCCGCTCGTCCACCGTGAGGCCGAGATCGATGGAATCCCGCATCTCACAGCTGCCGTCCTCCCCGAAGAAGGGGCGCTTTTTCCGCTCGCCCACCACCAGGAACACGGAGTTGGTGCCCCAGTTCGTGAGATGGTGGTAGCCCGCGTGGAGCTTGATGGAGCCCAGGTTCGTGAGCACCACCGTGCAGTAATAGGGGTCCGTCTCAATGAGGGAGGCGGGGACCCGGCCGTGGATATCCAGGCGGGTGATGACCCACACGATGAACTTGGAGAGGAAGCGGGGCATGCGGTTGAACATGTCCATGCTCTCCGTGGAGGAATCCGCCTTCTCGCTCCTGCCCGCCGTGATCTGGGCCACGATCTTCTCCCGGATGCTGTCCATGGTGTCCTCCGGCTCGAAGCGGAGCTTGGCCAGCGCCTCGGCCCCGTTGTCGGAAAATTCCTTCTTCACCACGAAGGCGGCGGTGAGCTCGTTTCGCTGATACATGTTCTTGTTGGCGATAAAGCGGTTCATCTTCGGCCGCAGCTGGCAGGCCTTGGCGGCCGCCGCCACGATCACGTAAAACAGCTTCAGGGGATATTTCGGCCCGTCCGCGTTTTTCCTGTCCAGATAGGCGCTGAGATTCGTCAGATCGATGCGCTCGGAGATGTAGGCTTCGTTGTCGCAGCGGTTGGGATACAGCAGCGGGACGATGAAATGCATGGAGTCCAGGTCCCGCAGCAGCGTCCCGTCCTTCCGGTCGCCGAAGCGGCGTTTCGTCTTTTCCATATCTGTTCCTTCATTATTCGTTGCTGAGACTGTTAAAACAGCCTCGCAGAGTTCGCGCCCGCGGGCGCGAATAAAGTGGGATCATTTTCTGCGAGGACATGCGCCTCGCAGAAAATACTTCTCACGGAGCGGACTGTGGGCCCCAAAGGGGCCTGCGGGGAGCGGAGTGTGATCCTTCTCAACGCGAAGCCCAGCGAAGCGGGTTCGCGTTGACTAAAATTTGTTCTCGTTCCGGGAAATGATGTCGTTCTGCAGGTCGGTTCCCAGCTCGACGAAATAGGCGCTGTAGCCCGCGATGCGCACCACCAGGTCCCGATACTGCGCCGGGTCCCGCTGGGCCGCCCGGAGGGTGTCCGTGTCCACCACGTTGTACTGCACCTCCAGGCCGCCGTTTTCAAAATATTCCTTCGTCATGTCCCGCACCTTCTCCATGCCCTCGTCGTTGCTGAGCACCGAGGGGTGGAGCCGGAGGTTCAGGGCGATGCCGCCCATGTAGTGATGGTGGTCGAACACGCAGCAGGATTCGAACACGGCGGTGGGCCCGTTTTTGTCCCGGCTCTGGGCGGGGCTCATGGCGTCGGCGATGGGGGTGCCGGTCTTCCGCCCGTCGGGGGTGGCGAAGGTGATGTAGCCCTGGGCCACGTGGTCGCTGGCTCCGTAGAGCCCGGCCTTGTAGACCCTGCTGCGGGTGGAGTGACATTCCCGGCAGCAGTCGTAATACAGCTCCACGCACCACTTCAGCTCCTCGTCCACATAGGGGTCGTTGTTGCCGTAGTGGGGGACCTCGCTGAGGATGCGCTGGCGCAGGGGCTCATAGCCCTCCCAATTCGCCATCCAGGCGTCGTATAGCTCCCGGGTGGTGATGAGCTTCTTGTCGAAGCACATGTACTTGATGGTGGAGATGCTGTCCGCCACGGTGGCGAGGCCGGTGGCCGTGCCCCCGTAGGAGTTGTAGCGGGCCCCGCCGTTCACCACGTCCCTGCCCTTAGCCATGCAGTCGTCGATGGAGATGCTGAGGATGGCCTGCTGGGCGCAGTGCTGGCTGATGCTCTCGGCGTAGTTGTTGGTGGAGATGAACATCCGCATCACGTGATGGGCCATCTTCGCGATGGCGTCCTTCACCTGCTCTATGGAGGTCATGTTGTAGAGATAGTCCGTGGTGACGCTGGCCTGCTCCCCGTTGAAGGGGTTGACGCCGTTGTTGAGGGCCATGTTCAGGATGCCGCCCCACCAGACGCTGGCGTGGGGGGGATGCATGCCGTTGGGGGCGGGATAGTCCTTCCCGCAGCAGACGATCTCCTGGCAGCCGATGATGCCGTAGTCCCTGGCGTCCTCCAGGCTCATGCCCAGCTCGCTCATGAGGGAGGGGATGATGACCTCGTCGTTCTGATACAGGGGCAGGCCGCCCACCAGCTTCGAGGTCTCCAGGGCGATCTCCCACAGCTTGTCGGGGCTGTTTTTGTTGAAGCGCAGGGAAATGGTGGGGTCGTGGAGCTTCAGGCGGCCCACCGTCTCCAGCACCATGTAGGTGACGGGGTTCGTGGCGTCCTCCCCGGTCTTCGGGTCCACGCCCCCCAGGGTGGTGTGCTGATAGGTGTTGCCGATGCCGGTGGTGTTCACCAGCTTGGCGGGGCCCGCGCCGTAGAAGCAGTTGGCCTTCAGGAAGAAGGCGTCCACCAGCTCCTGGGCTTCGTCCAGGGTGATGGTCCCTTCCTCCAGGTCCTTTTTCAGATAGGGCCAGGTGTATTGGTCGAAGCGGCCCAGGGCGGGGGAGGGGAACACGCTCTCGATCTGGATCATCACCTGGTACATCATGGTGCCCTGCACGGCCTCCCGGAAGTTCCTCGCCGGGTTTTCGCTGAGCCAGAGAAGTCCCTCGGCCATCCGCTCCAGCTCCGCCTTCCGCTTCGGGTCCTTCTCCGCCGAAGCCTTGTCGGCGCAGGCGGCGGCGTAGCGCTTCACCAGGGTCATGGCCCCGTCGCAGGTGATGAGGACGCTTTCGTAGAAGCTGTTTTTCTCCACGTCCTCCCCCATGAGGTTGCCGTAGTGCTCGTCCAGCCAACGCTGGGCCTGATCCCGGATGGCCCTGTAGCCCACCCGGAGGATCTTTTCATAGCCCGCCACCAGATGCCCCGCGGGGAGGGCGATGAGGCCCATGCCGCCCCCGTCCACATAGCTGGATACGTTCAGCCGCTTCAGCTCCGCGTGGTGCCGGGGCTGCCAGGCGTCCGCCACGGTGCCCACCTTCCGGTGCTCCCACCAGGGCAGCAGCTCCTTCAGGACCTGGTAGTCCTCATAGCTGATGGTGTTGCGCAGCTCCTCCGAGTCGGGATTGTGGTACAGCCCGTCCTCCCGGAGCTCCCACTCCCCGTTTTCGATGGGCTCCATGAGCCAGTCGGAGATGCCCCACTCGGGATACTGGGGGCTGGAGAAGAAATGGGGGCCCTTGTTGCCCACGATGATCTCGAAATCCTCCACCAGCACGGTCATCTTCTCGCAGAGGGCCTTGAAGGCCAGGGGCCTTTTCAGGATGGGGGGCAGATATTCGTTCGCCTGATACGCCTCGGTGACGATCTTCAGGCGCTCGGCGTCGTAGCGGATGACGCGGTCGCGGATGAGCTCCCGCAGCTTCCGTATGCGGTCGGTTGCCGGACGGAACGTATACATGGTTCGGACCTCCTTCAGACGGTTCCCGTTCTGAGAATAATTATAATATAAGGCTTGCGGTTTTGCAATCGCCTATGATAAACTGTCGGAAAGGAAACCATCCCACAACGCGGCGCAAGCCCGGATAACTGAAAAAGGAGAATCACGAACATGAGTATGGAAGTTCGCCTCAACACCCACGGCCCCGGAAAGCTGAAGACCCTCGCCATGATCTCCGACGAGGCCGGCTTCAACGTGGTCAGCACCCTCATCTTCGGCGAGAAGGACGCCGTCCTGATCGACTGCCAGTGGACCCGCTCCAACGCCTACCGGGTCATCGCCGAGATCTGCGAAAGGAACCTGAACCTGACGGCCGTCTTCGCCACCCACGCCCATCCCGACCATTACTGGGGCATCGGCCACGTGAAGGAAGCCTTCCCCGACACCGTCTGCTACGCCATGGAGGAGGACATCGAGACCATCGACGCCCAGTTCGGCGACAAGGTGGAGCACTGGGAGAGCATCATCGGCAAGGTGAACCTCTGCCGGGCCGACCGGTATCCCAAGCTCACCCCCCTGCCCAAGGACAACAAGATCATGCTGGAGGGCGAGGAGATCATCGTCTTCCCCCAGGTCTGGGGCGACCTGCAGTACAACACCGTGGTCTGGGTCCCCTCCATCAGCACCGTTATCGGCTCCGACGTCCTGTTCTCTAACGCCCATCCCTTCACCTGCGAGGTCAGCGCCAACGGCCGCAAGAAGTGGATCGACGCGCTGGACAAGATGGAGGCCCTGGGCGCCGAGGTGGTCATCCCCGGCCACATGAAGCACGGCGAGCCCTTCGACGAGCGCAGCTACAAGTTCACCCGGGACTACCTGGTCGCCACCGACGAGGAGCTGGACAAGGTCAAGGCGAAATACGGCATCACCAGGGACGGCGAAGTGAACGAGATGGCCATGAAGGAGTTTTTCTACGACATGTGCATGCGCTTCCCCGACGCCATCCTCATCTACCTCTCCAACGACATGAATTCCTCCGTCTTCCTGGGCGGCCGCGAGTGGAACTGGAACAACCTCAACGACGGCCCGGATATGACCGGCATCAACACCTCCATCCACAGATAAGGGCCGTGTACGTTCAGAAAGCCGTTCTTCTGGACGCCGGGGCCATGGAGCGCAGCCTGATGCGCATCAGCCACGAGATCGTGGAGCGGAACGCTCCCTGCGAGGGCCTCTGCGTCGTGGGGGTCTACCGGCGGGGCGCCGTCCTGGCGGAGAAGATCGCCCGGAACGTGGAGAAGATCACCGGCAAAGCGCCCCTCCTGGGCGCCCTGGACATCAGCCTCTACCGGGACGATCTCAGCGAGCTGGGGGAACAGCCCAGCGTGGCCGCCGGGAGCCTCGGCTTCGAGGTCCGGGGGAAGACCGTGGTCCTGGTGGACGACGTGCTCTACACCGGGCGCACCGCGAGAGCCGCCATCGAGGCGGTGATCCGCCGGGGCAGGCCCGCCGCCATCCAGCTGGCCGTGCTCATCGACCGGGGCCACCGGGAGCTGCCCATCCGGGCGGACTACACGGGGAAGAACGTCCCCACCTCCAGGCGGGAGCTCATCGAGGTCCGGGTGGAAAAGTACGACGGCGTGCAGGAGGTCGCCCTTCTGGAAAAAAGGGAAGAACAGCGCTGAATAAGCGTTGAATATGCATCGTGGCCGCCGGGCATTTCCGTGTCCGGCGGCCACGTCATGCCCCGGGGTTCCGACGGGTGGAAGCAGCCGAAGAAAATGCCGGATTTGCCGCACGGTTGCGCTTGACAAACCGCAAAGCGAATGATACTCTTTGTAAGATAAATGTAATCAAAACAGAATAGAGGCTCAGGTGCCCCGCCGTGCCCGAAGGGCAGCGCGGGGAGAATACGGGAACCGGGTGCAAATCCCGGACGGGACCGCCGCTGTGAGCGCCGAGAGTCCGCATCGAAGGCGAAAGCCGCCCACCGGTCATGCCGGGAAGGGAATGCGGAATCGTTATGAGGCGCGAGTCAGAAGACCTGCCGGAGCCTGGATGACGTACCCCACGGACTATGGGCCCAAGTGTCGATTTGCGCAGAGATACGGCTGCGGGTATTTATATGCCCGCAGCCTGTTTTTGCGTGAAAAGATAGATGTTAGGAAGGAAAGGAAAGGAAAAGACATGAAACGATTCCCCGCAAAAGCAATCCTGGCGCTGGCGCTTGCCGTCGTCCTGGTGCTGGGTCTCGGCGCGACCGCCTTCGCGGCGACGACGGTGCTCAGCAACCAGAACCTGAAGGTGAACGGCGTCGCCGTGGACTGCGAGAAGTACAACATCGACGGCCGCAACTATTTCAAGCTCCGCGATCTGGCCGCCCTCCTGAACGGCACGAACAGCCAGTTCAACGTGGATTACGACTCGGCGAAGAAGCAGATGATCATCACCACCGGCGTGCCGTACACCACCACCCAGGGCGATGAGCTGAAGCTCGGCGAGGACAAGAGCGCCACCGCCGCGCCCAGCGTCCAGGCCGTCGTGATCGACGGCGAGGTCCGCGACGATCTGACCGCCTACAACATCGGCGGCTTCAACTTCTTCCAGCTCCGCGAGCTGGGCCAGGCCCTGGGCTTCTACGTCCACTACGACCAGGCCACCCGCACCGCCCTGGTGGACGAGGCCGAGGAGGACGAGGATTTCACCACCGGCGACGCGAGCCTGGACAATCCCCGCAATCAGGACGGCATCGGCGAGACCGAGGTCCTGGTGGTCTCCTTCGGCACCAGCTTCAACGACAGCCGCGTAGCCACCATCGGCGCCATTGAGGCCGCCATGGAAAAGGCCTTCCCCGGCTACAGCGTGCGCCGCGGCTTCACCGCCAACATCATCATCGATCACGTTTATCGCCGCGACGACGAGAAGATCGACGACATCACCGAGGCCCTGGACCGCGCCGTCGCCAACGGGGTCAAGAACCTGCTGGTCCAGCCCACCCATCTGATGAACGGCTATGAGTACACCGACGTTCAGGACGAGCTGAAAAAGTACGAGGACAAGTTCGACACCATCGTTCTGGGCGCCCCAATCCTGACCACGGACGAGGATTACGACGTGGTCATCAAGGCCATCACCGAGGGCACCAGGCAGTATCTGGACGGGGAGACCGCCATCTGCTTCATGGGCCACGGCACCGAGAACGCCTCCAACCACGTGTATGCCGACATGCAGGCCAAGCTTGCCGCCAAGGGCTATAAGGACTACTTCATCGGCACCGTCGAGGCCGA